>JAKSLV010000190.1 GCA_024401025.1 Bacteroidales bacterium
GTTTTTCATCAGGTTTATCAGGGCGTCCTGCACCAGGCGCTCGCTCTCGGTGTCGAGGGCCGATGTGGCCTCGTCCAGTATCAGGATGGGAGGATTCTTTAGCACGGCGCGGGCAATGGAAATGCGCTGCCTCTGTCCGCCGGAGAGCTTGCATCCGCGGTCGCCCACCATGCTCTCGTAGCCCTCTTCCTTCTCGCGGATAAAGTCCACGGCGTTGGCTACCTTGGCGGCGGCCTCTATCTCATCATCTTTGGCTGAAGCTACTCCAAAAGCTATGTTGTTCCTGATGCTGTCGTTGAAAAGTATCGATTCCTGGTTTACGTTGCCCATCAGGCCGCGGAGGTCCGATACCTTGTAGTTTTTCACGTTGATGCCGTCTATCAGTATCTCGCCCTCCTCTATGTCCCAGAATCTGGGCAGAAGGTCCACAAGGGTGGATTTTCCTGATCCCGACTGCCCCACCAGAGCCACTGTCTTGCCCTTTTCTATGGTGAGGTTGATGTTGCGGAGCACGTATTTCTCGGCATACTTGAAAGATACGTTCCTGAACTCGATGCTGTGCTGGAAGTCGCTGATTCTTACGGGATTGTCTATCTCGGGCACATTCATCTCCTCGTCGAGGATGGCGTTGATGCGCTCCAGCGATGCCATACCCTTCTGTATGGTGTTGAAAGTGCGGGCCAGGTCCTTGGCGGGATTAAGTATCTGAGTGAAAACCACGAGGTAGGCTATGAATACCGAAGCCTTCAGGGTGCTGTCGCCGCCCACAAGGATAAAGTATCCGCCGGCCACCAGCATTATTGTGAAAACGAAGATTCCGAGAAACTCGCTCAGCGGCGACGACAATGTGTGTTTTCTCTGAATCTTGTTCTGTATGGCGTACACCTTGTCGTTTATCTTGCTGAAGCGCTCCTTCATCTTGTCTTCTGCCACAAATGCCTTTATAATCCTGAGGCCGCCCAGAGTCTCCTCCATTATGGTGAGCATCTCGCCGGCCGCCTGCTGTCCTATCTTCGACGATCCCTTGAGGCTCTTGCCAATCTTGCCTATGAGTATGGCTATGCCCGGCAATACCACAAATACGAAAATGGTGAGCTGCCAGCTTGTCCAGATCATGTAGCCCAGGAATATTATTATCTGTATGGGATCCTTGAAGAGCATGTCGAGGCTGCCTGATATGCTGGCCCTCACTTCCTGCACGTCGGATGTGAAACGGCTTAGGATATCGCCCTTCTTGCTCTCCGAGAAATACCTTAGCGGAAGGTCCAGAATCTTGTTGTAGATCTTGCGCTGAAACATCATCACCGATCCGTTGCTGATGGGCGCCATGTAGAAACTGCCCATGTAGAGGAAGAAGTTGCGCAGGAACGCACATATCAGTACCACTCCGCCCAGCATCAGGAGGGCCTGAAACTTGCCGTGCTCCTGTGTGATGGTGAATACAAAATACTGGAAATGGTCCATCAGGTGGCCGAGGCTCTCCAGATTCCACTCCAGCGGGCCGGGGTCGGCCACCACCTTGTCGTTCTCGAACAGCATGTCGAGAAAGGGGATAAACATCGTGAAACTGAACAGGGAGAATATGGTTCCCAGGATATTTAATACGATATTGAGCGCGGCCTCCTTCTTGAAGGGCGCCAGATAACGTATGATTACAGCCAAACTATTCATCTTATTATTTGCTTTTTTATAATTTTCTGCAAAGGTAATATTTTTCTTCTGATATTTTTTACAAATATTTCATGCAAATTATTTGTAAGTATCAAAAAAATGCCTTTTCTTTGGCCTCTGAAAAAAAATACATTATAGATTTATACACCAATTTACTATTAGAATTATGGAATTCGGACATTTTGATGACCAGAACAGGGAATTTGTGATTACAAACCCTGCTACTCCATGGCCTTGGATCAACTACCTTGGCAACGAGGACTTTTTCTCCTTAATCTCCAACACAGCAGGCGGCTACAGCTTCTACAAGGACGCCAAGTTCCGCCGCATCACCCGCTACCGCTACAACGGCGTGCCAATGGACAACGGCGGACGCTACTTCTACATCAACGACAACGGCACAGTATGGAGCCCGGGCTGGAAGCCTTGCAAGACTCCGCTCGATTTCTACGAGTGTCGCCACGGTATGAACTACACCAAGATAAAGGGCGCCAAGAACGGCATCGAGACAGAGGTTCTCTTCTTCGTTCCCTTGAAGACTTGGGCTGAGGTTCAGAAGGTCACAATCAAGAACACAACATCAGAGACAAAGAAAATAAAGCTCTTCTCGTTCCAGGAGTGGTGTCTTTGGAACGCCGCCACCGATATGGAGAACTTCCAGAGAAACTTCTCTACAGGCGAGGTGGAGAT
>JAKSLV010000191.1 GCA_024401025.1 Bacteroidales bacterium
TCTCTCCCACAGGCAACTGCGTAGAATATATCGTTGTAATCATTATTATATTTTTTCTCCGTATGTAATCCGCACTACGTGCGTAGTACATACGGTTATTGATAATTTGTCCCCCTTGGGGACGTTATTTGACCTATTAAAATAACTGTAACGTGTGTCCCCAACGGGGACTAAGTTTTCTATAACCGTATGTATTACCCACGTAGTGGGGATTACATACGGTACTCAGTGCACAGGTGACCAAGGCTACACCTCATTCACGGATACGCGGACGAAAGTGTTTTGGTTGGCGATGCCGTAGAATGTTCCGCAGTTTACGGGGCAGTCGTGGGCGTCGCGACCGTGGGCTATTTTTATGTAGCCGTGGTCAATGAGTTTGTTGGCGGTGGGGTCCACTCCGAACCAAAGATTCTGACTCAGGACCTCCACCCAGGCGTGTGTCTGACCCTCGCCAACCGTGAGGCCGTTTACGTAGCGGACGGGTATGCCCACCGACCTGCACATTGAAATCATAATGTGCGCGAGGTCCTGACAAACTCCTTTTCTCTGTCGGAAACTCTCTGATGCAGTAGTTTTGAAAGTGGTGCTACCACTAGCGAATTCAATATAGTGATGCACAAAGTCGCAGATACGCAGGGCCTTGTCGAGAGGAGTTCCTGATACCGAGGCATAGTCGGCTGACAAAATCCTCATATCGAGAGTGGCCATAGTGAGGGCGGTATCAGCCAGAAAAACCGAGGAATTTCCACGGAACGGCATTTCGTAATACTGCCTCACCATCCTCACAATTCCCTTGCTCTCCGATATAAAAGTATCGTGATACTCAGGCACATATCCGTAGCAAATAGAAGATCCCCAGCCGTCGATGCCACGCGAAAAAATCACCTGATCGCCAAGGCCGAAAAGCGAGTGGCGGATGCTTACTTGTGATTCTTCGGGATGCTGACTTCCTCCGCTCCACGGCAAACACCTCAGCAAGAAACTGTATCTTGATACGGGCTGTCCGTAAGTGTACTCTGTGCGGTAACTATATTGATACTCACGCATTTAGATAAGCACTATCTTTGCAATATTGCTGAGTACAAGACTGCGGTACTCAGGGTTTTCGGGCTGATACTTGCTCTCCACGAGTAGGCAACTGAGGTCTTCGAGGGCGTCGTGGTCGAAGAGACCGGGCTCCATTTCGGCGAAATCGAAAAGTGTGTCGAAAGCCTCCTTGATTTTGTAATATGGGTAGTTGAAGCGGAACTTCATATCGATATGCTCGATAGTCTTGCCGATTTTGAGAAGGCTCTTGGCGCGAACGTCCCACACGCGCTCCTCGATAGATCCCCAGAATGCCAGCAACCAGTCGGTAATGGACTGCAAGTTGGTGATATTTGAGTTCTGACGCGAAGCCTCGTTGTTGATCTTCACAAGGCTCATCTGAACGTAAGCCAGTGACTCAGAGGTGATTTCCTCGCGGAGAACGATTGCGTTGTCGTTGGCGCGCTCTATGCCTGAGAGGATAGAGTTGGGATTGTTCTTGTCGTACATATATCCGAGGATAGCGAACTTCTTGTCGGGATACTGAACGGCGCTTCCGATATTCTCGAAATATTCCTCATAATCCTCAGCCTCGCCGTCAATCATCTTGTCGTAATAGCGACGCAGGAGGTGCAGGTTGAAATAAACTCTTTCTGTGTAACGGCCCAACCAAAAAAGCCTGTCGGCCTTGGTAGGAGATATAATTGGTTCTCTTGTCATTTTATTTAAGTGATTGAAGTAATTGAAGTAATTGAAATTACTGAAGTAATTGAAATGATTGAAGTGATTGATATTTTTGAAGTAATTGAAATAACTGATTGTTTATTGAAGCGTGTATCCAATGCGTTCAATTACTTCAATCACTTCAATCACTTCAATCATTTAACTCTACTCCAGCACCCAGGTGTCTTTGAAACCACCGCCTTGCGATGAGTTCACTATCATTGAGTTGGGGTTGCGGGAGAAGCGGGTGAGGCCCGATTTCCAGACTTTTGTGTCCTTGCCGGTGATTACGAAGGCACGGAGGTCGGCCTTGCGCTCCACACGGGTGTTGCCTTCCAGGATCTCGAGGTCGCGGAAATCTACCACCTCCTGAGCAATCCAGCGACGTGGCTGTTCTATGATGAGGTTTTTGAGGTTTTCGAGTTTCTCCTTGGTGAGGTCGCGTCCAAACATTACGCCGTATCCGCCAGCCTCAGCCACGTCCTTGATAACGAGTTTGCTGATATTGCCGAGAATATAGTCGTAGTCCTCCTTGTAATATGGAAGATATGTTGGGGCGTTTTTCAGGATAGGCTCCTCGTTCAGGTAATACTTCACCATCTT
>JAKSLV010000192.1 GCA_024401025.1 Bacteroidales bacterium
TGGAGCGCCGCGCGTCATCAATACACACGTGAGATTTTCCCCTTCCAAAACGAGGGAGAATATATTATAAAGTATATCCGCTCCGTGATGGACAAGGAGAAGGCCGAATGTTACATTTTCGGACACCGCCACATAGATTCGGTCTACGACCTCGGCGGCGGCATCCAATACATAAACACCGGAGTCTGGTTCCGCAAATCGCCCTACGCGGTTTTGGAGGATGGCGAGGTGTCTTTACGATATTTTGAAGGATAAATTTTAATTACGAATTACGAAATCCGAATTAGTTACATTTGAAGAGCATTCGTAATTCGTAATTCGGATTTCGTAATTAATAGTAGCTATGGAAGTATTAAAGAAATTCAATCCCAAGGCCGTTCTCAGCAGCGCCTTGGATGCTGTAAAGCGTTTTCCTATTGCGCTCGTGCTTATCTGGGCGCTTATGTGCTATGGCATATATATGGTGCACGCATCAGGCACCGACAAGGACTTCTTTTTTAAGTGGGCTTATTTTCTCGGCAGCGGCTTTGTGCTATCGGCCGGGCTCAGGCTATTGTCGGAACGCATTGATGATGTTGTAAAATCGTGGCTCGTCAGGATTGTGCCGCTTATCTTGTGGGGCGGCGCATGCTATTTGCTTTTCTGGCTGATGGAGGATAGGGATACCAAGGACCTTTATCTTCCGTTGATTTGCTCGATGTCATTGGCGGTGCTGGTGTTTTTCTTCACTTGTCTGTTCCTGAAGCGCGACAGCGACCTCCAGTTCTGGAAATTCAGCCGCAATGTGCTGGCTTCGCTTTCGCTGGGTGTCTTTGTTGCAAGCGCATTGTTTGCCGGCATCTCGCTCTTTTTCCAGATACTCAGGATGCTGTTCGATATAAAGGTGGATGGCGAGTTGTTTGGCGATGTGGCCATTGTGATGTATTTGGGTCTGATGCCGGTGGTTGCATTGTCGTCGATAAACACAAAAGACGAGATCGAGGAGCCGCTCTCCGAGAGCCTGTCGAAAGTCTTCGACCGCATTGTCCATTTCCTTTTGCTGGGATTGTTGGCACTTTATATGCTGTCGCTCTATGTATATGTCCTGAAAATCCTTTTCACCTTGGAATTGCCTAGGGGCTGGGTGTCTGTGCTGGTTTCCATCTGTATGGTGGGCATGCTGATAGTGCTTTTCTTCGTTTACCCAAACAAGCAGCTGAGAACCAGTAAGTTCGATGAGGCCTTGTTTAGGATTTTGCCGGCCCTGATGCTGCCGTTGGTGGCCCTGATGTCGGTGGGTATCATCAAGCGATTCTTTGATTATGGAATCACGATGCCAAGGCTCTGGCTACTGATTGTGAATCTCTGGTATTGGGCTGTCTGCCTGTATCTGTTGTTGTCGAAGCAAAAAAGAATAGTGTGGCTTCCGGTGTCCTTTGCCGGAATATTCCTGCTGATGTCGTTTGGTCCATGGAGCGTGGCCAATATCACTTTTGGCGTGCTGAGGGCTGAGGTAAAATCGCTGTCGGAAGCCAAAAACTACACTCTGCCGATTGGCGGCGATGTGGATATGGAGCAGGAGCCTGAGCTGAATGAGGCCTTGCATTATCTGAAGTGCACTTTCCCAAGGGAATGGTCGTCGGATATTATTGACAGCACTTGGAAATATCATTATCATAATTTGTGGGATGATGATATTTATGATAATTTGTGGGATGATGAGGCTGTCAATGACGCTCCGATATATTACACCTCGTATATTGCTGTTGACGGCGTAAGGATAGACCGTAATGTGGGAAGTTTCAATATTATAAGTTTCTATGGTATAACCTTACCCCACGCCGAGAATGCCGACAGCATCTATCACGTGGATGTGGATGTATCAGGCAGGACTTTCCATTACGATGTGCCCAAGAGCCAGATTTGCGTGGACAATGCCAAGGAGATTATTTTCAGGAACGACAGCTCGATGCTGGTATTGAATTATTGTCAGCTGACAGTTAATCCCGAGTCGCGTGACGATAACGACTATCTGACTCTGGAGGGTTACTTGTTTTGGTGGTAGCCTATCTTCTTTGGTACCATCATTACGCCTATCGCCATCATCAGTATTATTGCGAAAGTCATAAGCGCATTGTAGCTCATCAGCGCGAAATAGTGGTCGTGGTCCATATTGCCGGCGCCCTCTATGCAGCGGATGAAATTCTGCATTGTGCGGTAGGCGTACATTCCGGGAATCATAGGCAGCAGCGATACAAAGGCTATGGCCTCAAACTGGATTTCCTTTCTGTGGGAAATTATCCTGGCGCTGATGCCAATCAAGATAGCGGCTATGAAGGCCGCTATTATTATATTGAG
>JAKSLV010000193.1 GCA_024401025.1 Bacteroidales bacterium
TATTTGGAAGACGATCCCGCCAAGTTTATGATAACAGGTGACGGTGTGGAGCACCTTCCCGGAATCATCGCGCTCTTCTATTCCGACCGCTCACAGGAAGAAATGTTCCGCCTTATGGAGAGGAAAGTTGACGAGACAAGTTATGACGAGATTTTCCTGAAAAACTACAACCGCAAGGAATACGACGCACCGTCGGTAGCCACTGATATAGTGTTACTTAGCGAGGACAAGAAACAGGTTTTGCTGATTACCAGAAGCGAGAATCCGTTCGTGAACAAATTGGCTCTTCCCGGCGGTTTCTACCGTCCCGACGACGCCTCTGTGAAGGCCTGCGCACTCCGCGAGCTTCAGGAGGAGACCTCTACCCTACTCAGCGACAATGTTCTCAACTTCGTGAAAATCCACGACAAGCCAAACCGTGACCCACGTGGCTGGATTATCTCAATGGTTTACAGCGGAACTGTGGATTCAGACAGCATAAAACCCAAGGCCGGAGACGACGCTATCTACGCCAAGTGGTACAATATCAGCGACTTGAAACAAGATCAACTAGCCTTCGACCACTGGGAGACGATAATGGAGGTAGTGGGAGCTTAGTGCTTCTCTATCAGATATTTCCAGTACCTGACGGGCATATCCTGCTTATGTTTGCGGAGATTTAGCCTCTCTCGTATGCAGATGGCGTTGAAGTAGGTTTTCCAGAGTTTCTGGAAAAGTTTCTCGTCCTCGGCCATAAGGTCCTCCGAGAGGAAGCCCGTGATGGCGTGCTGTTGCTCCTCGGTGAATGTAATCTGCTGACACTCTGTCTTGTCGTAATAGAATCCGTATTGACGGCGGGTGTCATAGATGATGAAAGGCTGGTCGGCGAAACGGTCCTTGAAATGCTCTATGGCAAGGCCGATAACGTCGTTGTCGGGCGCAAAGGCTCCAAAATATGTGCCGTCGGCGGCCTTCTGAAACCTCATAAACTGCTTTACCCTGAGGGTCTCGTAACTTACACGCTTGCTGATTCTCAGGATTTCCAACACGTCGGGATCGCGGAAATCGGTCTCGATGGGCTTGGGCGAATCGAAGGTTTTCCTGATATAGCGGAACATTGTGATATCGGCCTTGGGGTCACGGTCGGCGCAGATACATTGTGCGAGCGACCTAAGAGGCGCTGGTTGCATCTTTTTCTGAAGGCCTTTCCATACGCGGTCCGATTTCTGAGTGTCGGTAACAATGTCGATAACGTTGTCGCAAAACAATGGCAACGGCGCTCCGCTGGCCAGCAATTCGTCGGGCCAGATCTTTAGGTCGTAGGCGTCGAAAACGCAGGTAAGAAGACCTTCCAAAGTTTTGTCGTATCGGAAAACGTTCATTTTACTGTCCTTTTATCGTCCCATAGTCCGCAGGCTCGCAAGCGTCGCCAACGGTTATTTATGTGACGCCTCTCCGAGGCTTTTTTTATAACAAAAATTATCACGAATTTACATAAATTATTCAAAAATTTTTCTCTGCAGAATGGTAATTTATGGGAAATTCGTGTCAATTTATGGTAATTTATGTTTTACCCAAAAAACGCCGTAGGCGCTATATCACGTCTATTATATTTTTGTTGAGCCCTTCCTCTTGGTGGCTGATTACGTTGTTGTTGAGGTCAACGATTTTGTTGTCGCCGAAGAGGTCGAGTTTCAGTTGTCCGTAGTCGTTGTTCTGACTTATGAGCATCTGACGGACTCGCTCGGGCCTCAGTTCGTTGATTGTCGAGAACTGCGGAAGGCTTCTGAGGGCGATGAAATATTTTGCGCGTTTCATCACCACGCCTATTTTCTTGAGTTGAGCCTCGGTGAGTGTTCCGTGGCGACGGCTCTCAACTATCAGCCTTGCGGACTTAACACCAATTCCCGGCACTCGCAGAATCATCTCGTAGTCGGCGGTGTTTACGTCAATCGGGAAAAATTCAGGGTGACGGAGCGCCCACGAGATTTTGGGGTCAACCTCCAAATCGAGATTCGGAAAATCAGAATTCACGATTTCGTCCACGGTAAAATGATAAAACCTCATCAGCCAGTCGGCCTGATAAAGTCGGTTCTCGCGCACGAGTGGAGGCTGTTTGAGTGCGGGCAGTCGGCTGTCGCTATTAACGGCCACATAACCCGAATAATAGACCCTGCGCATCGACTCACGTTTGTAAAGCGCTGATGACAGTTTCAGAATGTCGTTGTCGGTCTCCTTGGTGGCGCCCACTATCATCTGAGTGCTCTGACCGGCGGGCACAAAACGGGGAGTGTTTCTGAATTTCTTGCGCTCGTCCTTGTAGGCAAGCA
>JAKSLV010000194.1 GCA_024401025.1 Bacteroidales bacterium
CTCTCATCTCGTAATCCTAGCCAGATAATCGTAGTGGTCGCCCTCGGCTATCATTTCTGCCCTGAAGCCGCTTTTCTCGGCATGGAAGGCCAGCGTGTCGAAATCCACATAAAGCCATGGGAATGGGCGGCCGATAGTTTTCCCGTATTTCATCGTGTAGTCCATCTCGCCGTAATACCTTCCGCCTATTGGGATGTCCATGCTGCCGTCCTCGTTCTCGAAAAGATAGCAGAGGTCGGTGGAATCTATCAGCAGCTGTCCGCCGTTGGCCAGTATGGAGCTGATGTGCTTGAAGAAATTAGGGAAATTCTCCACGGTGCCGATGATTCCTGTTCCGTTCATCAGCATCAGGATGGTGTCGTATTTATCGCTCACGGTCCAGAAATCCCTTACTTCGGCATTCCTTACGCCGCGGGCCTTCATTGTGGCCACCGACAGCGCGCTTATGTCGATGGCGTCAGGCATCAGGCCCATATCCTGAAGCGCCAGGCTGTGGCATCCGGCACCCGCGCCCACGTCAAGGATTTTGCCTTTGGCCATTTTTAGGGCTGAGGCTTCCACTTCCGGCATCTGGTCCACGTTCCTGAAAAGCGTTTCTACAGGAAATTCGTCGTCCTCGAAATCCGGCGAGTAAACCATCAACTTGTGGGCGCATTTCTTGTTTTCCCAATAATCGGCAATGGCCTTTCCCATTGGGTCGGGATTTGTATTTGGGTTGGTTCCCGTCATAACATTCTGTTTTTTGTTTCTGCAAATATAAGCAATATTTGATTATTTGCAGCCATTTATAATCAATTAAATTAAAATATAATAAATATTCAAATATTTGCATATTTTTTGCGTTGATATGCAAGATAACACTACTAATTTCTAAATATTTATAATTATGAAAAAACTGATAATTCTTGCGGCGGCTTTCGCGTTCATGTCGCAGGGTGATGCCTTTGGCCAGAACTTTCTCAACAAGATGAAACAGAAGGCCGAGAACGCTGTAAATCAGCAGGTAAACAGATTTACCGGCAAAAACAACGGAAACTCCTCTTCTGACGATGGTGGCAAATTGATCGACATCGCAGATTCCCCAAGCGGCGACAACACTCAGATTACCACTACCTTGGTTACCGATTTCGAGTATCATCCCCAGGGAGAGACTTCCAACTATTTCGACGTGGACCTCGACAATGTGAGGCCGGCATCAGGAGATACTTACGACCAGCTTCTTGCTCAGCTGCCTGCCTTGCCGACTGCCGCACAGCTGGCCAACCCAACCGAGGCCGAGTATCAGAACTATTTCAAGAAACTTACTGCCGTAAAGCTCAGGATCGAAGAGCTGGAGGACCAGATTTGCCAGGGCATGATACCCCAGTATCAGCAGCCAAACATCAAGCCTCAGGGCAACGGAAACCCAATGGCATCGCTTACACCTCAGGAGATTCAGGTGATGGCACGCGAGGCCGAGAAGATAGAGGACGAGGTGGCCGCCAGGGAGAAAAAACTGGGCCGCAAGATGACTGACATAGAGCAGCTTAACTTTATCCGCAAGAATCATCCCGAGTTTGCAAAGGTGGCCCTGAAGATGAACGAGGCTCAGAACGGCATCAGCGCCGCACAGATGGAGAAGCTTCTGGCCGACATCGACGCCGAGGCCAAGGCTAAGGGCCGCGACCTCACCGAGGACGAGATGAACGCCATTGCCAAGGCCAAGTATCCTGATATCTACAACAAGGGTATGGCCCTCAACCAGAAACAGCAGCAGAACGAACAGGCTATCAATCAGCAGCTTGCCGATATCGACGCCGATAAGGAGAGGATGAGGAAGCTTCAGGAACTGGATACAAAATACGCCCGCGACGAGGAATCGGCCAAGTTGGAGTGTTATCAGTTTGCCGCCCAGTACGAGGACCAGCTCCGTGATATTTATTCGCAGATTATCAACACCGGCGACAAGGCCAAGGTAGCGCAGCTCTACGCCAAGGCCGACGCCATGATAGCCGATTACCGCAAGAACGCGTCGCAGAGCTGGCTTAACAGCATCAGCAACCATATCGGCCTGATAAAGAGCCACATCCCCGACCGCATTGCCATCTACCACACCAAGGACGAGTGCGTCATGAACCGACTGAAACTAGATGAGCTCCTCAAGGTTATCGACGACATGGAGGACGCCTACGGCAATTTCCCTCTCATAGCCGTGGAGCCTGTTCAGGTAAGCAAAACCAACATCACCTGCTATCGCTACGAGAGCGTTTTCTATCCCAAGGTAACAGGTTTCGTCCAGAACAGCCGCCTATCCAAGGAGGGCG
>JAKSLV010000195.1 GCA_024401025.1 Bacteroidales bacterium
GTGAGATTCCTGATGCTTTGAAAGCCATCGGACGCAAGACCGTGGAGGCTTTCGGAGTAAAGAGCAGGTTTGTACACTTGGAGTTTTTCCGTCTGGACCGCGACCGTGGAGCCCTCGGCAAGAAAGGCGACTTCGTGGCGTTGGAGGTGAATATGCGTCCCGCCGGAGGCTACACCCCCGATATGATAAACTACGCCCACAGCACAGACGTTTACCGCATCTGGGCCGATATGATAGCCTACGACAAGAGTCAGTTGGCATCAGCATACTACCACAACGGCGGCAACGCCCTCTCCATTCCTTGGAAGGATGAGTTTTACTGCGGTTTCGCATCAAGGAGAGATTGCCACAATTACGAACACAGCGACAACGACGTCAGGGAAAAATACAAGGACAAGTTGGTGATGTGCGAGCGTATGCCCGAGATCCTCTCCGGCGCTATGGGCAATCAGATGTTTACAGTAAAACTAGAAACCTACGACGAGTACCTCGAATTCGTGGAATACGTTCATAAACAGGTTGATTGAATTTAGATTCTCTAAGAGGATAAGAGAGATAAGAGTTTTTTTTGTTTTTAGAGGCGGAGTTTTTCTTGCGAAAAAATCCTTTGTAGAGATTAAGAGCTTTCATCTGAGAGCTCTTAACCTCTGTAAAGTAATTTTTGATGAAAAAATTACTTCTCTTAAAAAATAGTGCTCTTATTTCTCTTACCCTCTTAGAGACATAAAGTTAATTGAGGGGCAATCAAAAATCAAAAATCGAAAATCAAAAATGAAGATAGAATACAGAAAACATTACAGCCATTCGCTCGGCCGCGATATGGAATACAAGGTTTACGGACATTCGGGCAAGACAGCGTTGGTGTTCCCATCGCAGAACGGACGATTCTATGACTACGAGAACTTCGGAATGATAGACCAGCTCTCGGGATTCATCGAGAGCGGACGCTTAAGAGTTGTCTGTCTCGACGGCATAGATTGGGAGACCTGGAGCAACGAGCAGGGCGACTGCCGCTGGCGCATCGAGCAGCACGAGCGCTGGTATCATTACATTGTGGATGAGTTGGTTCCAGAGATTGGCGACCGCGGACACCTGATAGCCACGGGTTGCTCTATGGGCGGATTCCACTCGGCCAATTTCTTTTTCCGCAGGCCTGATATCTTTGATACCCTGATAGCTCAGTCGGGCCTCTATCACGCAAGCTATTTCTTCGGAAACTACAGCGACGAGCTGGTATATTCCAACAGTCCAGAGGATTACCTGACCCACATGCCCGACGACCACTATTACTGGAACGAGTACCGCAACCGCCGTATTATTATCTGTGTGGGTCAGGGCAATTGGGAAGACGACCTCTTGGCCTCCACCCGCCGCCTCGACGAGATACTCCACCGCCGCGGTGTCAATAATGTCTGGTTCGACTATTGGGGTCACGATGTGGCGCACGACTGGTGCTGGTGGCGTCCCCAGATATCATATTTTATGGACAAGGTTTTGTAGCCGATAAATGTTTTGGGCAATTGGATAATTTGATTTACCTTTGTCCAAAACATTTTTTATGATTACATTATTGCTTACAAGCAGTCCCTGCATAGAGGGCACTCCCGAGATAAACCACAAGAACGGCTTCAAGCGCTTGTTGCTCCTTAACAGCCACAAGCGTATGAGCTGCACATATATAACCGCCACTCCCGACGATTACCACGAGAACGACGGCCACGTATCAGCTTTCAGGGATATGCTGGAGCGGATAGGCTTTACATTCAGGCAGTTCCGCGGTCTGGACAGGCGCAATATCCTCAGGGCCCGTGATATAGTGCTTGACAGCGATATGCTGATTCTCGGCGGCGGACACGTGCCAACTCAGAACAGGTTTTTTATGGAAATGGGTCTGACCGACATTCTCAAAGACTTCAACGGAATGATAGTAGGCATCAGCGCCGGAAGTATGAACAGCGCCACAGAGGTTTATTCCGTACCCGAGGAGCCGGGCGAGGCTCTCGATATCAGCTACAAGAGATTTTTCCCCGGTCTGGGGCTTACTGATGTCCAGATAAAACCACATATGAACAAGTGCCGTCACGCCACGCTCGACGGTCTCCGCATCTATGAGGATATTTCTATTCCTGACAGCGTGGGTCATAGATTCTTCGCCCTTCCCGACGGCAGTTTTTATTTCCAACAAGGCAGCATCGGGGAATTCCACGGCGAGACTTGGCTTCTCAGCGATGGCCAGATGAAGAAGATTTGCGAGGACGGAGATGTGGTGAGTATCTAAACTCCTAATTGCAAAGCC
>JAKSLV010000196.1 GCA_024401025.1 Bacteroidales bacterium
GAGAGGCTTTCTCGGCGTCGCTGCTGAATGTCTCGTAAAAATCACCCACTCTAAATAGCAATATCGCATCAGGGTATTTGGCCTTGATGGCGTAATATTGTTTCATCAACGGGGTTTCTGACTTTGCCATTTTTTGATTTTTGATTTTTGATTTTTAAAGCTCTTGATTAGTAGCTGGTGGTAACGCTCTTGAGGATGTTGCTGAGGTTCTTGGCGTTGTTCACAGCTTTCTGTACGTCCTCGTTGCTGCTGTTTACCTGCAGCATATTAAACGGATGAGTCTGAGTATCAGCGGTAACCCTCTTGTCGAGGATGGTGATTCCGTTCTTTATGTACACTCTGGTTTCAACGGCTGGGTAGTCGTTTTCCTTGATGAAAGCGAACACCAGTTTGCCGTCCTCATAGAGGTATTCCTCGAGGTATGTCCTTGCGGCGTAGTTGTAGCTGACCCTGAAGAATTTGGGTTCGATTCTAAGGCCATTTCCGCTTCCATCGTCCCAGTTCTGGTCGAAATAGAAAGTGGTGGTTTTCTCGTGCTTGCCTGTGCCGCCCAGCATCTGCTCGTTCTTTATGGTTATCTTGTCTATACACTCCGAACATTCGCTGTCGCGCTCCTTGATGTTGTCCAAAGCCTTGGCATACAGCGCCCTTACCTCTTTGAGAGCCTCAGCCTTCTTGTCCTGAGCGCTTGCCGAAAATACAGTAAGCATCAGGGCTATGAAAAATAATGCTTTTCTCATAATATTTTTATTTAAGTTTCACCATAAATGCCGGAGTAAATCCGTGATTCTCACCTGTTTTCAGGTCTTTGCGCTCGTATGCGAGAGTTATGGATTCCACCTTTTTCGTGAAAGTGAGGTTGCTCTCCGAGAAGTACCATTTCTCGGTGAACATTATCTGGCCAATCTCGCTGCGGTTGTATTTTTTCTCGAGTTCCTTCACGGCGTCTATCGTCATCGGCTCCTCGCTGAAATAGTCGATTGCGGTAAGCCTGCCCTTGTACACGGCCTGGAAAATGGCGTTTGCAAGGGCCATCCTGTCGGTCTTGCTCAGCGCTTCGTTCTTCCATTCGTCGTTCGGGTTGTAGTTTTTCAGGTCCACATTGTAGCTAATAGGGTCAGCTACAGCCAAAGCCGTGTTTGGATCCAGATTGTAGAAAGTCTCGGTTTCCGATACCACCGCCGGAGCCACGGTTTTCTCCTCCAGAATGGTCCATTCACCGTTCTCGTTCACGGTCATCAGTACGCCGTCCTCGGAAATTTCCTCTGCGGCATCAGTTTTTTTATCGGCCTGATGCTGCCCACAAGACACCAAACCCGCGGTCAACATTAATATGGCAAAAAATCTTTTCATATTTTTGTGTATTTTTTGAATTCGTAATTCGGATTTCGTAATTTGTAATTAAAGACGGTTGAAAGTTATCTGCTTGGCGGCGTCCTGACCCTCTACCACCTTTCCGTCCTTAACGACGAATTTGCCGTTTACCATTGTGGCTACCACCTTGCTGCCGAACCAGAGACCGTTGAGAGGGCTCCACTTGCACTTGCTGGCAACCTCGGCGTCCTTCACCTGCCAGTGACACTCGGGATCGATGATGGCGAGGTCGGCAAAATAGCCTTTCCTGATGTAACCGCGGTCCTTAATCTTGAAGATTGTGGCGGGCGCGTGACACATTTTCTGAACCATATCGTCGAGGCGGAAAATCTTTCTCTGTACGAGGTCCATTATCACAGCCGACGACGTCTCAACTCCGGGCATTCCTGACGGACTCTCGAAATATGGCTTGTTTTTCTCGTCCCAGGCGTGAGGCGCGTGGTCGGTGGCAATGCTGTCGATTACGCCGTTTACTATGGCGTCGCGGATGGCCTTGCGGTCGCTGCGTCCCTTGATGGAAGGATTGCACTTGATGCGGATTCCGAAGTTTGGATTCTCATAGTCGTCGGCGTCAAACCAGATGTGGGGAATGCAGGCTTCAGCTGTTATCAGCTTGTTTACCAATGGCTTGCTCTCGAAAAGTGAGAGTTCGCGCTTGGTGGTGATATGTGTTACGTGGAGACGAGCGTCAAATTCCTTTGCAAGCGATACGGCCAGCGCTGTGCTCTCGTAACAGGCCTTGGCGTTGCGCACGTGCTGATGAATCTTTGGCTCGGCGCCGTTGGGGAACATTTCCTTGAATCGCTGAGTCTCAGCCTTTATGATGGCCTCGCTCTCGCAGTGTGCGGCAATGGTTACGGGTGCCTCCTGGAAGAGTTTGCG
>JAKSLV010000197.1 GCA_024401025.1 Bacteroidales bacterium
AATTGTTAAAAAACAAGATCGATAGCACTTCCAAACAAAATGTTTACTATCTTTGCCGTACTTTTATTACCATACACACTAAATTCATATAACATGAAAAGACTTATGACAGCGGCAATGGTTGCCATGATGCCATTGATATCAATGGGTCAGAAAGCCACTATCGAGAACCCGACCTGGGAGAAAAGGGGCATCAGCTCGTCGAGCATTGCCATCGAGAAGGTTCAGACAACTCCCAAGGCCACAACCCTCTACTTCAAGTGCTGGCTCGGATACGCCGAGGGCACCATGAGTATGGCCAAGGACTGCTACATTATGGTAGACGGCAAGAAGCTGGCTCTCACCAAGGCCGACGGAATTCCTCTCAACGAGAATTTCAAGCCAAACGCCGATGGTTTTACCCGCACATTCTCGCTCACCTTCCCGGCCGTGAACAAGACCACCGAGTATATCGACTTCATAGAGGGCGAGGGCATCAACAACTTCAAGTTCTGGAATGTGCCAGTAACCGCAGCATCAGACAAGAAAAACAAGGAAATCCGCCAAAAGGCCGACGACGAGTATGCCCAGGCCGCCAACATCAGCGGTGATGGCAACTCCTTGCCTATCAACCATCTCGCAACCGGCACATCTAGGCTGAAAGGTCAGATAAAGGGATACAAGAAGGAGATTTTTGACGGCGCCACCATACGCATCATGTGCTTCATCAACAATCCCATCACCGGCAGCCAGGACGAGATTTGGGCCGACATGGATTCCGAGGGCAATTTCGAGATGGAGCTTCCCCTCACAAGCCAGTACCAGATTGTAGGCTTCAGGACCGAGGAAATAGCTTTCGTGAATGAGAGTTTCGTGGCCTCGATAGGCGGCACCGAGGAATTCATCTACGATTTCGACCGTTACGCTGAATACCGATACGACAGCCCAAGCAAATACAAGTATTTCAAGGGCGACAACGCCGTACTCAACAACACCCTCGCCAAGATTGAGCACAAGCAGAGAAACATTGATTACGAGGATGTTATTAACTTCAGCGGCACATCAGCCATAGATTTCAAGAACCACATCTACGACCTCGCCAAGAAAGCAGAGCAGAATATCGACAACTCAGACATTTCTAAGGCCGCCAAGGAACTTTTCAAGATAGACCTTAGAGGCCGCGAGGGCTATTACCTCGGAATGGCAGACTATTTCATAGCTGATGCTTACCGCAAGACCCACAATATCGCGGACCGCCGCGCTCCACTGCCTGAGGACTACAAGCGCCCAGAGTTCACCGAGGAATTCGCGAAATACGCTCTGGAGCTCAACCTCAACGATATCCAGATGCTATACAGCAGCGAATACGAGTACTGCGTCAGCGAAATAGGAATGATGGTAATGAAGATAGGCGCCCAAGGCATGGATCAGAGCATCGCAATACTTAAGCAGATGATGGACAAGCACATCAACGACGAGACCATCTCCAATATGTACAATATGTTTTTGGAATTGTCAAAGCTTACCGAAGGCAGACCTTACACTAAATCTGAGATAGCTACCATCGAGAAGTTCAACGAGAAATACGGTCAGGAATACACCGATATCTTCAACGGAATCAAAAATGAGAAGGTAAAAAATATCACCGGCTCCGACAAGGGCACCCTTGTTGACCTCATGAAATCTCAGCCATTGATGAGGGCTTTCGAGAGCCGTCACGTACTCGACGACATGCAGATGAAGGCCGTGGAGGAGATCGGAAATCCTGTAATCACCGAATACGCCAAGCAGTGCAACGCCAATATTAAGGCCGAGATAGAAGCCGACAAGGCCCGTGGCGGATACTTCCAGCATCAGACCAACGAGACTGAGGCCGACGCCATTCTCGTTGACATTCTCAAGAGTCACAAGGGCAAGGTGGTTTACGTGGATATGTGGGCCACATGGTGCGGACCATGCCGCGCAGGCATCGCTGCCATGAAGCCTTATCACGATGAGCTCGCAGCCAAGGGCGTTGATTTCGTCTACATCACCGACGAGACCTCTCCCGAGGAAGAGTACAACAACATGATAGCCGGCATGCAGGGCGACCACTACCGCCTCAACAACGGCCAGATGATGAAGCTTCAGGAGAAATTCCACGTTTCCGGAATTCCATTCTACCTTTTCATCAACAAGAAAGGCGAGGTATCCGAAACCAAAGGCGGCTGGGGCGGAGTAGACAGGGTAATGGAATTGCTCGGAAGACTGCTTGCAGAGTAGGTTGCTACATCA
>JAKSLV010000198.1 GCA_024401025.1 Bacteroidales bacterium
AATAAAAAAGCCCTTCTCATCAAATTGGTTTTTGAGTGAGAAGGGCTTTTTATCAATGCCTTGTTATATGCTTGCAACTGAGCAACTTATCAGACACGCACCAAACTTCTCACCCTCTTAGCGTATAAGGCCCAAAAGGATAAGGCTAATAATTCGGCCAGCGAGTATGTTTCTGCTTGCTATCATCTGTCACAAACTTTTGTATTGCGGTGCAAATATAATCAATGTTTTTTGGATTGCAAAATTTTTTTTGAGGGGAAATTGTCAGTGGAGGCAGTATCAGCGATAAAAGAAATCGTCGGCAAGATGTATCGTCTTCTTGGCGCGGGTCATGGAGGTGTATATCCACTGATAATCCGACTTGATGGGGCTCATGGTGATGTTGCGGGCGGGATCGATGAAGATGTCGTCCCACTCGCCGCCCTGGGCCTTGTGGCAGGTGAGCGCATAGCCATAGACGCAACGGAGCGCGTTGAGGTACGGGTCTTTCATCATGAGGTCCTGAAGCACGCGCTTGTCGCTGCGGAATCCGGGTGTGAGTCCGCTGTTGCGCACGAAGAAGTTGGCGTAGAGCTCGCGCTGCTGCTCGCCGGTGAGGTTGGCGAATTTGCCTATGAGTATCTCGTGTATCAGGTAGCTGGAATACCTGTGGCCAGTGGTGATGCTCTCCACCGACACGCTTACGAATGTAAGCCGGGCCATCATCTCCTGCGATCCTATCTCTACAACTCTTACGAGGTCGCCGTTCATGAGTCCGCACACGTTGTTCTGGGTTACGAGCAGGAGGTCGCCCACGCAGAGGCTTCCGCTGAAACCAAGCTGTGGCCTCACCATGGATGCCAGCTCGTTGCATTTGGAGTTGGAGCTTGTGATGAGGGTGGCGCCATTGTAGTCGGCATCAGCTATCCTTGATATGTAGGCTGATATCAGGGCATTGCGGTTGGGCAGAAACTGGATGTCGCGGTAGCCGTGCCAGGGGAGCTTGGTCCAGGTGTTGCGGGGGTAGAAGCTCTTGTCGAGTGGGGCGGCCTGATACAGACGGCGTATCTCCGACGAGAGGTATATGATGTCGCTATCGCCCTTCTGACGCATGATGTCGGTGAGGATGGCCTCGCCGGCTTCTATGCGGAACTCGCTGCGGAAGTAATCCACGCTGAGGGCGGGTGATATTTTCTGGCCTACGGGCGGCAGCTGGCAGTTGTCGCCTATGAATAGGAATTTGCCGTTGGGATCGTAATTGAGGAAATCGGTAAGTAGGCGTCCGCTGCCAAACTGGGCCTGCTGTATGGAAGTATCAGGGGCCAGGCAATCGCTTATCATTGACGACTCGTCGATGATGTAGATCTGCCGTGGGCTGTTTTGCGGCAACTTGGCCATCTCGAAGCAGATGTACAGCTGTCCGTAGTCGCTGAGGCCGCTCTGCTCGCTGCGGAATACTTTCTCGGGGTCCTGATTGAAGCCGTTGAACTTGTACAGGAGGCTGTGGACGGTGGTGGCGGCCTCGCCTGTGGCGTTGGATACTACTTTTGCAGCCCTTCCGGTGGATGCGCAGATGTGGAACTGAAGCTCCCTCTCACGGAGCTGCTCCACTATGAGGCGCGTGATGGTGGTTTTGCCCGTGCCGGCGTATCCGCGGAGTATGAACACCCGCTGACTGTCGGAATCGAGGAATTCCATTATGCTATCGAATGCCGCCTGCTGCGACGGCGTGAGTGTGATTTCTGTTGTCATGATGGCGCAAATATATCACTTTTCTCTCTCGTTTCATCAATTTTCTTGAAGTTTTTTTTGACGAAAGGCAAGTTTGCAATTGCATTATCGCCTCTGGCGCTATTGGAGAGGGAACATGAATTACCATAAATTTTCTCTTCAGTAGGGAACCTCCTATGTGCAGTTCCGAAACAATCCTTGTTTTAGTGGAATGGGCTTTAATAAATGTGGAACGGCACACGGTCCGTTACCTAGAAAACTGCTGATATTAATAATCATCGCAGGCTCACGGGCCCGCTCGTCATCACCACAAAACAAATACTTCGTAGAGGACGACCTATGTCGCATTACGAAACAATCCTTGCTTTAGTGGAATAGACGTTAATAAATGCGGAACGGCACACGGGCCGTTCCCTACAAAACTGCTGATATTAATAATCATCGCGGGCACACGGGCCCGCGAAAACAGGCTGCAGGAATTCCATTGATTTCAAAGGTACAAATTATGATT
>JAKSLV010000199.1 GCA_024401025.1 Bacteroidales bacterium
GTATATCACGTCGTCATACTCATCCACCTCGTAGAGGCGCTCGGCAAAGTATTTGGGAGTAAAGAGTTTCTTATCCTTGAGGGCGTCCTCCAACATGCGTGAAATGCTCTCGTTGCGCGGCAGGATGCGGAGGCGCGGCTGCTCGGGATTAAAGTACACAAAATCAGGACCCTTGATATCCAGGCTTCTGCCTGCGCCCTCCACCAGCATAGTGTCGAATCCCATCCTGTACACCATGGCGCCTATGGCATCGGTGTATATCAGCTCGGTGTTGCGGAACGTGGTGGGCCTTATGCCAAACAATCGCTCTATCTCGTCAGAATGTTTTTTGGCCTGATGCTGAAACTCCTCAGCATCAGCCAACGAGGCCAGAGAATGGTTGTACGGCATGGCCACAAACTCCACGCAGCCGGTATCAGCCAGCCTCTGCAGAAGGGCCAAAGCATCAGGGCAACACTGCTCTATGAGCCCAAGCGCCAGGCCCGATATCGTGAGCGAAAACCTGAACAGGCCCTCGTGATGGTTTACGAGAGCCAGCAGCGATTCCAGCGTGGGTTTCAGAAACTCGCGCTCGTTGCGGCCTATCTCGGCACGGGTGGCATAGTCGTCGAAATAGAAATTGTTGTTGCCGATATCGAAAAACCTGTATTTCCTTAGCAGCAACGGCTTGTGTATATTGAAATTAAGGCAAATTGTCTTCATAATACTAACTACTAACTACTAACTACTGTTTTGTACACATCATAAATATCCTCGGCGCAGCGGTCCCATTTCATCTGATCCACCTCCTGGCGGCCATGAGCCACAAAAAACTTATTCAGCGCCGGATACTTCACCAGCGCGTATATGGCGTCGGCCATGGAATCCACGTCCCAGTAATCCACCTTCAGGGCGTGCCTGAGCACCTCGCTTACTCCGCTCTGATTGGATATTATCACCGGCACACCGCTTCTGAGTGCTTCCAGAGGCACAATGCCGAACGGCTCCGATACCGACGGCATCACAAACACATCGCTTATGGAGAATAGCTGGCGCACCTCGTCGCGGTTAAGGAAGTCGGTGAAATGGAATCTGTCGGATATGCCTAGCCTTGCGGCGGTCTTTATCATGGAATGGTACATGTCGCCATTGCCGGCCATCACAAAGCGCACATTCTTCTCACGCTCCAATACCTTGTAGGCCGCGGCCAGGAAATACTCAGGGCCTTTCTGGAATGTGATCCTGCCAAGGAAGGTAACTATCTTCTCGCCGTCCTTCTTGCGTGGCTCGTGCTTGCCGGGCTTGAAATCCACGGCGTTGTATACGGTGGTGATTTTGGAAGCATCAGCCCCATATTTATCCACGCAGATATCGCGCGTAAGGTTGCTTACGGTGATTATGCCGTCGGCCTCCTCCATGCCGTGCTTCTCTATATTGTATACGCGTGGATTCACGGTGCCTCCGCTCCTATCGTATTCGGTGGCGTGCACATGGATCACGAGAGGTTTTCCTGATGCTTTCTTTATAGCTATGCCGGCCTCGTAGGTGAGCCAGTCGTGGGCGTGGATCACGTCGAAATCGTAGTCGGCCGACAGCGCCTCCGACACACGGGCAAACATTCCGGTCTCGGTGTATAGGTTGGAGGTATATTTGCCGGTAAACTCGAACTTCTCCTGCGGGCCGTCGGAATCCTGAAGGTCCTGAAAACTGAGCTTCACCTCGCGGTTTTTGCCGCCCTGCGTGGCCATCATGCGTCCGTCTTCCTCAAAATAAACAGTATCAGGGTCTATGTGCTTGCGGATCAGGATTTTCTCTATCTGCTCGGCCTGCATGTAGGGGTGCAGCATCGAGGCGGTCTCTATGTATATGAGCTTATCCGACGACTGGGCATCCACCACCCTCACCCTCCTGTTTCTGATGGTAGAGTGGCGTTCCATATACTTGTTGGCGCCGGCAAACACGGCATTGCCGGCCTTCTCGTCGCCAAACACCTTGGGAACCACAAATATCACCTTGGCATCGGGTATCTTGCCCAGACCGCTCACAATGCCGTGGCAGGCTGTGCCAAGACCTCCGGAAATGTGGGGCGGAAACTCCCAACCAAGCATTAGTATTCTCATATTCTTTTAGTTTAGAGATCAGAGATTAGAGTTTAGAGTTTAGAGAACAGAGATTAGAGATT
>JAKSLV010000002.1 GCA_024401025.1 Bacteroidales bacterium
ACGAGGAGGAAGACTCAGAGCCATTCGCCGAAAAGTCAGCACGCCTGGCCGCCGAGATCTCGGAGCTTTTCGCCCAAAGCCACCTTCAGGAAGAAAACATCCGCAAACAGTTGGCTAGTATTGGTATTAATATTTAATGGAGGAGGAAGAACGTATGGAATGGAAAGAAGTAAGGCTAGGAGAGGTCTGTTCTAATTCTTGTAGTGGTGGCACTCCGAAGAGTACTGTTGAAGACTACTATGGAGGTGAAATACCATGGTTGAACACAAAAGAGATTGATTTTAATCGAATATATAAAACAGAAAAATATATTACAGATTTAGGATTGCGAAATTCTTCTGCAAAATGGATCAAGGAAAATTGTGTCATAATTGCAATGTATGGTGCAACTGCAGCAAAAGTCGCAATTAATAAGATACCTTTGACGACTAATCAAGCTTGTTGTAACCTTGAAATCAATTCGAAATTAGCTGATTACAACTATGTGTATTATGCTATTAAAAATGATTTTACTAAATTAGCATCTTTAGCTAATGGAGGTGCACAGCAAAACCTTAATTCTCAACTTATTAAAGATTACGAAATTCATCTTCCACCTCTTGACACCCAGCGAAAAATTTCGTCGGTTCTTTCGTCATTGGATGATAAAATCGAAACGAACAACAAGCTGAATTCTAAATTGGAGGAAATGGCACAGGCAATTTTCAAGGAATGGTTTGTAGATTTCGGCCCATTTAAAAACGGCAAAATGGTAGAAAGCGAAATGGGCTTGATACCAGAAGGCTGGAAGGTGGGAAAGTTGGGAGAAATATGTACATTTAAGAGAGGGAAAGTAATTGTTGCAAAAAATGCAATACCTGGCGATATACCTGTTGTTGCTGGTGGAATGGAACCTGCTTATTATCATAACGAAGCCAACACAAAAGCACCAGTTGTAACCATTAGCAATTCTGGTGCTAATGCAGGTTTTATGCGAATGTATCATTCTGATATATGGGCTTCTGATTGTTCTTTTATTGACAAAGAATGCCACAATATTTATTTTGTATATTGTTTTCTTTCAATAAATAGCCGATTATTGCGTCATGCTCAAACAGGTGCTGTTCAGCCACATGTTAAGCCATCTGATGTTAATAATTTCGATATGATATTACCACCTCAAAATATTATTGAAGAATTTCAAACAATAATCAAACCTATAATAACACAGATTGGTTTTAACATAAAAGAGTCCCAGCGATTGTCTACCTTACGAGACAGTCTGTTGCCGAAATTGATGAAAGGAGAGATCGAAATTTGAAAAAAAAGAAAGCTCACTAATCAAAATTAGTGGGCTTTTTTTATTTTCCTGCCAATAATTTTTGTGTTGGGCTTTGGAATTATTATATTTGCGTGGGCAATAATCGACAAAACAGAAATTGGCAAAAAGATGAAGATTACACGATTTGTAGGAAAGGGCATCCATGGATACCTTGACTTCGACATAAATTTCAATGAGGATTTAAATTTCCTGATCGGCGTCAATGGCAGTGGCAAGACTACTGTCATCAGACTGCTGAGAGGATTGTTGTGTGGTGCAGAAAAGGATTTAAATGATATTGACTATTCTGAGATTCGTGCTTATATCGATGGTGTGGATAGTGTGGAGTACGTGGAATCAACAAAGAATAACGGACAAGTTATCACTTTGCCGCAAGACATTAATCCCATTATTATAGGAACCGAAAGAATACTACAAACCTATACTAAAGCAAGCACATCTTCCATAGAATTAGCACTTAAAGAGGTTCAGGAGAATCTTTATGTAATAATAAGGCATAATTCAGCCAAATTGGAGGAATATGGCAATGACTTCAGGAAGGCGGCATTCAATCTTTCGTTCTCAATGACCGATATACAAGAAAGTAACGAAACCAATAATGAAGAAGATTTGCTTATGTTGAAAAAATATAGCAAACTACTTCAAGAAGACCGCATAAAGATTTTTCTGGGAGAAGACGCATATAGAGGCACAGAGGATGTTTTAAAAACTGCAAATGAAATCCAAAATGATTTATCATCATGGCCGCCAAATTGTATTAGTGAAAAATATAAAAATTTGGCGGAAAGATGGGATAATATAAAGAAAAAGATAAACCGTGTTTACCAAACAATAGATTTAGCTGACAAATACTCAAAACTGATAAGCGAGCTGAAAGCACCAATCACAAGATTCACAAACAGCATAAATCTCTTTTTCAAGGAGACAGAAAAATGTATCAAGGTTTCTGATGCCGGCGATATTACAGTACACATAGAAGGTTCCGAAAAGACAAACTCAATATTTGAACTTTCGTCGGGCGAGCAACAGCTCATCATCCTTATTGGACATCTTGCCTTCAAGAAATCAGACGTCTATATAATCGATGAGCCAGAGTTGTCCCTTCATCTTGCATGGCAATATAGTTTTGTGGATGCATTGCAGGAGGCCAATCCCGATGCTCAGTACATACTCGCAACCCATGCTTCAGGCATCATCGCCAAGAAGTCGAGAGAAGAAAAGTGCATTGATCTAACAAGGAGGTAAACATGACCAATATTTCTCCAATCAATGTGCCTCTTGATGTAAGGCAAACTGATTCGATATTTCTCAGATACCGAAACGACATAGATATCTATACCGAGGACAAGGAGGCCGACAAGGAATTCTACGTAAAGCTATACAGCAGACTCCTGGCAGGCACTTCCATAAAAGTCAATGATATTCATCCGCTTGGATGCAAGGACGATGTGATAAAAGCCTGCAAGGCAGATAATTCCCGACGTCCCAAAATCTATGTGGTGGATGGCGACATAGATTTGCTTTTCAGGCAATATCCTCATATGGATAACCTATACAGACTGGATGCGTATTGCATCGAAAACTATGTTGTCTGCAAGCAATCGGTGGTGGATGTGGCATACGACCTTATCGGTACCAAACCGAAAAAGGAATATGAGGAGCTGGTGGATTTCGACAACAGGACAAAATCACTGCTTCCGCTCATTAACCTTTTCTTCTGGTATTCCATTCACAAGGAGCACACCAATATCAATTGCAAGATAAGGAATGTGGCGAGCTACTTGAACGGAGAAAGTCTTGACCCAGCGAAAGTGACCGCCGAGATAGAATCCATAAAGAAAGGCCTGTTAAGCAAAAACATCTGCGACACAGCCAAGATTGAGGAATTGCTGAACAAGCGGAAATCTCAATTCAACTATTCGGCAGAAACATTGATGAAAGTGGTTTCTGGAAAAGATTTGATAGTTCCATTCTGGGCCATTATCATAAACAAATTGTCGGATAGTCAAGTAAAACTGAAAAGGGAAACCTGGAAGTTCAAACTGGTAGACTCATGCGATCTATCAAGGCTTTCCGGATTACGACAGGCTATTGTAACCGCTTGTAGATAAAAACATTACACAAAATACCAATGCCTATAAAATTCACCGAGAACTCGTTTGAGAATGTGGTAATCGAGATGTTTCAGAATCTTGGTTACGATTATCTCTGCGGCTACGATATAGATCGCGACCGCAGACGGGCTTACTATGCCGAAGCCTTGGAATCGTCGCTGCGCCGCATCAACAAGGGCCTCGGCGATCTGGCCATCAAGCAGCTTATGGAGCGTGTAAGGTACATCGACGGCGCCAACCTACTACAGCGCAACGAGATATTCATGGATATGCTCCAGAACGGAGTCTCTGTGGAAGACCTCCATAGCGGAGAATACCGCACCGTGGTGGCCCGTCTGGTGGATTTCGATGATATAGACAACAACACATTCCATGTAATCAACCAGTGGACGGTGGAGGAACACTCCAACAAGCGTCCAGACATTGTGATATTCATAAACGGACTTCCGCTCGTGGTGATAGAGCTGAAGTCGCCCACCAGCGAGCAAGTAAAGCTGGAGGACGCCTACAATCAGATAAAGAACTATCAGAAAGAGATACCGTCGCTATTCAGCTACAACTGCTTCAATGTGATAAGCAACATGGCAGAAACGCGTGCCGGCACCATAACATCCAGTCTGGAGCGATACATGCAGTGGAAAACCGAGGACGGCATAGTGGAATCGCAGTCCAGCGTGGATTACGGCACATTCTTCAGGGGCATTTTCCCCAAGGCGCGTCTTCTCGACATCATCAGAAACTTCATCTGTTTCAATAAGGACGAGGACAAGACCTACAAGATACTGGCCGGCTATCACCAGTATTTCGCCGTCCGCAAGTCGCTGGAGCGCACCAAGGCGGCCATAGACAACGACGGCAAGATTGGAGTATTCTGGCACACTCAGGGCTCCGGCAAGAGCCTCTCGATGGTTTTCTTTGCCCATCTGCTGGTTCGCCATTTCGCCGAGACCACCATTGTGGTGGTTACCGACCGCAAGGATCTCGACGGCCAGCTCTACGGACAGTTTGCCCGTTGCAAGGATTTTATACGCATGGCGCCCCAGAATGCGCAGAGCCGTCAGGAACTTATAAGCCTGCTGAAAGACAGGAAATCGGGCGGAATAATATTCACCACCATTCAGAAATTCGAGGAATCAGACGAGCCATTGTCGCTCCGCAAAAACATAATAGTAATCACCGACGAGGCCCACCGCTCGCAATACGGCGACGAGAGGTTTGATGTAAAGACCCAGACCACACGCAAGGGCATGGCCCTCAAGATGAGGGAGGCACTTCCCAACGCCAGCTTCATAGGATTCACCGGCACGCCGATATCCTCGCGCGACAAGAGCACGATAGAGGTTTTCGGCGACTACATAGATATCTACGACATGACCCAGGCCGTGGACGATGGCGCCACACGTCCCGTATATTACGAGAGCCGTGTGGTGAAACTGAATCTCGACAAGGATATAGTGGATCAGCTGGATGCCGAATTCGACCAGCTTTTGGATCTCGGCGATACACCCGAGCAGGTGGAGCGCGCCAAGCGTGACGTGTCGCGCCTGGAGGATGTGCTTTGCGCTGATGAAACCATAACATCGCTGGTATCAGACATAATAGAACATTACGAGAACAACCGTGCCCAGGAGCTGACCGGCAAAGCAATGATAGTGGCCCTTACAAGAAAGGTAGGCATCAGGATTTATCAGAAAATGCTGGAGCTGAGGCCCGAGTGGAAAGGCAAGGTGGAGGTGGTGATGACATCATCTAACAAGGATCCCGAGGAGTGGCAGCAGATAATTGGCAACGAGAGCAACAGGAAAATGCTGGCCAAGCGTTTCAAGGACGATGCCGACCCAATGAAGATAGCCATCGTAAGGGATATGTGGCTTACGGGATTTGATGTGCCCAGCCTGGCCACTATGTACGTTTTCAAGGCCATGAGCGGACACAACCTGATGCAGGCCATAGCACGTGTAAACAGGGTTTTCCCCGGCAAGGAGGGTGGTCTGATAGTGGACTACATAGGCATAGCCCAGGCGCTGAAGGCCGCCATGCGCGACTACACACAGCGCGACCAGCAGCAGTTTGGCGATCCCAACATTGCCAAGACAGCCTACAACAAGTTTCTGACCGAGCTCGACATCTGCCGCGACCAGATCTACGGTTTCAATTATCAGAAATTCATCAGCGGAACCGACAGCGACAAGGCCAAGGTACTCACCATGGGCACCGACTATATGCTGGACAACAATATGGAGCAGAAGCGCAAGGATTTCATGGAACATTCTCAGCTGCTGCACAATTCAGTTACGCTATGCCGTTCGCTACTGAGCAGGGAGCAGAAGCTGGAGGCTACATTCTTTGATGCCGTGAGGGTGATGATACTGCACATCAGCCAGTCGCAAAACCGCATCAGAAAAAAGGAGATCAACGACCGCATCAGTCAATTGCTTCAGCAGAGCGTGAAATCCGATGGCGTGATAAATCTTTTCAGCGACATCAAGCACGAGTTCTCTCTCTTCGACGAGAAATTCATGGACGAGCTCCACAAGATGAAAACCAAGAACATTGCCCTCGAGCTCCTGAAAAAACTCCTCAAGGACAAGATACAGCAGTTCCGCAGGGTGAATGTAGTGCAGAGCGAGAAATTCTCCACACTGCTTCAGCAATGCATCAACGGCTATGTGAACGGCCTGATTACCAGCAAGGAGGCTTTGGAAGAGCTCTTCAATCTTGTAAACGACATCAAGACCCAGCGCGACAAGGGCAACGACCTCGGCCTCAACGACGAGGAAAAAGCCTTCTACGATGCCTTGTCGAAACCCGAGATAGCACGCCAGGCCTATACCGACGAACAGTTCATCGCCCTTACCCGCGAGCTTACCGAATGTCTGCGACGAAACCGCACCATCGACTGGAACCACAAGGAAAGCGCCCGTGCTCAGATGAGGGTGATGATAAAACGCCTCCTAAAAAAATACAAATATCCGCCCGAGGGATGCGACGAGGCTCTAAATACAGTAATGGCACAGTGCGACAACTGGGCCGACAATCTAGACAACTTCCAGACCAGCGATTTCGAAACCGAAAACACAGAATACAAAATGGCCGCCGAAGACGAGACGGATTTCAAATAAAAAATGCGCTCTGCAACATTGCAGGGCGCATTTTTTAATATAATGATTTGGAACAATATCCACTACTCCTCCTCGGAAGCGGCTGGCTGGAGATCATCACCGCCGATGTAGTCGAAACCGGTGTACTTGCGGAGCACCTCTGGAATCTCGATACGGTCGGCCTTCTGATAGTTCTCGAGGATGGAAGCCACGATACGTGGAAGAGCAAGACCCGATCCGTTGAGAGTGTGGCAGAGAGTTGTGTTCTTCTTGCCATCCTCCTTGAAACGGAGCTTGAGTCTGTTGGCCTGGAACGACTCGAAGTTAGATACCGAGCTTACCTCGAGCCACTTGCCCTGGGCAGCGCACCATACCTCGAAATCGTAGGTCATAGCTGATGTAAAGCTCATATCGCCACCGCAGAGACGGATGATTCTGTATGGCAGGCCGAGCTTCTTTACGAGGCCCTCCACATGGAGAACCATAATCTCGAGAGCCTTGTAGCTCTTCTCGGGATGAACAATCTGCACAAGCTCCACCTTGTCGAACTCGTGGAGACGGTTGAGGCCCTTAACGTCAGAACCGTAAGAACCGGCCTCGCGGCGGAAACATGGAGTGTATGCGCAGTGCTTGATAGGCAGCTGCTTGGCATCGAGAATCTCGTCGCGGTAGATATTGGTTACAGGCACCTCGGCAGTAGGCACGAGGTAGAGATTATCGAGAGTGCAGTGGTACATCTGGCCCTCCTTGTCGGGAAGCTGGCCAGTGCCGAATCCTGAAGCCTCGTTTACGAGTACAGGAGGCTCCACCTCCATGTAGCCAGACTTGGCAGCCTCGTCGAGGAAGAAGTTGATGAGGGCTCTCTGAAGCTTGGCACCCTTGCCCTTGTAGAGAGGGAAACCAGCACCGGTAATCTTAACGCCGGTAGCAAAATCGATGATATCGTATTTCTTGGCGAGGTCCCAGTGAGGCATAGGCTGAATACCCTCGAAAGAAGGATTCTCGCCGCCGCGGCGGATCTCCACATTGTCGTCGGCCGACTTGCCAGGAGCCACAAGCTCGTATGGAAGGTTTGGAAGGAGCACGAGAATGTCGTAGAGTTCCTTGTCGATAGCCTGGAACTTGTCCTCGATTTCCTTAACAATGCCCTTAAGTTCAGTTGACCTCTGCTTGGCAGCCTCAGCCTCCTGAGGCTTACCCTGCTTGAAACATTCGCCAATCTTCTTGGCCAGGGCGTTCTGCTCGGCCTTGTTGTCCTCGAGCTGCTTCTGGATCTCGCGCTTCTGCTTGTCGAGCTCCACGATTTTCTCTACTGAGGCTCTGGCGTCGCGGTTCTTGATTGCGAGACGCTCTATGACGAACTCAGGATTGTCAACAATAGTTTTTACTAACAGCATGTTATTAAGAATTTTATTTAGTTGATATATAATAAACAACTCCCAAGCCGGTAATAAATCAAAAAATTTAATTAGCCAACTTGGGAGTGTATAATAAATTGCCTAGTTAGAAGAGGTTACGCTTCCTTGGCCTCAGCAGGGATTACGTTAACGTAGCTCTTGTCCTTGCCCTTAACCTTGAACTCTACCTTGCCATCCACCAAAGCGAAAAGAGTGTGGTCTTTACCCATACCAACATTTGCTCCAGGATTGTGTGCAGTACCTCTCTGACGAACGATGATGTTACCAGCAGTAACAACCTCGCCTGCGAATTTCTTTACGCCCAAACGCTTGCTGTGTGACTCACGGCCGTTGTGTGAGCTGCCGACGCCTTTCTTATGTGCCATTTTCTTAAACTAATTTTGCTCTTAAAGAGATTAATTAAACAATTAAATAAAAACTACTTCACAAAACTCTTATTAGAAAGCGATGTTCTCGATAAGAATCTGTGTGAGGTACTGACGGTGACCTCTCTTAACTGCGTAGCCCTTTCTGCGCTTCTTCTTGAAAACGACAACCTTGTCGTCCTTGAGATGCTTGAGGATCTTGGCAGATACCGAAGCGCCGTCTACCTTAGGAGCGCCTACCTTTACATCACCATCGTTATCTACGAGCAATACATTGTCGAAGTTAACGCTGCTGCCCTCATCTGAGTGCAAGCGGTGAACATAAACCTTTCTGTCTTTCTCAACCTTGAACTGTTGACCTGCGATTTCTACAATTGCGTACATTTTGTAATTTGTTTTAATTAGACAAGGTGGTGTATCCCAATATGGGAACGATCTCTTGGAACCTTGCTAAAGATTAGTATATTTTTATCCGGCACAAAATTATTAGTTTTTCTTTTTATTTGCAAATACTTTCACGATTTTTTTTTCTATTTTTGCTAAAAATATTTTTCAACATCAGCCATGCACAGAATCAAGCTCGAGATAGTGGCGGTAACGCCTCAGATACACAATCCAAATGCCTACAGCCTGATACTTCAGGAGATGGACGGCATCAGAAGAATCACCATCACCATAGGTATGGCCGAGGCTCAGGCCATTGCCATACAGCTTCAGGGCATGAGCACCGCGCGCCCGCTGGTGTATGATTTCATCAACAAGCTTACAGGAGAATTCAGCATCAGGATTCTGGAGGCCGAGATATACAAGGTGGAGGGCGGAATTTTCCACAGCAAGGTAACGTGCGAGAGCAAGACGCATCCCTACAAGACCGCCATCGACGCACGCACATCAGATGCGGTGGCCATGGCGCTGAAATCCAAATGTCCAATCTATACTACCGAGGAGGTGATGCTGGCAGCCGGCAACTGCATGGAAACGCGGCATCAGGGCAACAAAAACATGGAGATAAAGCCTCTTGCCGCTCTATCGGTATCGGAGCTGAAGACTCTGCTGCGCCGCGCCATCAAGTGCGAGGACTACGAGCAGGCCACAAAAATCAGGGACGAGATTAACAGAAGGTAATTTTGCTAATGTATCAGACAAAATTACTCTGAAAGCCATGGGTATTTTTCCTCCATTTCTTTAAAAAACTCCTCAATAGGTCTACATCTTCCTTCGCGATAATCCTGTTCTGCTCTTTGAAGTCTTTCCAATGCCTCTTCCGCAGTCTTGGGTCCGAAAAAAGGAAACTCTGGCTCCCTGCAAGCACAGGAATAGTCTTCAGACTCGTCGTATACTTCACGACGAAGCCTGTCCCTATCCTCCTTTGGCATATTGAGTACCATCGTGCGGATTAAATCATAATTATACTGAATATTTGCTGCTGTAGTCATAATAGAATAAGTTTTAGGTTACTAATAATTTGGTTCATTCATCTCACTACAATCTACACACTTATCACACCTTTTATCGTTGGATGGCACTCATAATCCTCCAGCTGGAAATCCTCGTACTTGAACGAGAAGATGTCCTTTACATCGGGATTGATGCGCATCTTGGGCAGATGATATGGTGTGCGCGACAGCTGCAAGTTCACCTGGTCGAGGTGGTTAAGGTATATATGCGCATCGCCTATGGTATGCACGAAATCTCCCAGCTGATATCCGCAAACCTGGGCCACCATCATGGTGAGAAGTGCGTATGATGCAATATTGAAAGGTATTCCGAGGAAACTGTCTCCGCTGCGCTGATATAGCTGGCATGAGAGTTTGCCATCAGCCACATAAAACTGAAACATCGTATGGCACGGAGGCAAAGCCATGTTGTCGACATCAGCCACATTCCAGGCGCTCACGATATGGCGGCGCGAGTCGGGATTCTTCTTTAGCTGCTCTATCAGGTTGCGTATCTGGTCTACCTCGCGTCCGTCGGGTGTTTTCCAATGACGCCACTGATATCCATACACAGGGCCAAGATCGCCATTCTCGTCGGCCCACTCGTTCCAGATGCGCACACCGTTGTCCTGAAGATACTTTACGTTGGTATCACCATTCAGAAACCACAGGAGCTCATGAATGATTGATTTCAGGTGCATCTTCTTGGTGGTGAGCAATGGAAAACCATCAGCCAGATTGAAACGCATCTGGTATCCGAAATAACTTATTGTACCTGTTCCGGTACGGTCTCCTTTCTTAACACCCTTGTCCAGAATAGTCTGGAGCAAATCTAGATACTGTTTCATCTGGCTGATAGATTTATATTTGTAATTATAAAAAGTGATCTCTGTTTCGAGAACAGGCCGCAATGGAACTATGCGTCTACCACGTCGTCGTCCTCGTCCTTGCTGTTGCCGTAGCCGTAACCATAGCCATAGCCGTAACCATAGCCGTAGCCATAGCCATATCCGTGGTATCCACGCTTGCCGTAGCCGCGTTTCTGACCATCGGCGCTGCCGTTGAGGATGATACCCATCTTGGGCAGCTTGCCCTCGGTGTAGTAACGGTCCACAACAGGAATCATGCTGCGCTCGATGTTGCCGATTCTTACAACAAAGAGTGATGATGTGGCGTATTCGGCAATGATGGTGGTATCAGCCACAACATCGATAGGAGGACAGTCGAATATCACCATGTCGAACTCGGCCTTCAGCTCATTAACCAATTTGCCGAATCTGTCGGAATACAGAAGCTCGGTTGGATTTGGAGGTATCATACCGCAAGGCAGTACGTAGAGGTTTGGCATTATCGCCTTCTTCTCCTCGCTGAGCACGTTGTTTTTGTGACGCTCGCGGTAGGTGTACTCATGCTGCTTGATGAGTGGGTGCCAGTCGTCGTCGTCGCCGCTCAGGTATGTTGTGATACCGTTTTCTGGATTTCCAACCACGCGGCTGAGGGTTCCCTTGCGGAGGTCGAGGTCAAGGATAACAACTTTCTTGCCCTTGATTGCGAAAGATGTTGAGAGGTTTTCTGATATGAACGACTTACCGCTACCGGCCATGATCGATGTTATCAGCACCACCTTGTCTTCCTTGTCCTTATGGATAAACTCGTAGTTGCTTCGCAAAATACGGAAGGCCTCGTTTACCACGTCGCGCTTTTTGGGTTTCACCACGATGGGTCGAATAGTGGTGTCGTCCACCTTTTCCTTGATCTCGAAAAGGCCAAGGAACTTCTTTGTGTTTTTGCTGCGCCAGAATGGAATCTCGCCCACGAAAGGAGTCTTCATACCCTCGAGGTCCTTGCGTCCGCGGAGCTTGGTGTCGTTGGCCTCTATCAGGTATATGATACCGAGAGGAATTATGATTGCAAGCAGGAATGCTATGCCGAGCACCTTGATTGAGCTAGGCGCTGTAGGCTTCATTGTACCGAAAGGAGGACAGATGAGACGTGTGTTGTAGGCTGTGAAAGCCTGAGAGAGCTCGTTCTCCTCACGTTTCTGGAGGAGGTAGAGGTAGAGCGACTCCTTAATCTTCTGCTGACGCTCCACAGTAAGCAGATACTTGGCCTGGTCAGGATTCTTTGCAATGTGTGATATGCTCTGATTGAGAGTACTCTTCAGGGTGTTTATCTGAGCATTGATGTACTTTATCTGATTGTCCATCGATGCCATGATGTTGCTCTTCATCTCGTCGAGGGCCTGGTTGGCGTCCTTCACCAGAGGATTCTTCTCCGAAGTTTGGGTCAGGAGGCTGTTGCGCTCCAGCACCTTCTCGTTGTACTTGGCAATCTGCTGCTGCTCGGCAGTCTGCTGCTGTCCGCCTACGCTGTATGATGGAAGGAGCTGATACTTCTTGGATGTATCGCTTACGCAGAGCTTGATCTGCTTGGCCATGTAGAGCTGAATCTCGAACTGATTGAGCTCGTTGCTGAGCTCGTTGGCCTGAGTCATATACATATTTGTGGCCGATTTGATATCAGGAATCAGGTTGTCGGTCTTGTAGGACGAAATGTCGTCGTCTACCCTGCCGAGGTCCTGCTCTATCACCTGAAGACGCTCAGATATAAACTTTGAGGTGCTTATCGCGAGCTGGTTCTTGTCCTCTATCCAGCGCTCGTTGTATACGGCTATAAGCATGTTGATGAAGTCCTCGCTTCGCTGGATGTTCTGGTCTACGTAGCTGAGGTTGATAACCGAAGCCTGCTTGTCGGCCAGCTCGGCGCTCATCTTCTTCTGGCAGATAGCCACGGCGTCCAGCACAGAGTACTTTGTAACGAAAATACGTGTAGGCTCGTCGAGCTGGCTCCAGTGAGATGTCTTGGAAACGAATATATTGCCGAGCGGAGTATCCACCGGGCAATCCACTGTTCCTGATACCTCCACACCGTCGGCCTCGAAATTATCAATGCTGGCAGTGGCAAACTTCGACAGCTTGAAAGATCCGTCGGGATTGATGTCGATAATAAAGGAACAAGAGAACAAATCGTCGGAATCCACAAGCTCCACGCTGATAGGATTGGTCATGCCGTAGAGCACGGTCTTGCGGAAAGTGCCGTCTTTCTGATAATCGTAATCGATGCTGAGGCGCTTTACCACCTCCATCAAAAGATTGGGCGACTTGATGGCCAGAAGCTCGTCGTTTACGCTTGATTTGGAATTGAAGAGGCCGAGATTGGCAAACTCGTCCATGCCGTCGATCGACGCGCCCTTCTTGTCCTGCTTGATCTGGATCTGCGCATCACGTGTATAGCTCTTCTGTGTGCACAGGATATACAAAACCGCAATGGCAAGGCAAATGAAACCTGATATAATAAACCAATACCATCTGCTTAGGCATGCGCCCAGCAAATCCATGATATTAAGCTCGTTTACTGCCTCACCTTCGGCCATCTGCATTTGCTGGGCCGAACCATTCTGCTGCTCGTTTATCATATTTATCTAGTTTATACTAAAATTATTATCTCAAGAAAATTACCATAATAGATGTAAGAACCGAAGTGATTGAAATCCAGAAAGAGCCGGACCTTACATTGTTTCCGTTAACAGTAGCCTGACGTTTGCGGACGCTGTTGGCCTCCACATAAAGGATGTCGTCCTGCTGAAGATAAAAAGCGGGAGAAGAGAAAATATCGCCCTTGGTGAAATCTAGCTCATAAACCTTGCGCTCCGAGCCCTCCTCGCGGATAAGCTTCACATTGGTGCGCTCTCCCTGTATAGACATATCGCCGGCCATACCCAGCGCCTCGAAAATCGTAAGCTTGTCCTTGGTGATGGCATACCTTCCGGTGCGGGCCACCTCGCCAAGCACGGTAAAAAACATATTGTCGAACTCTACGGTAACAACAAAATCGTCTTCCTCGATAAAAAATTCCTTTTCCCTAAGCTGCTGCTTCACCAGACTTACCACCTGATTGCGCGAGAGACCCTCCACCTGCAGCGCGCCCAAACCGGGAAAATCTATCATACCGTCGGAATCCACCTGATACGACGACATCAGATAGCTGCCGTTGTTGAGAGATGTGTAGCCAACGCGGCTGCTGCTTACTGCCAAATTGAACTGAGATGCCAACTCGGGCCTGCGGGCATGCACTACTATAGAAAGCTTGTCGCCCTTCTTGAGCTTGAGCTCCGCATTATCGGGCACAGTGATCTGTGCGCCGTTTTCCAGATCCTGGAAATAGGTGATATTCTTGGGAGCGGAGCATCCAACGCCCAACACCAAAACTGCGAAAACGAATAGTTGTTTCAGTATAGCCATTTTTCTACAAATAAATTTTCCGCAAAGTTAATACAAAAGAATTACATAACCTAAAAAAATATCATCACATAAGTTATTTTTTTTTATTTTTGCAGTCAAATAATCTAAAAACCAAATGAGCACACTTTTAAAGATACACCCAGAGACTCCACAGCTCCGCCAGATACTGCAAGCAGTGGAGGTTCTCAACAACGATGGAGTAATAATTTACCCCACCGACAGCGTATATGCGCTGGGATGCAGCATGCACAGCAAGAAAGCGCTTGAGCGCCTGGCCAGATTCAAACACATCAACCTGGCCAAGGCAAGATTCTCGTTTATTTGCAGGTCGCTGCAAGACATTGCGGAATACACAATGCCTCTCGACACGCGTATTTTCAAGATCCTGAAGAAAAACACTCCAGGACCATTCACATTTATTCTTCCGGCCAGCAAGAAGATTCCACGCATGTTCGACAACTCGCGCAAGGAGGTAGGCCTCAGGATCCCTGATTCCAACATCCTGAACATGATAGTGGAGAATCTGGGACATCCGCTGCTTACCACATCCATCATCGACGAGGACGAGGTGCTGGAATACACCACCGACCCCGAGCTTATCTGGGAGAGGTATCAGAACCAGGTGGACCTGGTGATAGATGGCGGATACGGCAACAACAACCCCACAGCCGTAATCAACTGCACCGGCGGCGATATCGAGATCATCCGCGAAGGCATCAGGGAACTGGAATATTAAAGAGTAAAGAGTAAAGAGTAAAGATTAGAGATCAAAGAATCTCTTTCAGATGGATAAGACTGGTGATCTCGTAATCGGGCTTGTAGGGGCAGGGGATGTTTCGGCGGTTGAAATACACGCTGCCCATGCCGCAGGCCTTGGCTCCGGCTATGTCGGATTCGGCATCGTCGCCTATGAGAATGCTCTCTTGCAGCACGGCTCCGGTATGCTCCATCACGTAATCGAAAAACTGGCGGCTGGGCTTCATGGCGCCGGCATCAGCACTCACCACAAAATAATCCAGAAGGTGGGCCAGACCCGAATTCCTGAGCTTGCGCATCTGCGGGCCACGGAATCCGTTGGTAACCACAATAAGCACATAGCCCCTTTCACGCAGATACTCAAGCACTTCTCGGGCGTATGGCACCAGCTGGCTCCATGTCTCCACCGAGGTCAGATAGCTATCGTTTACCCTCTGCGCCAAATCCATATCGCGGCATCCGGCGGCGGCCAGCGTATCGTAAAACCTGTGAGCCACAAGATAATCCCTGCTGATGGAGCCGTCACGGTACGATGCCCAGAGAGCATCGTTGGCCCTGTAATAGCCATCCCGGAAAGAGGCCTCTGATGCGAAAAACCTGTGCAGCCCCATGCTGGAATAGCAATGGTTGAGTGCCAGCGCCGAGTTGGCCGAAAAATCCCACAGAGTGTCGTCCCAATCCAGAAGCAGATATTTCACCATCATATATATAAGGTGTAAGCAAAAAAATAGCCGGCACCCGGTATGCGGATGCCAGCCATCATTATTTTTTTATCAGTGAGCTGATACCGCGGTTCCAATTAGTCAACCACGATAACGAGGAACTTGCTGCGCTCCCAGAAAGCCACTGGATCGGTAATCTCGAGCTTCTCCACTACATTGCCACGGCTAACGAGCTTGTATGAGCTGGTAGGATGAGAAGAGAGGATGTTGGCCTTCTTGGTATTAAGCATTACCGACGAAAGCTGACGGAGATCCACCTGAGTGAAATAGTTCTTATCGAAAGAATCGCCAATCTTAAGACCCTTGAACATGCCTTCCTTCGAAACCACATTGTGATTTACGAGCTCCTTCTTGGTTCCAACTACGTAGAATACTGTATTGAGGGCGGCGTCCTGAGAAGAGATAAGCTCCGACTGCTCCTCGTTTACCTGCATCTGCTCGTTGAGTACCGAATCCTGAGCCGAAATCTTGGCGTCGAGATCAGCCACCACCACGTTCATGCGCTCAAGCTGGTCCTTGAGTGTGGCAAGCTCCTTGTCCTTGGTCTCCATCTGCTCGGTAAGCAGCTGGATGGTCTTTGCAAGCTCCTTGTTCTTGATACCATTCTGCTGAAGCTTGGTATTAAGATCCTTGATGGTCTGCTTGTTCTTGAGCATGAGCTCGTAGATAGAGGTGATGTCGGAATTGATCTGGTCGGCCGATCTGTCGTCCACCTCGCCGTTGCCGGTCTTCATAGAGATAATCTGCTCCTTCTCCTTGATAGCCGCAAGGTTCTCCTGTATAGAGTTGAAGGCGGCCAGATAGTCGTCGATCTTTACGCCGCCGGTGATGGCCACGCTTCTAAGGCTGTCGTTCTCCTGCTGAAGTCTCTGCAGCTCCGAGTTGTTGCAGGAAGCCATAAACATTGGAGCCACAAGGGCTGCCACAAACAATACTCTTTTCATTTTTTTAAATGCAAAGTTTTTAAGTGATAATTAAGATTTTATGTGTAAAAAATCACTGCAAAAATAAAAAACAATTTTCAGTATAACACAAAATTGGCAAAAAAAATGTAATTTTGAGGCAAATTTATAAACCAATTAACACTTTAGGAAAAATGAGAAGACTACTTATTATCGCAGCAGCGCTGATGCTCGGCACCCAGCTGGCAAGCGCACAGGAGATCGTAAAACAGAAGAAAGTGCCACAGGCCGTTCAGGTGCAGTACATCAACGATGTAAGCAAGACAGCATGCAAGAAGGCCGTATGGTATCAGACCGGCGATTTCTACACCGCCGAATACGAGGGCATCATGAAGAGATACACACAGGCCGGCACACCACTCTGGACATCGCAGAAGATAGCCAAGGACGATGTTGACACCGAGATCCTGGAGGCCTTCAGCAAGAAGTACGGCGTGGAGTATCCATACCAGTGGGCCGAGAAGGTTACAATGGCCAGCGGCGAAAAGTTCACCTACATCGTGGGCAAGAAGAAGAAATACAACTACTACTTCAAGTACAACGAGAAAAAGGTAATGGTGGAGAAGGTAGCCACCAACAAGTAAACCACACACACATCAACACAACAATACCCAAATGGCAAAACTCTACGTAGTACCCACGCCCGTAGGCAACCTAGACGACATGACATTCAGGGCCATAAAGGTTCTGGAGCAGGCCAGCCTGATACTCTGCGAGGACACGCGCACCAGCGCCGGCCTCCTCAAGCACTTCAACATCACCACACGCACGGCCAGCCACCACAAGTTCAACGAGCATCAGACATGCGAGATGTATGCCCAGCGCATCCAGGGCGGCGAAGACATTGCCCTGATATCTGATGCCGGCACTCCGGCCATATCCGATCCCGGATTCATGCTGGTGAGAGCCTGCGTGCAGCTTGGAGTGGATGTGGAGTGCCTGCCGGGAGCCACGGCCTTTGTGCCGGCCCTGGTGGACTCGGGTTTCGGATGCGAGAGTTTTGTCTTTGCGGGTTTCCTGCCTCAGAAAAAGGGGCGTCAGAAAAAACTGGGCGAGATAAGCGCCCTGGGAATCACCACCATTTTCTACGAATCGCCATACCGCATTATGAAACTGCTGGCAGAGATAAAGCAGTATTTCGGGCCAGAGCGCCGCGTATCCATCTCGCGCGAGATATCCAAGCTGCATGAGCAGACCCTTAGGGGCACCGCGCAGGAGCTGGAAGAGGCTTTCAAGGCCAAGCCGCCCAAGGGCGAGTTTGTGGTGATAGTAGACAAACCGCAATCCAAAAAAGATGAGACTCTGTACGAAGAGGACGATAGCGAGTAGCCTGGCGCTGATACTGCTGGCAACAATAGCGCTGGTATCAGCCACCCACACCGACGCCTACGCACAGTTTCTGGAATCCTACAAGGCCCTCAGCACGGCAGAGCAGCAATGGGTGCGCAGGCATCCCATTGCCGCATTCCGCACACACAGGCTGGCCGATACAGCCCGGGATCTGGCTGTGAAGCATCAGAACGACCCCGACCTGGACGGCGACCTCAACGGAGGAATGGCCGACGCCTTCAAGCACACGCTGTGGATGGCCATCACCGCCCAGAAAATCGGCAAGGATAAGGCTATATCGCTGGGGCAGGCCCACGAGGACGGCAACTACGAGCAGTTCCTTAACAATCCAGAGCGCAGCGGCGGTCTTCTGCAAGACAAGATAGCAAGCGACATGGACCTGTATAACAACAACATAGGCGCACAGATAGGGCACGAACATCCCAACGTAAGCATCAGCGTGCTGATATTCCTGGTAAAGGATGCCGTAACCAAGGGCCAGTGCCGCAAGATACTGAAAAACAGCCAGGGACAATATCTGGATGCCGAGGGCAAGGTGATAGACACCGGGCAATACAACGGGCAATGGGAGATACCGAAAGTGCTGATACCCAGCAACAAGCAATAATCCAACAAAACAACACAGGAATAGATGAACAAAACGATACTAAAAACCCTGGCGGCTGCTGCCATTGCCCTCGTATGCGGCGGCGCATCAGCCCAGACCAGCGTAAACCCGGGCAACCCCAACATACTTGCCGAGGGACGCACAATTACCAAGGGCGAGGCAATGCATTTCTGCTATCCCGGAACAGCCTTCACGATAAGGTTTGCCGGCAGCGGCAGCGTATCGGCCAGGCTTAAGGCCAACGCCGGATACTACGGTGTAAGCGTGGATGGCGGCGGCTTCAGGAAGATAAGCACCCACGGCTACAACGACGGCGTGCGCGATTTTCTCCTGGCCGAAAACCTGGCCAACGGCGAGCACTCCATAAAGCTGATGCTGCTTACAGAGGAGCTGTACAGATTCCCCGAGTTTCACGGTTTCGCATTAAGCGACAGCAAGGCAAAAATCCTGAAGCCCGACACCAAGAAGAGATTGAAGATAGAGTTTATAGGCAATTCGATAACCTGCGGCTACGGCAACGAGGCCTCCCGCAAGGAGGACCATTTTGCCGATTCCACAAGCAATTTCTCCAAATCGTTTGCCGGACTCACCATCAAGAACCTGAACGCCATAGCCATGGTGGTGGCACGCAGCGGAATTGGCATCTACAAAAACTACGGCGACACCATCACCGGCAGCGAATGGCCAATGCCAAAGGTATACGGCAAAACCCTCATCAACGACAAGGAGACCAACTACGATTTCTCGGGCTGGAGACCTGATGTGGTGGTGGTGGGCCTGGGCACCAACGACCTTAGCGAGCACAACTACAAGGAGGAGAAGTTCCGCGTGGCCTACGCAGCCTTCATCAAGGACATACGCAAGCGCTACCCAACGGCGCACATCGTGATGCTGAATTCGCCAATGCTCCACTACGAGCAGGCCGGAGAGCTCCAGATTGCCATCAGCAACACCATGACGGCAATGATTCAGGCCGGCGACACCAAAATCCACCAGTACACCCAGTTCAGGGAGCTTGAGGACGACAATCAGTATGGCGCCGACTGGCATCCAAATGCCGCCTTCCACGCCGAGATGGCCAAATACTTCAGCTACTACATAAAGACCGAGGTGGCCAAGAGATTCTACAAGCAGCCAAAGCAAAAATAACCGCTGACCGCAATACCGCACAAAAAAATCCCCATCGCCATTAAAAGCGATGGGGATTTTTCATATCATGATCTTTGGGAAAAGATTCAATTACTGTGCCTCGCTGTTGCTAGGACGGTTGTTGTGGGGACGGAAACCGTTGCCGCCATTGCCACCGTTGTTTCTAGGACCGCGTGGACCGCCGTTGCCACCCTGACGAGGACCACGTGGACCCTCTGGACGTGGAGGACGCTCTACATAGCCCTCTGGCTTGGGAACCAGAACCTTGCGGCTGAGCTTCAGCTTGTTGTTCTTCTTGTCGATGTCGATGAGCTTAACCTCGATCTCCTCGCCTTCCTTGATGAAGTCATGAGGATCCTCGATGCGCTTCCAATCCATCTCTGATACGTGGAGAAGGCCTTCCTTGCCTGGGAGAATCTCGACGAATGCGCCGAACTCTACCACAGACTTTACCTTGCCCTTGTATACCTCGTTGAGCTCTGGCTCGGCCACGATGCCCTTGATGCGCTCGTATGCAGCGTCCATATCAGCCTTGTTGACAGCCGAGATAGATACTACGCCTACACCGTCGGTCTCGTCGATGGTTACAACAGTATTGGTAGTGGCCTGGATATCCTGGATAACCTTGCCGCCGGGTCCGATAACTGCGCCGATGTAATCCTTGGCAATGGTGAACTTCATCATGCGTGGTACAAATGGCTTGTAGTCCTCGCGTGGCTTGTCGATGGTCTGGAGCATGATGCCGAGGATGTGGGCACGGCCTTCCTTGGCCTGCTGGAGAGCCTTGGCGAGAATCTCGTATGAGAGACCGTCAACCTTGATATCCATCTGGCAAGCGGTGATACCGTCGGGAGTACCGCAAACCTTGAAGTCCATATCGCCGAGGTGGTCCTCGTCACCAAGGATGTCGGAGAGCACAGCGTACTTCTCGTTGTCGGTGATAAGACCCATAGCGATACCCGATACAGGCTTCTTGATCTTTACGCCGGCATCCATGAGGGCCAGACAGCCGCCACATACCGAGGCCATGGAAGAAGAGCCGTTAGACTCGAGGATATCAGAAACTACGCGGATTGTATATGGATTGTCCTCGATAGAAGGAAGCACCTTCTTGAGGGCGCGGTGAGCCAGATTACCGTGACCTACCTCGCGACGGCTAACGCCACGTACTGGACGGGCCTCGCCTGTGGCGAATGGAGGGAAGTTGTAGTGGAGGAGGAAGTTGTTGCGGCCCTGCTCCAATACGTTGTCGATGATCTGCTCGTCGAGCTTGGTACCGAGAGTACATGTGGCAAGCGACTGAGTCTCGCCACGGGTGAATACGGCCGAACCGTGTACCGAAGGCAATACATCTGCCTCGCACCAGATAGGACGGATCTCGTTGGTCTTGCGCTGATCGAGACGAACGCCCTCATCGAGGATAAGGCGGCGTACGGCTGTGCGGAGCTCGTCGTGGAAGTAGCGGCCGATAAGGAGCTTCTTCTCCTCGAGCTCTTCCTCTGTAAGACCGAGAGAGGCTGTGAAATCCTCCTCAATCTTGGCGAAAGCATCAGCTCTCTCATGCTTAGGAAGGCCCTGACGGGCTGTATCGTAAATCTTCTGGTAGAGTTCGTTGTGGATGCGCTCCTGAAGCTCTGGATCAGAGATCTCAGGCTCGTACTCACGCTTTACAACGCCCTTCTCCTGAGCCATCTCCATCTGGAGCTTGCACATAGGCTTGATGGCATCGTGGGCAAACTTGATGGCCTCGAGCATCTCTGCCTCCGAAACCTCGTTCATCTCGCCCTCCACCATGAGGATATTGTCGTATGTGGCGCCCACTACGAGCTCGATGTCGGCACGCTCGTTCTGCTCGAAAGTAGGGTTGATCATGAGCTTGCCATCCACCCTGGCCACGCGAACCTCAGCTATAGGCATCTCGATAGGCACATCAGAAACGCTGAGCGCGCATGAAGCTGCAAATCCTGCGTAAGCATCAGGCATAGTCTCCTTGTCGGCAGAAAGGAGGTACACATTTACGAAAGTATCAGCGTGGTAATCCTTTGGGAACAATGGACGGAGCGCACGGTCGATAAGGCGTGCTGTAAGGATCTCGTAGTCAGAGGCCTTACCCTCTCTCTTGAGGAAGCCGCCCGGGAAACGGCCGTTGGAATAATATTTTTCCTGATATTCAACTGTGAGAGGCATGAAGTCAGCCTCAGGGTTGCTCTCCTTCGAAGAGCAGACAGTGGCCAGCAATACGGTGTTGCCCTGACGGACAATAACCGAACCATCGGCCTGCTTGGCGAGCTTACCGGTCTCTACGGTAACTTTGCGTCCATCGCCAAGGTCAATTTCTCTTGTAATTACGTTCATTTATTCAACAATGTAAGATGTGAAAACTGCCGCAGAACCAACGGCTGGCAGTCGGTATATTAGGTATAGGATAAAAACCTAAAAAACTTGTCTCGTGTAAATAAACAAAAAGGAAAAGGCCACACTAAACATATAGCCCCTTCCTTAGTGTCTTTAGAGTTCTGGATTACTTTCTCAAGCCTAACTTCTTGATGAGTGCTCTATATCTTTCGATGTCTCTCTTCTTGAGGTAATCAAGAAGTGAGCGTCTCTTACCTACCAAACCAGTCAAAGCCCTCTTTGTACCGAAGTCATGGATGTTCTTCTTGAGGTGCTCTGTCAAATGCTGAATACGGTAGGAAAATAAGGCAACCTGGCTTTCAACAGAACCGGTGTCTTTATTAGACTTTCCGTAGTTTCCGAAAATCTCTAATTTCTTTTCAGCGTCCAAATACATAATTGTAATGTTTATTAAATGTTTATTTATTTATGTGATCGGGCGCAAAGGTACAAATAATTTTTGTGCGCCGCAATAGTTTTTGCAAATATTTTTCACATTTTTTTCATCGGGCTGAGGCTTACTTCCAAACGAAACCTCCCACCATGGATTTTGCCACGCTGGCCAGCACATAGTAGGGATACACGGCCTCCAGCACTATCACATCCCACAAGGATATCTTCTCGCCGTAGAATGTGGACGACGCCATCACCGACTGATAATCGGCCAGAAATTTCATCAGAAGCAATGGCAGGGCCAGCCACCACTGCACCACGCCTATGCAGGCAAGTATCAGGGCCGCTATGGAAGCCACGTTGCCAAGCAGTATGGCGAAGGCGAAAAAGAGTATGTACCATGATGTGTAGCCTCCGGTCTTGCTTACCCAGCGGGCGCGCTGATTCATCAGCCTGCCCAGAGTGGGCACGCAGCTGGTGCGGATTACGGCGTCGGGATGGCGCACGTAGGCAAACTTGCGCTTCTGCTTGCTGGCCGCCTCCATCATGAACATGTCGTCGCCCGAGGCGTATCTGGAATTGAGTCCGTCGGTGTTCTGTATCAGGAATGACGCCCTGTAGCCGATGTTGCCGCCATTGCACATCACGGGGCTGCCCTGTAGGCAGGTGCCTCCGGTAATGGTGATCATGGCGAACGATTCAGCCATTTGCAGGCGCTGGAAAAGGCTGCCCCTGTCGATGGGCTCTATTATCACCGGGGCCATCACCATGTCGGCGTCGGTCTGCATGGCGGCGCCCACCATGAGTTCGGCCCAGCGTGAACGGGGAAAACAGTCGGCATCGGTGCTCAGGATGTATTTGCCGCGGCTCTGGGCAATGCCGTCGCGCAGGGCATCCTTCTTGCCGTGGCCGGTGCTGGATATCACCATGCTCTCGGGCCTCAGCTGGCTGCTGATGCGGCTGGCTGTATTGTCGGTGGAATGGTCGTCCACGAATATCAGGCGGCTCTTGGGATGGGTCTGGCCGTTTATCGACTGGGCCAGCTGGTCCACATTCTGCTCCTCGTTTTTGGCCGCCACTATGATGTCGGTATCAGCCAATGTCTGCAATGGCGTATCGCCCAGCAGGTATTCGCCGGCCGCAAAAGTGCGGAATGTCTCGGAACACCTCATCACCAGGGCCACATATATCAGAAGCAATGCGGCTATTGATATAAAAGCTATCATAATGTCATATTTTTAGTTTGCAGCTTACGGCATAGTGGTCGGAGAGGTTTTCGCGGAAAGTGCGGAAGTTTCTGGATTCCAGCACCGGAGAGTGCATTATATAGTCGATCCTGAAGCTGAGGCCCTTGATCCTAACCGTGCCGCCGAAACCCGTGCCGCTCTGCCTGAATGCGTCCACAAGGCTCTTGCCCATCACCGTGCGGTAGCTCTTGGAAACCGGAGGCTCGTTGAAATCGCCGCATAGCACCACGGCGTACGGGGATTCCTCCACAAGCTGATGTATCAGCTCGGCCTGGCGGGTGCGTATCGAGTATGCCTTGGTTAGCTTGTTGTATATGGCCTTGATGCCCGACACCTGCTCCTGATTGTTTTTCTGCTCTATCTGGTCGATGAAGTCGTAATCGTCGTAGCCGAGCTTTATCGATTTCAGGTGGAAGTTTATCACCCTTACCTTGCGGTCGATTATCTGGGCGTCGGCGCAGATGCCGATTAGATTCTCGGTGTGGTCGAAGATTGGGGTAACCTTGCTGAGCGGAAACTTCGAGAAAATCCTGTAACCCTTGTTGGTGGAATGTTTCGTGTCGCCGGGGTCGTAGTCGCGGGCAATGTGTGATGTGCCCAGCACGTCCTGGATTATCATCTCGTTGGTGATGGAATCCTTGCTGTTGTTGTAGAACTCCTGGAAACACACGATATCAGGGCTCTCGTATCTCAGGAACTCGAATATCTTGGTCTTGGTGTCGTTTTTGCCCTTTATCCAGTTGTAACGGTCGAGCAGCCTTACGTTGAACGACATAATGCTGAATGTGGAATCGTCGTCGTCGAAATCCTCCACGTAGTGCATGGGATTTAGCTGAACGGTGGAATCTATGAAACCGTATCCCAACGCCAGCGTAATTATGAGAGCCAGTGCCGTGATTTTCTTGGCGAATATCAGCAGCAGCAGGTACAATACATCAAGTATCAGCACATACGGGAACGCCATCCCCGCCAGGGCGAGAATGGGATAAGACGAAGGGTCCACGAAAACCGCGCTATACGACATCAGGGTGGCCGCCACCAGCAGGATGGTGACCATCAGATTGATTTTGCTAAACAGTTTCCGCAGCGTTTGCCAAACCGTATTTGCCTTTTTTATCATTATTATTCCTCGAACTCGAACTTTGGAATCTCCACGAATTCCTTGTCGGTATCCATTATGAATTTAAGGTATGTAATCTTTTTTCCCTGCTCCAGGAAACTGCGCTCGTAGAAGGTCTTGATGCCCAGCACACTATCCAGATACTGCGAGGCGTATAAATCGTCGGTGGCCACCAATGGAATAACGCCGTTGGCCTTAAGGAGCTCCAGAGTGTAGAAATGCAGCAGGCGGCTGTCGGTCTTCAGGTTTACTATGGCGCCGTCTTTCAGGAAACGTCGGTATATGTTAAGGAAGTGGGCCGATGTAAGGCGCTTGTTCTGTTTCTTGGGCTGAGGATCGCAGAATGTAATCCAAACCTCGTCTACCTCGTCCTTGCCGAAGAAATTATCGATCATATCGATTCGTGTGCGCAGGAAACCGGCGTTTGGCAGGTTCTTGTCGAGGGCCTCCTTGGCTCCATGCCAGATGCGCGCGCCCTTGATATCTACGCCTATGAAGTTCATGGATGGATTAATCTCGCTGAGAGCCACGGTGTATTCGCCCTTGCCGCAGCCCAGCTCCAGTGTTATGCCATTGACATTGTGGAAGAAATCCTGGCTCCACTTGCCCTTGTATTCAAAATCGCTTACCTTAAGTTCCTCAGGCTGCACCACGTTCTTGAATGTGGCCATCTGAGCAAACTTCTCCAACTTGTTTTTTGACATTTTGTATTTATTATTGCTTGTGAATATCTATTGACATGCCTACCTCGTTTACGAACGGGAGTTTCTCCATCCTCATGCCGTGGCGTATCTGAAACTTAAACTTGCCTGTGTCATGGAATACGGCGGCGTTGGCAAATGGAATCTCGTAATCCTCCACCTCGCCAAAACACATACGGTTGGATGTGGAGAAGCCTTTCTCGTCGCGCAGGATACATTCTATGGTGTCCTCGCGCGATACGCCCGATGGCGACGTGGTCTTTACGAACAGCCACATATTAGCGTATGGATAGAAATCCACCGTGCGGATGTCCAACGATATGTCGTACAGCTGATTGGTATCAGCAATATCAGCCTCCAGCAATATGGCGTTGTCCATATCCCAAACCATATCAGGAGCCAGCGACACGCGGTCGCTGTATATGCGGCCAGGATTGCACGACGACAACACGGCAGCCGACAGCGCGGCCACGAGGTAAAGTTGCTTTTTCATATTTAAATTACATTTTGCGTACAAAAATAACACAGAAAATCTACTTACACAAAAAAGCCGGGAAATTTTTTGCAAATTTCCCGGCTTTTGTATTAATTATCAGTTGATTTATTAGTCAACGATGTTGCGGAAAGTATCTGACTCGAAGTATCTGATGAACTCTACATCGTACTTAGCCCAGTTCTTGAGGTTGGCATCCTTGTCAACAGCCTTCTTGAGGTTGTCCATAGCCTGAGTCTCCTCGTTCTGACGTGAACCGATGATGGCCTTCAGGTAGTCTACGATGGCGTCCTGAGAGTTTATGCTGTTGAGGGTTCTCTTGGCATCGTCCACATTCTTGGCAAGCACCTGAGCAAGAGCCTTGTTGAATGATGGAGTAGAGCCAAAGTTAGCGATGGCCTTCTCGTACTCGCCGTCACGGATGTTGATAACACCCATATTGTAGCCAGCCTCGTCGCAGCCTACGTTCTTGGCGCGTGCAAAGTTCTCCTTGGCTCTGTCGTAGTTGCCATTGGCAAGTTCCACAACGCCGAGGTTGTTGTTGAGGGCAGGCTGCTTGCTGTCTACGCCTCTTGCCTTGTTGAACTGAGCCTGAGCGTCATCAAGCTTGCCGTCGTTCATGTATGCAACACCCAGGTTGTTGAAACCTCTCCAATCCTGAGGATACTTAGCTGTGTACTTCTTGAGGATCTCTATCTTCTGAGAGTTGCTCAAAGAAGGCATTGTGGCGGCGTAGATGGCCTCCTCCTGAGTAAGTGCGTCGAAATCGCTCTTTGCGAGGTCGGCAAGCTCAGAATCGGTCTTCTCCTTGGTCTGGATGGTGGCCTTGATTTCTGAACGGCGGAGCTGAGGAAGAACAGAAGACTTGAGTGCTGTGTATGCAGCTGCAATGTTCTTGATCTCGCGCTCGCGTGTGGTAGGATCAGAATACATAGAGAGAACACGGAGTATCAGGTCCTTATCCTTGATGTTGGAAGCCTCGATGCTCTTCTTGAAACCCTCCCAGTCCTCGGCCTGAGTGGTCTGGCGCGAAATGATGTCGCCGGCACCCTCCACCTTCTTCAACTGGTCTTTGGCGAACTTCTCGCCCGATTTGCCACGCTGGTCAACGAGTTTCTGGTTTACATCCTCAGGACCATCAGGCGAAGCGTATGAAGCCACCTCGATAGCCTTGATTACAGAATTCTCGTCGCCGGCAGCCTCCTTCAGGAGGTCGATGAATTCCTTAACGTCCTTCTTCTTCATCTCCTTGTTGTCGAGCGACGACTGCTGGAGCTGATAGTACATTGTAAGGTCCTTTGTAGAGATGCTTGATTTAGGCTTCTCTACCTTGCACTCGATTGTCATGGCGCTGCCCTGGCCAGTAGCAGCCGAGCCGGCCTTTGTATCAGCACCGCTGAGAACCTCGTTGTCGGCCTTCACGCCCATCTCTACGAGAAGTGGAGTGGCATTGATACCGTCGCCAATCTTTACGTCGGCAATGGTCTCGGTAACGCCGTTCTTGTTGGCCTTCATATTAAGAATGAGGTCTGATCTGCGGTATGGATCAGAAAAATCTATAACATCCTGATATGTATACTCGCCACCCAGCTTGTAGCTGATTGTGGTGTTGTTGTCCTTAACGCCCTCGCCCTGGATAGTCTTGGTAGACATGTTTACTACATCCTGAGAAAGCTGCGACTTTATGGCAGGGGTCACCATGATGTAAGCCTTCTTGTCGAAATACTTTGGAGGGAAAGTTACCTTGATAGAGACAGGCACCTTGCCTGCGTGCATCTCAAGAGGATCAGGTGTGACCTCTCTTGTGATAAGGTTCGAATTCTGGGCCATCTGCTTAAGGCCGTTGCATCCGCTTGCCAGAAATGCAGTAGCAAACATCAAGGCAAGAAAATTAACTGTCGATTTTTTCATAATAGTATATTATAAATATTTATGTTTCACATTTTTGATGGGGAAATCCCAAAAGGCAAAATTAGCAACAAAATCACAAAACTGCAATAGTGCTAAACTATTTTTCCGGCTTTCTCTGCCAGAAAGTCTTTTCTGCCTCCCCAGGCGTATCCCGCCACCAGCGGAATAGTGGCAGCCACGGCAAAAGCCACCCTTCCATTGCCATCGCTGGCCAGCAGCGCCGCCAGAATACCGGCCAGCAGCCCCACGCCAAGCCCTATGGCGCCATACAGCGACTTGTACCATCCTTTTCTAGAGTATCCGTGCTCCTTGGCAAGATGCTGGAAAATATCGTCGAGGCCGTCCTCCAGATTACGCTTGCCGGCCTCGCCCATGGCTATAAGGTCGGGATAGGTTTCGGAAAACTGAGCCAGACGCTCCATGTTGGCCTGGCAGCGCTTGCACTGGCACGATTCGGCATCGCTTACCTTGGCAAGCGCAAGCACCGACCCAAGGTTGAAAAAGCTGTAGTCTTTCTTGTATACCTTGGTTCTGTTGTCCTCCAGATTCCTGGATATAGTGTCTACTGATGTCATTGCTATTTTATTAAACAAATTATAAACCAAACCGCCCCGGTTTGGAAATATATTTTACAAAAAAAACTAAAAGAAAAATGCGGCACAATGCTGATACTATTGGCAGTTTTTGCTTACCTTTGTGGTAGATATATACTGATACTAACCCAAATCAGCAAAACAAACATGAACGCCACTTTCATGGGCACGGGCACATCGCTCGGAGTCCCCATAATAGGCTGCGACTGCGCCACCTGCACATCAGACAATCCCCGCGACAAGCGCACACGCAGCTCCATGCACATAGAGACGCAGGGCATCAGCATAATAATAGACACCGGCCCCGACTTCAGGACTCAGTGCCTGGCCAACAACGTGGACCGCGTGGATGCCGTGCTAATAACCCATCCTCACCGCGACCATCTGGCCGGGCTGGACGACATACGCCCCTTCTGCTACAAGCAGCAGGGCGAGATACCCGTGTACGCCTCGGCAATGTCGTGCGAGGCCATACGCCGCGATTTCGCCTACTGTTTCCAGGAGCCCAAATATCCGGGAGTGCCCGACATCAGCCTGCGCGAGATAAAATACATGGAGCCGTTCCAGATAGGCGGCATCAGCATACTGCCCATACCCGTGATGCACGGCAAGATGGAGATAGCGGCCTACAGGATAGGCGGTTTCACCTACGTTACCGATGCCAACAGCATATCGCCGCAATCGATGGACGCCATACGCGGCACCGAGTATCTTGTGATAAACTCGCTGAGCACCAGGCAGCACCACTCGCATTTCTCGCTGGAGGAGGCTCTGGAGGTGGTGGAGCTGATACAGCCCCGAACAGCCTGGCTTACGCACGTGGGCCACTCGCTGGGCCGCTACAACGACACCGAGCCCACCCTGCCCAAAAACGTGCACCTGTCGTACGACGGCCTCAGGCTGGAGCTTCCGTTATAGGGCGGCATCAGGGTGCTGAGGCTTACTTTACCATGTACGAGATAACGCGGAGGCCATCGTCCTTGGCCAGCAGCACGGCGCGCATGGTCTTGTATTTCTCTGGCTCCGAGCCCTCGGCACGGTTGTAGACATCCACATCGTAGAGAATTGTATCGGCCTTCTGGGCTATCTTGGTGGCCTTGGAGAACGGTGCCAGGCCTGCATCCATAGGCATGATAACGTACTTGCCGTCCTTGGTGTAGTCCACATCGTTCGACGATTCGTCGTTTGCTATCGGATAATTGAAATACTTGTCGCTCATGGCATGAACCTTGTCGGCTGAAACTGCCAGATCGCTGCCCTGCTTCTCGAAAACATCAGGGCTCTCGATAAGCAGACGCTTTACGGCGAAATCTATCTTTATGAAATCGTCAGGATTAGGACCTGCAAAATCGCCTACATACACCTCGGAAAGGTCAGAGAGGAATTTGTTGACATCGTTGATATCGACCTCCTTGCTGGAGCAGCCGCTGAGAGCGAGGGCCATTGCGGCCCCGTATATAATCTTCTTCATATTATTAATGGTTCATTATATTGTTTCTGAATTACAAAACTAGTTAATTTTTCAGAAAAAAAACATCAAAATGCGCACTTTTTGCAAAAAAAATTTGGTAGTATCAGAAATAATATCTTACTTTGTTGCGTAAAAATAACACAAATACTAATTATAAAACACAAAACGCATTATGATAATACAGCACATTACCGACAACGACCTCTACAAGTTCACGATGCAGAACGCGGTAATCAACAAGTATCCGCTCAGCAAGGTGAAATACAAGTTCATAAACCGCGGCACGGAAAACTTCCCCGAGGGTTTTGCCCTGAAGCTGCAGGCCGAGGTGGACGCCATGAGCAATCTCAGCCTCACCGACGAGGAATACGAGTACCTTAGGAAAAGGTGCTACTACCTGCCTCCCACCTACCTGGATTTTCTGAGAGGCTACCGCTACAACCCCAGCGAGGTAATCATCAATCAGGAGGGCGGACGCCTGAGCGTAACGATAGAGGGCTACTGGTATCGCACCATTCTCTGGGAAGTGCCTCTGATGGCCATCATCAGCGAGCTGTATTTCCAGGAGACAGGCCAGACGATTCCATCTCAGGAGCAGGCCGACCGAAGCACTGTGGCCAAATGCGAGAAGTATCAGCAACTTGGAGTAAAGATAGCCGAGTTTGGCACACGCCGCCGCTACAGCTACGCCAACCACGAGAGGGTGGTATCTATACTGAACAACTACGCGCCTGATACATTCGTGGGCACCAGCAACGTGTATCTGGCTATGAAATACAACACCACGCCAATAGGCACCCACGCCCACGAGTGGTTTATGTTCCACGCAGCGCAGTACGGTGTAAAATACGCCAACCGCTCTGCCCTCGACAACTGGGTAAACGTATACCGCGGCGACCTCGGCATAGCGCTCTCCGACACCTACACCACAGAGGTTTTCTTCCGCGATTTCGACACACTGTTTGCCAAGCTCTTCGACGGAGTGCGCCACGACAGCGGCGACCCGATAGAGTTTGCACAGAAAACCATCAACCACTACAAAAGCCTCAGGATTAATCCACTTAGCAAGACCATCGTATTCAGCGACGCGCTCAATCCCGAGCTGGTGGAAAAGATTGCTGAATTCAGCAAGGGCAAGATAGGCATGAGCTTCGGCATAGGCACCAACTTCACCAACGATGTAGGCGTAAAACCGCTCAACATGGTGATAAAGCTCTCTCACGTGCTCACCAACGGCCAGTGGACCGAGGTGGTGAAGCTATCAGACAACCCGATAAAGCACACCGGAAACGCCGAGATTGTAGGCAGGATAAAGGCTGAGCTGGGGATTTAGATTAGAGATTAGAGATTAGAGATTAGAGATTAGAGTTTAGAGTTTAGAGAACTCGTAGAGACGCACGGACGTGCGTGTCATATAGATTAAAACAAAAAACCGCATCTGCTGAGATTTTTCAGCGGATGCGGTTTTATTATTTGATGCGGTCTGCTAGAGGCTGTTAGTTGAGCTCGGCATCAGAGATTACTATCACGATGTCCTTGAGCGCATCGAGAACGCTCACGTTTACACGGCTGTATGGTTTGTATACGTTGTCATCTGCATCCTTCATAACGCACTCTGGAACAAACCACTTGTCGTAGTCGATGTAGTCCCTGGCATTAAGAACCTCGATGTAGTAGGTATTGTCGGAATACTCAGATACCAGAGGCTTGCCGTCCTTGAGTACGGGATCGCCGTTGGGGTATACGTAGCTAACGTTGTACTTCTTGTACCATCTGGCGTAGAGGTTGATGTCGGCGGTAGGGTTGGAAATTACAGAAATCTTGTTTCCGGAGAACTCAGGATTGTCGTAATAGCCGCCAAAATCGTAATCCTCGCGTACTGGATAGCTGATTACAGAGCCAAGGTCGATTGTCTGATTGAAGAGACAGGTGGTTTTCTTGGTAAGGTAGTCGTCGCCGAAAGTTCCGCCGTTGGCATCAGCAACAATGGTGTACTGATACGGCTCGTAAACAGCATCCACCACGGTGTTGCCGATAGGCTTGATGGTTTCGCCCACGCTTATAACCTTTCCGTTGAAAAGCCAGCCCTTGAACTTGTAGCCCTCTCTCTCGGGAGCGGCCTCAAGAACGAAAGTCTCGCCGTTGTCGAAGAGAACGTGCTTCTGAATCTTCTCGCCGTCTATCTTGTATACAAGCACCAGCTTGTTTGACCACTCGGCGGTGAAGCTCAACTCGTCGGTACCCATCTTGTAGAGCGAGCCCTCAGGATAGATAGTGCCGTTGGCATCCTTCCAGCCCACGAAATTAAAGCCGGGATTCACAATGCCGTTGCTGCCGGGAATCACAAACTCGGTGTTCTCCGATACCATGAGGCTTGGCATCGAGCTTCCGCCCACACCAATGTTGAACCAGGCCAAATGTCCGTCGGCCACCGACAGAAGAGCCACGTGAGAGCGCTCAAGATTTACGTTCCAATATTGTGTGTAGAAAGAGCTGCCATCCTTGCGGTAGAATTTCACAGTGATGTTGGCATCAGATACAGGCGCAACAGCCACCAACGACGACGAAGGATTGTTGATGGTGATCTTGTTGGCTGTGCCCGACGATACCACGGGATCCTTTGAGGAACTTACCTCCACTGTTACCTTGCCGGCGATGCTCTTGTTTGCCTCCACCTCTATCTTCTTGTACTGCTGAATGTTGCCATCAATCCAGAGCAGCGAGCAAGCGTTCTTGAAATTCAGAGTAGGAGATTTCTTCGAAGCCTGAGCCACGCTTATGATGCCGGGAGCGTAGTTGGAATACTGCGATCCATCCACCTCTGTGGCAATAGTGGCGGTAATGATGTTGCCGCTGATGCTTGCGTCGTCCTGTCCGGGGAACAAGGCGTAATAGGTATCGCCGCCCACCTTTCCAGCAAAACTTGTCTTGCCATCCACCAGGCCAACGTAGTCGAGGCGGTACTTTGATGAAGACGAGAATACCGAAACCCAGTCGTTGGCAGTGAAAGAAAACAGCATGTTCTCCTTGTCGTCCATCTGGAGCGAAGCCTTCTGAAGCCTGTTGGAGGCGTTCTCCATAGTGGCTGCGAAAACCATGTCCTCAAGATTGCTGCTGATGCCTGATACTGCCTCGGGCTCGTATATATCATTGTCGTTGCTGCATGACGCTACCGAAAGAGAAGCTGCCAACAGCATTGCGTATTGTGCTAACTTGTTTTTCATTGTTGGAAAAATATTAATAGATTAATACTTGTTGATAATCCACGACTCCATCTGAGCGCCCGACTTGTTGATGAGAATAGGCTCGAAAGTACGTGCCTTAAGCTCGTCGAAAACATCAGTAAGCTTGTACTCCTTCTTGGAATCCACATCACGCCAGCCCACATGAGAGTAGCCCTCGTAATCACCGGTAAGCATTATGTCGAACACGGCCACGCCATTTGCGATATCCTTTGCAGAGAAAGGCTGCTCGGTCTTGAAGGTGCTGCCATAATGAGAGAGGAATGTGTATACATATTTCTGAGACTTCCATACGGCATACAGAGTAACCGACTTGTTGTTGGTCTGAACCTTGTCGCCAGCCTTGTAATCGGCCGAGCGCGAATCGCGGTCGAGCGACCAGCCTAAGAAGTCGTAGCCATCCCAAGCAAGCGAAGCCGAAGGCACTGTGGCCAATCCATCAACAAACTTGAAAGCATCAGGCACCTTGCCGGAATAACCATTGCCATCGAAGATAAGCTTTGGCTCAAATGTCCAGATTGCCTGAAGTGTGATATCAGCCTTCACCACAATGGACTCGCCAGCCTTGTATGACTTGCCGGCAGCATCCTTCCAGCCATCGAAACGGTAGTCAGGCTTGTCTACCTTTGGACCTGCTGAGAGCTTTACAGACTCACCGTCCTTAACATTCTGAGAGGCGTCGCCATCCACGATACCGCCATCCACATCATATTTTACTACAAAAGTCTTGGTATCTGGAGTATCTGTGCCGCCGGGATTGTCGGTGTTGCCACCGGGATTGTCGGTGTTGCCGCCAGGATTATCTCCTGTGTTGCCACCGGGATTGTCGGTGTTGCCGCCAGGATTATTTCCAGTATTGCCGCCGGGATTGTTGCCGGTGTTGCCACCGGGATTGTTGCCAGTATTGCCACCGGGATTGTTGCCGGTATTGCCACCGGGATTGTTGCCAGTATTGCCACCGGGATTGTTGCCGCCGGTATTGCCACTATCATTTTTGTTAGGGTCGGTTTGGTCGTTGGGAGTTTTCTCGGGAGATGGGCTGTCCTTCTTGCATGACATCAGCAAAAGGCCACAGGCCATCAGCATCAAACCGATTCTCAAAAAATTTTTTATTTTCATCATTGAGAAAAAGATTAAATTTGTAATATTGAAATTAATAATTCCCAAAGCAACAAAATAACTGTCAAATGAGCAAAAATGGACAGTTAATATATGTTAAAATAGGGGAATATAAAAAAATAGGGATGCATTCGGAGAATACATCCCTATTATATAATAAATAGTGTGAACAATCAAAAATTAGTCACCGAGAGCGCAGCGCTTGAAGTCTACAACTGTAAGACCCTTGGCAGCCTGATCGAGGTACTGACGGATAGTAAGCTTGTTGTCCTGCTCGTACTTCTGGTTGAGAAGTGTGTACTCCTCGTAGAACTTGTTGATACGGCCCTTGGCGATGTTCTCTACCATCTGCTCAGGAACTACAGTATTGGCAGCAACCTCAGCCTTGATCTTCTTGGCGAGCTCGCCCTGCTCCTCTGTAATCCAACCCTTAGTGATGTTGGAAGCGATGTGGTCGTCAGAGTCAACGTGAGCTGGGTTGATGCCTTCCTTCTTGAGGGCAACCTCTACCTTCTTCTGGATCTGCTCCTGTACAGTCTTCTCCTTGGCAACCTCCATCTCCTTCTGGATGGTCTCGGCTGGAATACCGTCCTTGTCAACGGCTACTGGAGCCATAGCGGCAACCTGCATAGCAACGTTCTTTGCAACCTGAGTGTCGATAGCCTGGTTGTAGGCAACGATAGCTGTAAGCTTAGAGTTCATGTGGTTGTAAACACAAGCAGCCTCGCCGGCAACCTTGCCGTAGTAGCTTATCTCTATCTTCTCACCGATAACGCCGGTCTGGTTAGAAACCTCGTCCTGGATAGTGCCAGGGCCGTAAGGAAGAGCCTTAACAGCCTCAAGGTCGGCAGCATCAGCAGCGATAGCGGCAGCGAGAATATCATTTGTGAACTTTACGAAGTCGGCGTTCTTTGCTACGAAGTCGGTCTCGCAGTTGAGAGCTACCACGTAAGCCTTCTTGCCGTCGGCGCTAACAGCACCGGCAACACAACCTTCCTTAGCCTCACGGTCGGCACGCTTGGCGGCAACCTTCTGGCCCTTCTTTCTAAGAATATCAATAGCAGCATCAAAGTCGCCGTTGGTCTCTGCCAAAGCCTTCTTGCAGTCCATCATACCGGCGCCAGTCATCTGGCGAAGCTTCATAACCTCGCTTGCTTTTATTTCAGCCATTTTATATCAATATTTTTAAGTATGTTAATAAAAAAGTGCTTCCTTTCTTATAATGCAAAAGGAAGGAAGCACTTATATTGAAATCAAAAACGATCAGTTTTTATTTACTGAAGTGGCATCACCACAGAGCCGATTACTCAGCAGCCTGCTCGGCAGCACCGTCAGCCTTGCGGGCGCGGGTCTTGCGAGGCTTGTTGTGGTTTACAGAAGCCTTAGCGTCCTTGTTGTCGGTGTCCTTATCGGTCTTTCTCTCGGCAACACCCTCAGCGATAGCCTTGGTGATAACATCGAGAACGATAGCGATAGAGTTTGCAGCGTCGTCGTTTGCAGGGATTACGAAATCAACATCGTTAGGGTTAGAGTTAGTATCAACCATACCGAAAACAGGGATGTGAAGTCTGTGAGCCTCCTTAACGGCGATGTGCTCCTTGGCAACATCGATAACGAAGAGAGCAGCAGGAGTCTTAGCCATATCGGCGATAGAGCCAAGGTTCTTCTTGAGCTTGTCGTACTGACGGTTGATCTGCAACTGCTCGCGCTTAGAGAGCTGAGCCATTGTGCCGTCGGCCTCCATCTTCTCGATAGAAGTGAGCTTCTTAACAGCCTTTCTTACAGTAGGGAAGTTGGTGAGCATACCGCCGCTCCAACGCTCTGTAACGTAAGGCATGTTTACTGCCTGTACCTTCTCTGCAACGATCTCCTTAGCCTGCTTCTTAGTAGCAACGAAGAGAATCTTGCGACCCGATTTAGCTATCTGCTTGATAGCAGCTGCTGCCTTCTCGAGCAGTTCAGCTGTCTTGTGTAAATCTATAATGTGGATTCCGCCTCTTTCCATGAAGATGTAAGGGGCCATTGCAGGATTCCATTTTTTCTTCAAGTGACCAAAATGTACACCTGCCTCTAATAATTCGTCAAAACTTACCATTTTTAATGTTTTGTTTGTTTACATTCAACGATTAATCAATCATCGGGTAGCAACAGGGCAAATCGCATGCGCCATCGGTCCCGATAATTTGGATACTAAACAATATATTAACGCTTGCTGAACTGGAAGCGCTTGCGTGCGCCTGGACGACCAGGTTTCTTACGCTCAACGACTCTAGAGTCGCGCTTGAGGAAGCCTTCCTTCTTGAGGGCAACACGATCCTCTGAGTTGATCTCTACGAGAGCTCTGGCGATACCGAGTCTGATGGCCTCTGCCTGACCCTTGAAACCGCCACCGCAAACGTTGGCCTTAACATCGTAGTTGTTCTCGGCACCGATCTTCTCGAGAGCCTGAACTACAACTCTCTGGAACTGAGGAACTGTGAAGTACTCCTTGTAGTCCTTACCGTTGATCTTGATATCGCCGCTACCCTGTGTGAGGTAAATGCGTGCTACGGCAGCCTTACGTCTGCCTACTGTATTTGTAACTTCTGCCATGATTATCTAAGGTCGTTTAAATTAATAAGTTTAGGCTGCTGAGCCTCGTGATCGTGCTTGTCACCCTGGAAAACCTTGAGGTTCTTGATGATAGCATCGCCGAGCTTGGTTTTTGGGAGCATACCACGTACAGCCTTCTCGATAATGCGCTCATAGCCGTTGCCCTTCTTTACGAAGTCCTTGGCGAGCTCGATTCTCTGACCTCCTGGATAGCCAGTGTAGTGTACATACTCCTTCTGAGCCATCTTCTTGCCGGTCATTCTAATCTTGTCGGCATTGATTACCACTACATTGTCACCACAATCTACGTGTGGGGTGTAGTTCACTTTGTACTTGCCTCTGAGGAGCATGGCTACCTTAGAAGCAAAACGTCCTAATGTCTGGTCTGTCGCATCAACGAGAAGCCACTCCTTGTTTACTGTGGCCTTGTTGGCGGAGACTGTCTTGTAACTTAATGAATCCACGTTTTTTAAGTAATTAAAAGTTTTTTAAATAAATTTACTTTGCTAACTTTGATAATATTCGGGTGCGCAAAGGTATAATATTTTTTTTGATTCGGCAATAGTTTGGATAATTTTTTTTCGAAAAAGTTCAAAAAACATTTCTGAGCACCCAATATGCTATTATCGCAACAAGCCAAAACACCGACGCCCAAAGGCCGGTGAGGCTAAGCCTCAGCTGCTCGCACCGGGGGCCGAACCACCTGAGGCGCATCAGCTGGGTTACCGCTATGTATATGCCGCCCACCCACAGCAGGGGATTCTGCCTGAACGATTCGGCAAACTGGCCGTGGAGCAGGAAATGCAGCGCGCGCTGGCTGCCGCATCCGGGACACTTCCATCCGGTAATGACATAAAAGCCGCACTTGGGGAACATGTTGCTCTCCAGCGGATTGTATTTAAAATAAACAAATGCCATTGCAGCCACAAATATTATGGCTGCAACGGCAATCAGTATGGTAAACTTTTTCTGCATCAGTATCCATTAGCTGCGGCAAATATAATAAAAACAAAGTACAGGACAATCACAAGCAGAGCAACCACTATGCTGATGATGGCCCACTTTTTGGCCTCGTCGGAGTTTCTCCTGGCCTCGTCGAACTCGCCCCTGGCCCAGCATGAATCCACCTTGGCTGCCTTCACGATGCTCACTATGCCGGCAGGCCAGCAGCAGAGCACTGTGGAGATTATGGCCAATACAAGGTAGTTGTCGGGCTTCCTCATGCCGTTGTTGTTGGCTCCGTTGTTGTAGGCGCCATTCTGCATATATGTGTTGGCGTTGTTGGGCGCTGCCGGGTATCCGCCGCTTACATTCTGGCCCAATCCCGTGGGCTGCTGCTGATGGGTCTGATACTCAGGCGAATTGCTGTTGCCGCCCTGATACTGGCTGCTGGCTTCTACATTGGGAGGATAACCCGACAAATCTTGGGGTTCTTGGTGGTCCAATCCCATTGCGAGAGCCAACTCAGGCACCTCAGAGGCGCGTGTCCAATCACTCATGCCGGGACACCACACCTTGGTATCAGGCTTTATCTGAGTGATAAGCAAGTCCACCGAAAGAGGACCCATCTGCGAATTATTTTCAATGTAGAAATACTCCATAGTCTATATCAGTTATTTACGTTTATACCTTAGTAAAGAATTGGCAGAATCTTTGGATCCTCCAGCAGGAGGTCGCTCTTGGCGGTCCTGATCTCAGCGATAGCCTTCTCGATGGCCTCCAGAGTGCAGCTCTCGGTCTCGATGGAGAAGTCGGCGGTATCGCCGCTGCCGCTGAATCTGTTGTGGCCCACGGTCTCGATGTTGATTCCCTGCTTGCCTATTGCAGTGGTGATGATGCCGGTGGTGCCGGGCAGGTTGTTGGTGCGGAACGATATCAGGTAAGGGAAGCTTACCTTCTTGCTGTCGCCGAGGGTGTACTTGGGCTCCTCGTTGTATGCGGGAACATCGCCGTGGCGTGCTATGAAAACGATGTCTGATACTATCGACATTGCGGTCTCGGAGCTGCCGGCGCCCTTGCCGATAAGGAAGTGGGTATCAGAATACTTGTTGTCGAGGCGCACTGCGTTTACGGCAAAGTTTACGCTTGAGAGTATGTTGTCGTTTTTCACCACCATAGGACGTACCATGGCGTATACCTGCTTGTCTTCCAACTTGGCAAAACAGATAAGCTTTATGGAAGCGTTTATCTCCTTGGCAAAATCCATGTCGCTCTTTGTGATATTCTGGATGCCGGCAATAGAGAGTTCCTCCATTGTAACCTTGAGTCCGAAGGCGAGCTTCAGGAGCAGTATCAGCTTGTGGCTGGCATCGCCGCCGTTGATGTCGAGACTTGGGTCGGCCTCGGCGTATCCGTTCTGCTGAGCAAGCTTAAGGGCCTCGGCAAAATCCAAGCCCTGATACTGCATCTGTGTGAGGATGTAGTTGCTGGTGCCGTTCATGATGCCGCTCACCTGCTCTATGATATCACCTGTAAAACACTCCTTGATGCCCTTGATGATGGGAATTGCACCGCACACTGCGGCCTCGAAACCCAGCTGGAGGTTCTTTGTCTCGGCCTCGGCAAATATGTCGGCACCGCGCTCTGCGAGCAGGGCCTTGTTGGCTGTAACGAGGTTTTTGCCACTCTTCAGCACATTAAGGCAGGTGTCGTGTACGAAATCGCTCTTGCCGCCCATGGTCTCCACCACGAGGTCGATGTCCTGCATCTCGATGATCTCCTTGATGCTGTTCTTGGAGAAATATTTGGCATCCAGGCCAAAACGCTTGATGGCGGCCTCTGGATTAAGCTCTGCAATCACCTTAAGGTTTATCTCGCGTCCGGCGCGCTTAGAGAGAAGCTCTTTCTGCTCTGTAAGGATCTTGGCAACACCGCCACCTACTGTGCCGCAGCCAAGTATCGCAATATTTAATGGTTTCATCTTTTGATTTAATCGTTTTTGGTATTGTTATATAAATTACCGCGCAATTTATATCATTTTTTTGAATCTGAAAAATAAATCGCACAAATTTTTTGCAGCGTACTAATGCAGGCTGGGCTGTATCAGCCTAAGGAACTCCTCGCGCGTGATCTTGTTGCTGAGGAAAGATCCCGAGAAGGCCGATGTTGTGGTGATGGAGTTTTGTTTCTGCACTCCACGCATCATCATGCACAGGTGGTGGGCCTCTATCACAACCGCCACGCCCTGAGGCTTCAGGGTCTCCTGTATGCAGTCGCGGATCTGCTCGGTAAGCCTCTCCTGCACCTGCAGGCGGCGCGCGTATGCATCCACCACGCGGGCTATCTTGCTAAGGCCCGTAATGGTGCCGTTGGGGATGTAGGCCACGTGGGCCTTGCCGAAAAACGGAAGCAAGTGGTGCTCGCACATGGAATACAGCTCGATGTCCTTCACAAGCACCATCTGCGAGTAGTCCTCCTTGAAGAGGGCGCCCTCCAGAATCTTCTTGGGGTCGATCTGATAGCCCTGGGTGCAAAACTGGAAAGCCTTGGCCACGCGCATGGGCGTATCCATGAGGCCGTCGCGCTGGGTGTCCTCGCCCACGCAGCCCAGCATGGTTTTCACGGCCTGGGCAATGCTGTCGGTAACCTCGGTATTGTACCTCTCGATCTTGATATAGCGGGTGTCGGCGCTGTTCACCACACCTTTTTCTGTAAAATCTGTCATCTAAATAAAAAAAATTACGTAATTTTGTTGTAGGCTGATACGCCCAAAAAAATATCTGCAAAAGTAAATGAAATTTTCCGTAAACTTGCAAACAAAATGAAAACTTCACATAAACTACTGATTAGCGCCAGCTGCGCGGCCGAGCTCATGGGCTCGCATTGCATTAAGCATCAGCTAGATAACATAGCCACCGGGCAGATACGCGCCATAAACCCCGTGGCCGACGTGCTGATACACGGAGTGGGAATGTTCCAGAGCCAGTATCAGCTCATGAAAGCCCTGCAGAGAGAGCGATACGGGCTGGTGGTGGTGGCGGGCATAGCCGGAGCGTACAGCACAAGCATCAGGCTGACAGATACTTACATGGTATGCAGCAACGCCTTTGCCGACTGCGCCACCGAAAACCCCGACGGCACCATGGCCCCGGTGGTGGGCTCCAGATTCCTGCCCGGCAACACGCCGCCGTTCACCAACGGGCGCATAGAGAGCCGGGCTTCCCAGGAGCTGGGCCTGATGCTGGGGCTTAAATGCGCCCGGGCCAACACCGTGAGCCGCATCAGCACCCGCAAGGAAAGCATCAGCGAGATACTCAGGCTTCACCCTGCCGAGCTGGAGACTATGGAATCGGCCGCGCTGGCATACACGTGCGCCATGGAGGGCGTGGAATACGCCGAGATAAGGAGCGTATCCAACCACACGCTGCCAAAAAGCGAGCAAAAATGGATGTTTGCCGAATCAACCGCCAGCCTCGGCAAAATTATTGACGAAATGCTGGACAACAACTGCAAAATGTTGGAAGAATATTTGGAGCAAAGAGCAAAAAATCATATCTTAGCACCATGATTAAAAATATGAGACACATATTCTGCATAGCCATAATCATGGCCTGCCTGGCATGGGCGCAATACGCCCACGGAGCCGGGCCCGCCGATCTGGAATGCAGAATATCAATGATATACATAAACGACACAATAATATATCCGGGGCACGGACCCATACCCCAGAACATTGTGCTGAACGGCAACAACAAGATAAAAATTGCCGCCATGGGCATTGTGTCCAACAACATCGACAGCACACAGGCCGTGGAATACACATGGCGCCTGGTGAGCCACAACGACGAATGGGCGCAGTGGAGCACCCAGAGGGAATTCACATTCTGCCGTCTGAGGGCCGGCACGTACACATTCCAGACCAAGGCAAGGATAGAAAACACCGCCATCACAGAGCCCGAAACCATAACATTCGAGGTAAGGGCTCCATTCATGGAATCGGGCTACGGCATCATGAGCATAGTGCTGATGCTGCTGCTGATAACCGGGGCCGCCACATGGATGGTATGGCGCAAGGCAAACGGACAGAAAATGCAGCTAAAGGCCACACTCGACAAGTGCATGGACAGCCTCAAGGACGCCAACACCAAACTATCCAGCCAGCAGGAGAGCCACAACAAGAACATCCAAGTGCTGAGTCTGCTGAGCAAGGCAGGACAAAACATCATCAAGAACTTTACGCTGAAAGAGATATACCAGACCACATACGACGAGATAAACAAATTTTTCGAGACCGACAACATAGGCATCGGCACCTACAACGCCCCACACAACAGCATAGATTTCAGCAGCTTCATAATGAACGGCGAGAAGATGCCATTTGCTAGATACAAGCTGGACTACGAGAACATCATGGAGGTGTACTGCTACCTGAACAACAAGACCATAGTGCTGGACGACTATCAGCAGCAGATAGGCAAATACATCGACATCAGCAAGCAGGTATCAGACACCAAGACAGTGGGATCGGCGGTATACATGCCCCTGTTCGACAACGAGATGACCATAGGCGTGCTAACCATACACAACAACGCCACAAACTATTTCAACAGCTATCACCTGGGCATTATACACAACATAGCATCGTATCTGGAGACCGCCATCGTAAACTACTACACCGACCGCAAGGCCAAGCGCCGACAGAAACTGCTGGAAGACCGCACCATAGTGCTCCAGAAAACCAACACCGACCTGGAGCGCAGCCAGGCCCAGCTTCAGACAATGTCGGTAGCCCTCACCAACACCGACAACTCGGTGGTGATACTCGACAAGGACGGAAACCTGATATGGGGAAACATGGGATTCTCAAAGATTTTCGGATACGGGTTCAACGAGTACATACACGACAGCCCATTCTACAAGGACGCCATACGTCAGAAAGACGCAATCCCATATTTCAACAAGACATACCAGGATATAAAGCCGGTATCGTTCTCGCTGCCGCACATCAGCAAAAACGGCCACGAGGTGTGGACACAAACCAACATCACCCCCATCACCGACAAGAACGGCAAGCTGCTGCAGGTGGTGGCCGTGGATACCGACATATCGTCGCTAAAGGAGGCCGAAAGCAAGATAACCAGACAGCGCAACGAGATAGAGGCCAAAAACAAGGACCTTACAAGGAGCATAGAATACGCATCCACCATACAGACGGCGCTCATGACGGGAAGGGCACAGCTGCTCAGGAATTTCAAGAAGAGTTTCCTGATGCTTCAGCCCAAAGACATAGTATCTGGCGACTTTTTCTGGATGGGCGAGAAATTCGGAAGAAAATACACCGCCCTCTGCGACTGTGCCGGCCACGGCGTTCCGGGCGCTTTCCTATCTATGATGGGCAAGGTTTTCCTCGACGAGATTCTACAGAACTTAAAGGTGGAAGATTCGCCGGCCACCATCATCCGACGCCTAAACGACAAGCTCTACACATCCATCAACGGACTCAGCAGCAAGGTGGGCGGCATCGACGGAATGGATACCGTGGTGTGCATGATAAACTCGCGCAACACATTGATAGTATACGCTGGAGCATACCGACCGCTATTTCTGGTGAAGGACGGCGAGCTTCAGATAATAGCTCCCGACAAGTGCTCTACGGGCAACCTGCCGCCCGACAGCGATTTCCAATGGGAAGACCACACCATACAGGTGAAGGAAGGCGATTTTGTGCTGATGTGCTCCGACGGATATTCCGACCAGTTTGGCCAGGAGAACGGCAAAAAACTTGGACGCCGCAATTTCACAAACCTGATACTGGAGGCCTCGAAAATGGACAACGCCGAGGATATGGAGAATTTCTTCAGAGAAAGCCTCTTTAAATGGAAGGGCACACAGGAACAGGTGGACGACATCTCGATAGCCGCCATCAAGATAGCCCCGATGGACGAGGAATCGCTCAACTATGACGACGACGAGGACGAGTAAACATTCACCCCCAACACATATATTATATAAAGCAAAAATCCCTTGCCCATACAATAACGGTATGCGCAAGGGATTTGTTGGTTTTGTAATCTTACTGAAGGACGGCCGCCATTACTGCTTGCTCATCTTCAGGGTCTCTGATGTTGCCAATGTAATGGTGAGCTGAGTCTCGCCAGAGAGCTGACCCTGATAGTTGAATTTGTCGTCGCCAGTTCCGGTAAACTTACCGGCTTTCTCGTCGTAGGTGTAGGGCGATATTTTAACAACCACTGGCTTGAATTTGTCGTCGGTGTTTTTCGACAAGTCCTGCTTTACGTAGTAGTTCAGGGTGATGTCGCTGGCGGTAACGGTAAGCAACGCTGTGGTGCCTATCGCCTGGTTTCCTTTCCACTTGGAACTCTTGAACTGAGCCTCGGAAAGATAGGTGACAGTAGGCTCAGGTGTGGGGTCGTCGTTTCCGGAACTGCCCTTGTCCTTGCCCTTGCATGAGGTTCCCAGACAAATGATGGCCACCATCATCATCGAGAATAAAAATCGTAATGCTTTCATAATTTATAGATTTTGATTTGTGGGTTCAAAAATACAAAAAAAATCCAAGAAACAAGCCTTTTGCAGGATTATTTATCCGGCAATAATCTTGAAAGCAGCAGGCAGATTGCCAATGATGTCGGAAGCCAGCAGGCCCTGAGGCACATCCACGATGTCGGCAGCCTTGCCATGGAGCCATACACCCATTATGGCGGCCAGTCTTGGGCGGTATCCCTGCGATAGCAACGCCGCTATTATGCCCGTAAGCACATCGCCGCTTCCGGCTGTGGCCATCGACGGGTTTCCAGTGCTGTTGAAGTATACCGAGCCGTCGCTGCAGCATACGGCGGTATGCGCACCCTTCAGCACTATTATAATATTGTATCTGGCAGCCATCTTGCGGGCCAGCTCTATGCGCTCCAGCGAGTTGGCAGTATTGCCGAACAGCCTCTCGAACTCCTTGGGATGCGGAGTAAGGATGGCATCTCTCGGCACCATATCCATCATGGCAGGATTGGCCGCCATGATGTTGAGAGCGTCGGCATCCAATACAAGATTGCGCTCCACGGCTCCAAGCAGCGATTCCAGCATGGCAGCCGTGATGCTGTCGGTGCCAAGTCCGGGACCCGCGGCCACGGCCTTGTATTTATCCAGACCTTCCACAAGAGATACTATGCTGCAATTGCTGTCTACGTCCACCATTGTCTCGGGCGATGCTGTCTGCATGATGTCCAGCAATGCCGACGGCACGTGGGCTGAAACCAAACCTGCGCCAGCCCTATGGCAAGCCCTGGCGCACAATATGGCCGCGCCTGCCTTGCCTTTGGATCCTGATACCAGCAATGTGTGTCCGAATGTGCCCTTGTGGGAGAATTTCTTGCGAGGAATGTAATATTCGGCCACCTCGCTGTCGGTAACATAGAAATACGGTGTTATGAAATCGTCGCCCTCCATTCCCGAAAGGCCGATATCCACAATGCGGAAATCGCCCACGCAGTCCTGATTCTCGGGCAGCATCAGGGATACAAAGGGAGTGCCTATGGTGAGAGTGCAGTCGGCATACACTTCCGACACATCGTTCATGGAGGCTATGCCGTAGTCCGACAGGCCCGACGGAATGTCGATGGAGATGGTGAAAGCCGACGAAATATTGATGGCACGCACGATATCAGCCACAAAACCCGATATGGGGCGGCTGAGGCCAGAGCCCAGAATGGCATCCACCACGATATCAGAGCCTTGGATGGCTGGAATATCGCTGTCCGAATTTATATCATGGAGTATTCCTATGGGTTTTATGCGGTTGTAGTTGGAGAGATTGTCGTCGCTGTAGTGCTTGAAAGACTTTATGGCGTAGCAGTCCACATTGGCGCCGCGGCCGTGGAGCATACGTGCAATGGCGAAACCATCGCCGCCATTGTTGCCACCGCCGCAGAAAATCACGAAATGCTTCTGCTGGATATCTGCCACGATATCAGCAATATGCTCTGTGATACGCTCGGCGGCACGCTCCATAAGCAGAAGCGATGTAATGCCCTCTTTCTTAATGGTGGACGCATCAAGCTGATGCATCAAAGCAGAATCCAGTATTTTCATAGGCGGTTAGAATGCGGTGTCCTTGTCCTTGCGGAATATCACGTTGGTTACAGTGCGTACTATGATGCGGATGTCGAGCCAGAGGCTCCAGTTTTCCAGATACCAAATATCCTTGCGGATGCGCTCCTCCATCTGCCAGAGCTCCTTGGTTTCGCCGCGCGAGCCTGTTACCTGTGCCCAGCCCGTGATGCCCGGCTTGGCATAATGGCGCACCATGTATTTGTCCACAAGCTGACCATACTGATCGGTATGTGCCAGCATGTGGGGACGTGGACCCACGATACTCATGCTGCCAAACAGCACATTGAAAAACTGAGGCAGCTCGTCGAGGTTGGTTTTGCGCATGAAGTTGCCGAACGGATACTTGCGGGGATCGTTTACAGTGGCCTGAATCTTGTCGGCATCCTTGTTTACCTTCATGCTCCTGAACTTGAAACACTTGAAAGTCTCGCCATCTTTTCCGGTGCGCTCCTGCACAAAGAACACAGGACCCGGCGACGATATCTTGATGATGATGGCGGTGATAAGCATTACCGGCGAGAGCAATATGATGGCCAGAAGCGAGAACACGAAATCGAACACACGCTTGATGCCACGGTTGAAAGGATTTGTGAGCGGCTCGCGGCGCATCGATATCACTGGGAACTGGTCGATGAACTCTAGGTTCATGGCGCGGTTCATATAGTTCTGGGTATTGAGTACCGAATAGAATTTCACCAAATGGTTTTCGCAATAAGTGATTACGGAATTGATCTCCTCGGCGCGGCTGGGGTCCAGATTGCAGATGATGGCCTCCACCTTGTGTGACTGAAGGTAAGGAATAAGTTCAGACACATTGCCGAGCCTTGGCAGCAATCCGCCGAGATTCTTCGACTCCGTATTCTCGAAATATCCGTGCACATTGTATCCAGTGCCGGGATTCTTGATGGTGTTGTAGAGCATCTTCAGGTTTACACCGGCGCCCAGGAAAACCACATCACAGTTGTCGTGATTGCTGCGGCGCAGCGATGCTGCTATGTTTTTGTCGAGAAGTCGCGATATCAGAAGCACCAGAGTGGTGGATACTGCAAGTATAAGAATGTGTAGATTGCTGATGCCGTAGTTTTTCAGCAGGAAGTTGCCCACGATAAACAGCAACATCATAAGCACGCTGGTCCAGAAACTGCGCACCATGATAAAATCCAGACGCACCAGCCTTACAATGGCCAGCGGCGGCATCACAAGATAAGAGACAATGTAGCTGATGTTCCACACCAAAAAACCCCATGGCACATCAAGGGTGGGCATAAAATTTATTGCTCCAAAAAACAATGCGTTCAGCAGCAGCAGATCCACTATCAATGTGCACCACATCGAGATAGAATTCTGTGATGGTATCTGGTGATTAATCATACTATTACAATGTTGGGTTATTTGATTTATGTTTTATTTGTAAATAATAATTGCCCTGCCGAAACAAAGGCTGTCAAATTTACATAATAAATGCAAAAAACAGAAAATTTTATTTCAAAATATTTTCTGCAATTTTGTAAGCCTCTGAGTTTGTTGCTATTATATCATCAAGACTTGGTGATTTCAGGAACGAAATCTTGTCGATGGTCTTCTCTATGAGATCGCTCATCTCCAGGAAACCAATCCTGTCTTGAAGGAAATATTTTACGGCCACCTCGTTGGCGGCATTCATAGCGCAAGGGATGTTGCCTCCGCGGCGCGCGCTCTCGAAAGCCAGTCCAAGGTTTCGGAACACGTCTAGGTCGGGTTTCTCGAATGTGAGACCATTGGGCAGCGAGAAGAAATCCACCCTTGGGAAATCGCTCTTCAATCTATCGGGATATCCTATGGCAAACTGTATCGGCAGCCTCATATCAGGAGCTCCCATCTGAACCTTCACCGATCCGTCCTCGAACTGCACGCCCGAATGGATGATGCTCTGAGGATGCACCAAGACCTCTATCTTGTCGATTGGAACTTGGAAAAGGTGCATTGCCTCTATTGTCTCCAGACCCTTGTTCATCAGCGATGCCGAATCTATGGTAACCTTGGCTCCCATGTTCCAGTTGGGATGCTTCAGGGCCTGCTCCTTCCTTACAGTGGCAAGGAACTCACGGTTTTTTCCGCGGAAAGGGCCGCCCGATGCGGTAAGGAGAATCTTCTCTATCTCGTTGTTGGTTTCGCCTATAAGTGATTGAAATATAGCGGAATGCTCGCTGTCTACGGGGAGTATTGGCACACGGTTTTCCACGGCCTCGCGTATCACTATGTCGCCGGCGGCCACCAGAGTCTCCTTGTTGGCCAGGGCTATGGTCTTCTTGTGGCGAATGGCATTCACCGTAGGTATCAGGCCCGCATAGCCCACCATGGCGGCCACCACAATGTCCACCGTATCAAACTCCACCACCTGCGATATTGCGTCGCGTCCGGCATACACCTTTATAGGATACTTCTCCAAAGCTTCTTTGGTTTGCTGATACTTACTCTCATCAGCAATAACCACGGCGTTTGGACCAAACTCTATGGCCTGTTTTACAAGCAGTTCCCAGTTGCTGCCGGCTGTAAGCACCTCGGCGCAGAATCTGTCGGGGTTTCTTCTTATAACATCCAAAGTCTGGGTGCCGATGCTTCCGGTACATCCCAGTATAGCGATACGTCTCTGCATTTTTTCTAATTTATAATTAAGAATTAAGAATTAAGAGCCTCATTAATATTTAATCTCTACTCTCTAATCCTTAATCTCTAATCTCCAATCCTTAATCTCTAATCTCCAATCTCTAATCTCTAATCTCCAATCTCTAAACTCTAATAAGCAATATACTGCTCGGGATTTACGGCCACACCATTGTGCCAGAGCTCGAAATGGAGATGAGGACCCGATGTAAACTCGCCCGAGTTTCCTATGATGGCGATAGGTTCGCCGGCCTCCACCTTGTCGCCCTGTTTCTTCAGGAGGGTGGAATTGTGCTTGTATATCGATACCATGTTGTTGTCGTGCTGAACCTGTATCACGTATCCGGTCTCCACGCTCCAAGTAGCCATTATCACGGTGCCGGGCAGAGTGCTCAGGATAGGCTCGTCGCCCTTGGCGGCAATGTCGATTCCGGGATGGTTTACATCAAACTTGGTGGTGATGGTTCCCTTTACAGGCATGTAGAACGACATCTTTTTCAGGCGGTCCTGATTGCTGCCACCCACCACGGCCATGGTTTTCTGCTCCTCTTCCTCTATGAGGGTCTGGAGTATGGAATCGTGCTTGTTTTTGGTGAAATCGAATTTCTGACGCTCGATAACGGAGTCGGCCACAGTCTCGGCGGTCTCCAGGCGTCCGTCCATTAGGTTGCTGATGGTGGCGAAATATTCCTCGCGCACGTCAATCACATTCTCAAGGCTGTCCACACGGGTAGCCAGAGCCAGCATGTCGTCGCGGTAGCTGTTGAGCGACCTGCTGGGCATCAGGACGTTGAGCGGGGTATATGCAAACAAGAGCCATACCAATGCGCCTATCAGCACAACGGCTATTCCTATGTATGCCACGATGTTTACCGAGGTGAGACGGAACGACCATCTCTCCTGCAATGTATCCTCGTCGTATACGGTAAGCTTGTAGCTCTTGCGTTCCTTTTTTTCCTTTGCCATATTATGTCTGAAAAGAGATTACAATTTGGGATAAGATATCTTGCACTCGATAATGAAGCATCCGGGAAACTGGGCCTCGATGGCTTTCTTTAGCTTGGTGGCCTCCAGACGCGAGCGGCAGTTACCGGCCCTCACCTTGAAGTAGGGAGCCTCGTAGAATACGTACGCATCCTCGCCGGTATCGCAGTCGCGCTTGAACTTCTCTACTACTGATTCTGCCTTTTTCTGCGCGTCAACTCCGGAATCGAAGAAAATCTGTACGCTGTAGCCATACGAATGGCGTTTCTTGTTGGCTTCGATGATGCCGATCTCCACATTCTTGAGCGCGGGATTGCAGTTTACCTTGGCCGTAGCATAGCTGTTGTCAGACGGAAACATGCCAAGCTCCGACAAATCGTAAAGTGTAGTCTGAGCCTTTATAGTACTGATAAACAAGAGATTGCAAACCAGCACACATACCAAGGCCACAAAAAATCTGAATTTCATATCAATTTGGAATATAAATACTTTTCTAAAATTGCAAAAAAAGCGAAAAAACACTAAATTTGCAAGTACAAAAATAGTGTTTTTTTATAATACATACAAAAAAATGACAGAAGAATTGGAAAACGAATACACTTCGATCCCCAACGGCAAGGCGGGACTGGTGGAGAGAATCAAGAGCGGAGCATCAGAGAGCCACTCTCAGACTGTAATGGGCATAGGCGACGACTGCGCCATACTCGACTACGGCAGCGCCGACACACTAATGAGCACCACGATTTTTGCCGAGGGCATCCATTTCGACCTCACATACACCCCCATAAAGCACCTGGGATACAAGGTGGTGGTGGCCGCCATATCCGACATTCTGGCCATGAACGGAACACCGCTGCACGTATCCATAGCGCTGGCCGTAAGCAACAAGGTGATGCAGCAGCACATCCTGGAATTCTATGACGGCGTACACGCCGCATGCCATGAATACGACATCGACCTTGTGGGAGGCGACCTGAGCACCGCGCGCACCGGCGTTACGATAGCCGTTACCGCCATGGGCGAGGCATACGACAACGAGATTGTGTACCGCAACGGCGCTCAGCCCACCGACCTTATATGCGTTACCGGAAACCTGGGCGGCGCATACATGGGCCTGCAGCTGCTGGAGAGAGAGAAAACACTCTTCAACGCCAACCCTGGACAGCAGCCTCAGCTCTCCGGAAACGACTACATACTGCGCCGACAGCTGAAGCCTGAGGCTAAGGCCGAGGTGCTCAAGTATCTGAAGGCCAAAGACGTGAAACCCACTGCGATGATAAACCTGAGCAGCGGACTGGCATCGGAGCTGATGAACATCTGCCGAGCCAGCAAGATGGGCTGCGAGATTTTCGAGGAGAGGATTCCGATACATCCCGACACAGAGAAGATGGCCAAGGAATTCAACATAAACCCGATAGTAACCGCCCTTAACGGCGGCGAGGACTACGAGCTGCTGTTCACCATTCCGCTGGGATGCTACGAGAAGATAAAGGAGAACGACTTCTTCTCTATAATAGGATCCATCAACAAGGAGGAGCTTGGCAGCAACGTGGTATTGAGGGACGGATCGATAATTCCGCTGGAGCCATCGCTAAACAGCCAGACTTTCCAAAACCAGTAGACCAACATGACAGGCGACAGAATAGAGCCGGTGATAAACGTCGGCATAGGCACTTTCGGCAAGGTGACGTACTCGCAGTGCGGACAGGCACACACAGTATCAGCCCCCGACTGCCCGATATATATAAAGGAGGTGAAGGGCCAGCCCATCGAGATTTGCGATGTGGAGATAGGCATCAGCTTCCACTGGAACAAGAGGGAGGCCCAGAAGTTCCAAGGCGACATCAGGCTTGAGAACCACGGCGGCAAGGTGTTGGCCATAAACACCATACGCCTGGAAGACTACATCACCAGCGTGATATCGTCGGAGATGAACGGCGACAATCCGCTGGAGCTGCTGAAGGCCCACGCCGTGATATCGCGCAGCTGGCTGATGGCCCAGATTTCGTATGCCCCGCTCGACGGAGAAAAGCTGGCATCAGACACCGAGATATCCACCTGGTACGACAGGGACGCCCACCAGCTGTTCCACGTATGCGCCGACGACCACTGTCAGAGGTATCAGGGAATAACGCGCGCCCACAACCCCAACGTGAAGAAGGCCATAGACGCCACCCGCGGCATGATGCTGACCTACGAGGGCGACGTGTGCGACGCCAGATTCTCCAAGTGCTGCGGAGGCAGGAGCGAGCTGTTCGAGAGCTGCTGGCAGCCGGTGCATTTCCCGTATCTGGAATCGGTGGAATGTCCCTACTGCAACACCCACGACCAGGAGCTGCTATCCAAGGTGCTGAACAGCTACGACCTGGCCACCAAGAACTTCCACAACTGGACCGAACATCTGGACGCCGGATTCGTAAGCCGCAACATACTGGAGAAAACCGGCCACGACCTGGGCGACATCATAAGCATGGAGCCGCTGGACCGCGGACCTTCGGGACGCATCACAAGGCTGAAAATATCAGGCTCCAAAAAGACAATGATATTCGGCAAGGAGCTGGAGGTAAGGCGCATACTAAGCCGCACACACCTCTACAGCTCGGCCTTCGAGGTGGAAAGGCAGGGCGACATCTTCGAGCTGCGCGGCTGGGGCTGGGGACACGGCGTGGGCCTATGCCAGATAGGCGCGGCCGTAATGGCCAGCCAGGGCAAGAGCTACACCGAGATACTCAGCCACTACTACCCCAAGGCCCGGATATCGCAAATGTATTAGCCAATGAACAGGAAACCAATACACTGGGTGCCCACGCTGTATCTGGCGGAGGGCATTCCATACACCATAGTAAACATACTCAGCGTCATATTCCTGAAGCTGAAGGGTCTGGACAACGACATGATAGCCCTCTACACCGGCTGGATGAATCTGCCGTGGTTGATAAAGCCGATATGGAGCCCCGTGGTGGAGATGCTGCGCACATCCAAATTCTGGGTGGTGCTGTGCCAGATAGTGATGGGCGGCGCGCTGGCCTCGATAGGCCTCACCATAGAAGCCGACAGCTGGCTTACATGTTGCATAACGGCGCTGTGGCTGCTGGCGTTCATGTCGGCCACACACGACATTGCCGCCGACGGCTACTACATAGAGGCCCTCAGCCAGGAGCAGCAGTCGGCATGGGTGGGCATCAGGAGCACATTCTACAAGATAGCCATGCTGCTCTGCCAGGGCGGCATAGTTACCATGGCCGGATACCTTGAAACCGTCTACGGAGTGGATGCGGCATGGAAGATAGCCTTTGGCGGGCTGGCAGTAATGATGGCGGCTTTTGGATTCTACCACATCATGGCCATGGGCAACACCGGCAGGCAAACACAGGAGCATCAGGAGAAGAGATCGCTGGGCAAACTGATAAAGAGCTACTTCTGCAAGGACGGCATAGGCCTGATGCTGGCGTTTCTGCTGCTGTACCGCCTGGGCGAATCGCAGCTAAGCAAGATATCGCAGCTATTCATGCTCGACAGCGTGGAAAAAGGCGGCCTGGGACTATCTACCGCCAACCTGGGCGTCATAAGCGGAACCTTCGGCCTTATAGCCATGAGCGTGGGCGGCATACTGGGCGGCCTGGTGATATCAAGGCAAGGCCTCAGGAAGTGGCTGATACCGATGATACTGGCACTCAACATCCCCGACGTATTCTACGCCATAATGTCGGCGTATCAGATACAAAATCTTCCCGCCATCACCGCCATGGTGAGCGTGGAGCAGTTTGGCTACGGATTCGGATTCGCGGCCTACTCGGTATACATGCTGAAGATGAGCCAGGGCCAGTACAACACCGCCCACTATTCGATATCCACCGCCTTCATGGCCCTGGGCATGATGCTGCCGGGCATGCTGAGCGGTTTCATACAGCAGGCGCTGGGATACACGGGATTCTTTGTATGGGTACTGATATGCTGTGTGCCGTCGGTGGCGGTGGCCGTGATGGCAAAGGCAAGGATGGAAAAGCAATAGCATCAGACACAACAACACAAAAAAGCAGATGACAGATAATGGCAACAACATAGAGCAAAAGCCGGTGAGGAAGGCATCCCGCTGGAAAACGCTGACAAAACTGCTGCTGACGGCGGCTCTCATTGTCGGCGCGCTTCAGTATGTGGGCTATTACTGTGCCTATCCGCTGCTGAAAGACCGCATCTGCAATGGAGTGCACAACAAGAGCCAGGGCCTCTACACCATGGATTTCAGCGACTTCCGCATCGACCTCCTGGGCCAGAAGATTATCCTGGACAATTTTTCCCTGCGGGCTGATACTGCCGTATATCTGCAGCGCATAGAGCGTGAGCACTACAACAAGGCCATATACAACATCTCGGTGGAATCGCTGAAGATAAACCACATAGGCATAAAGTCGTTTTTCTCGAACAACGAGCTGTATATAAAGGAGATAATGATGCAGAGCCCCGAAATACGCCTTGTGGGCAAGCCCGACAAATCGAAGAACGAGAAGGTGAAGTACGACGCCGTGCACACCGACCTCTACCCTCTGCTGAAGCCATACTTCGACGCGCTCAACATCAGGAAGATAGTGATAAACGACGGCTATTTCGACTTCCGCCTGCGCATCAGCGACAATCAGGAGCAGTTTGGAATCAGCAAGATAGACATCACGCTGAGGAACTTTTTCCTGAACGAGGACAAGTTTGTGAAGAAAAACCAGTTTTTCTATTCCGACGTTATAGAGATAGGATCGCGCAACTATGTGATAAACCTGGCCGACAGCATCCACAGCATCACAGCCGAGCATCTGCAGATATCCACCGCCGACTCGTCGATACACGCCAGCAACGTGATGATGAAGAGCAACATGAGGACCTACACGCAGAAAAACCGTTTCGACGTGTCACTAAAGGAGATTCAGATAAACGGCCTCGACATCAGCCGCGCCTACTTCGACAAGGACGTAAACCTGAGCAAGGTTGTGATAAAGGAGCCCACCATAAAATTCGCCAAGGGCGGCAGGGTAAACCGCGAGACCAAGAAATTTGAGGGCACCGGCGAGAACTGGTATCCTATTATAAAAGGTACTCTGCGCCGCATAGCCATCGACAGCCTGGAGGTGGAGGGCGCGTCGCTGAGCATATCGAAGCCTCAGGTGAGCGCGCAGCCGCTATACAACGTGGGCAACGTAAACATAGTGCTTGAGGGTTTCGAGCTGGATTCGCTGGCCTACCGCAACAAGAACAAGATTCTGTATTCCAACGATCTGGACGTGGTATTGAACGACTACCGCATGATGCTGCCCGACAACACCCATCAGCTAACGGCCGACAACCTGATGCTGAGCACCAAGACCGAAATACTGCACGCCGACAAGATAAAGATAAGCCCCACAAGATACGTTAACGATTCCACGGGGAAAACCATGCGCATATCCATACCTCTGCTGGAGCTATCCGGAATCGACATGCGCAGGGCCTACAATCAGAAGGACTTCAACATAGGAACCATAAAGATATCCATGCCCGACATCAAGACCCGGAGCTTCATAGACAGCCTTCAGGCCAACGGCGCGCCCAAGCAGCGCACCAGACTGCTGTCGGCATTGTCGGATGAGTTTTTCCACTCGCTGAAAATCCGCAACCTTCAGATATACAAGGGTATGGTAGACATCACATCTAAAGCCTACATCAAGGAGGACAGCCTTACTCTATCGGGCAAGCTCTCGCTGAACATAGGCAACTTTGTGGTGAACAGCGCCACCCTGGCCGACGACATTCTGCCGTTCAGGACCAGCAGCGTAAAGATAAGCCTCGACGATGCCGTGGTGAAACCCTCCAAGAGTCCGCACACCCTGCGCTGCAAGAATTTCATGCTCGACACTCATAACGATATGGTGAAGATATCGCAGTTCAGCTACACCGCCGAGAGCGATACCAGCCTCGTAAGCACGCTGCGCCGCCTGGGCAAGCACACCATAATGGACATCCGCATCGACAAGAGCGAGTTTACCAAAACCGAGCTGCTGGAGGCGCTCTATCACGGCAAAATAAACATAGAATCGCTTAAGATAAGCAATCCGCAGTTCCAGATGAGCGTTTACCCTCAGCTGAGGGCCCACCGCGATTCCATACGACAGATGCGCCTGCCTGATTCTGCCACAATGCACTATATGGATTCCATAATGCTGAAATTCAGCGACATGGAACAGCTGCTGGCACGCCGCATCCCCAAGGAGCTGTCGCTGATAAAGGTAGACACGCTAACGGCCGACAGCAGCGTGTTCAAGTTTGTGGTGCGCGATACTTTGGACAACATAGTTACCGGCACGTCGTCGGACTTCATGTTCAGGGCCAACGGATTCTACTTCAGCCACGACAGCATATCGCCCAACGCCAACATAATGCTGGCCAACGGCTACATGATGGATATCAACAACTTCCACTTCATGCTGCCGGGCAAGACCCACATAGCGCAGTGCGGCAACATCAGGATAGACACCTACGACAGCCTGATAAAGGCCACCGACATATCCATATCGCCGTTCGACAGGGAGCGCACCCAGGGCCGCGCCCAGATTACGGCGCAGTGTCCGGAGCTTACGATAACGGGAGCAGATTTTGCCACGCTCAACAGCAGCGGCATACTGCCCATAAGCAGCCTCACGTTCAACAACAGCGTGGCCACGTTCACGAAAAAGGATACTGCCCTGATGCCGCCCCAAAACAGGGACACCACACGCCGCAAGAAAATTTTCAGAGGATTGAGCATCGACTCGCTCACAGCCCTCAACAACAACTTCGGCATCAGCAACCACAACGGCCACAGGGTGATGAACGTGGATTTCGACCTCACAAGCCGCAACGTGAGCATCGACAGCGCCAACCTCGCAAGCAAGGGCCACCTGGTATCGTTCGACAGCACGTATCTGGATGCCCAAAACTTCAGAATCAGGATAAAGGAAAACGAGATAGCCGCCCAGAGAATCCACCACGAGAACGACACTCTGGTGATTTCTGATGCCGTGTTCCATAATCCCGACGACAGCATCAGGACCAACATAAAAGTGCCATACATACAGGCTATAAGCCCAAATCTGGAGGAACTTGCTTTCAGCAGGACGCTGGACGCCAAGAGCATAAACATACACGGAACAAGGGTGAACCTGCTATCGAAGGCCAAGAAGGAAAAGCGTGAGAATCAGCAGGAAAGGGAGCGCAAGCCGTTCCACGTAAAGGTGGACACGCTGGCGGCCGACGGCGTATGCATACATCTGGACCGCCGATACAAGGACAAGCCCGACCTGCATTTCCCAAATATGGACCTGATAGCCACGGGCATCAACACCGAGACCGAGCACGAATCGGTGTTCCCGGCCGACAAGATTTCGGCCGGCATCAACAATTTCACCTACCTGCTCAGGGACAGCGTGATGAGGTTCCATTTCGGACGCGTGGAGCTGGATCCGATACATCAGATTTTTGTGGCCAACCAAGTGGACTACCGCCCCAACGTGGGACGATACGATTATTACAAGCTATACGACACACGCCGCAGCGCCAACTACGTCAACTGTCAGAAGATGACCGGCTACGGGTTCAACATCATAGATTTTGTAAAGACAATGAAGATGGACCTTACGAGGGTGGACGTCGACAAGTTTGCGTTCCTGAGCTACGACAACAAGACTATGCCGCTGGATTCCACACGCAAGCCCACGCTAAACGAATACATCTTCGACAAGCTGCCGATAAGGGTGAAATCTGATACCACCGTGATACGCGACGCCTTCTTCGAGATGGAGCAGCTGAGCCCCGAGGTGGGAACTCCGGGAGTATTGACTCTCAACAACATAAACGGCGTGGTGTTTAATTTCACCAACGACACCGCCGACCTGAAGGTCAACGACAAGATGATCCTGACGGCAAGCGGCCTGCTGATGAACCAATCTAACGTGAGGGCCAAGATTATGTATGATCTGGATTCGCCAACCGAGGAGTTTGTGTGCAACTTTATGGCCGATTCGATCTATCTGCCAACTCTAAACCCCTACCTTGAGAACGGCATCTTTGCCAAGGTGGACGACGGCGTGCTCACCAAGGGAACGGTATACTTCAAGAGCGATGATATAAAATCGCGCGGCGAGTCGCAGTTTATCTATCACGACCTGAAACTGTCGCTGAACAAGAAGGACAGCATTCAGGAAAAACGCCGCGGATTCCTGTCGTTCCTTGCCAACACTGTGGTGCGCTCCAAGAACACCCGCAAGACGGGTCACATATACGCCGTGCCCGACTCCACACGCAGTTTTGCCGGCTACTGGATGCAGTCGCTGCTGTCGGGCCTCAAGTCTACCGTGGGCTCCATCTTCGAGAGCAAGGAGCAGAAAGACGACCGCAAGCTGGCCCGCAAACTCATCGACGCCGTTACAAGGAAAAACCGCGCCTCCGACTACATTCTGGATATCCCAGATTATGAGGAGGTAATGGTGGAATGAGATTGGGTTTAGAAATTAAAAATTACAGACTCACACAAAAAACCGAAAAATGAAATACTTCTTCATAGGAATAGCCGGCGCGGGAATGAGCGCCATAGCACAATATCTGGCCGGAAAGGGCCACACAGTGGAAGGCTCCGACAGAGTTTTCCTGAAGCCCGAGGGACAGGACTCAAGGCAGAAACTTGAAGCCGAGGGAATCATCTGCCACGCACAGGGAGAGAGCACACCAGCCCTCGATACCGATTTCGTGGTGGTTTCCACAGCCATCGAGGACAGTGTCCACGAATACAAATTCGCCAAGGACAACGGCATAAAGACAATCCACCGAAGCGACCTTTTGGCCGAGATCTGCGACCAGAACCGTACAATAGCCGTATCAGGCACGTCGGGAAAATCAACCACAACAGCAATGATTTACAGCGTGTTGGAATACTGCGGCTTCTCCCCCAGCCTAATCACCGGAGCGGGACTGGCCACACTTCAGGAACAGGGCAAGATAGGAAACGCCGCCGTAGGCAAATCCGACATCCTCGTTATCGAGACCGACGAGAGCGACGGCACAATTGTGAAATATCATCCCGAAATTGGATTGGTTCTCAACATCGACCGCGACCACAAGGAAATCTCGGAACTGATACCGCTGTTCGAGACTTTCTGCAAGCACACCAAGAAAACCGTAATCGTGAACCTCGACAACGAGCGCAGCGCAAGCCTTTCCAGAAAACACGGTCACGATTTCAGCGCGAAATCAGAATGTGAGAATTTCTCACAGACAATGGAGGGAATCAGATTTGAATGCAACGGCACAGAATTCAAACTCTCACAGATAGGCCGTCACAATATGGAGAATGCCTTGGCGGCTATAAAAGTAGCAAGGATTTTCGGGATAAGTGATAATAAAATATCAGAAGCATTATCAAAATATACAGGAATTTATCGCAGAAACAGGATTCTCGCCTCAAAGAACGGCGTTACCTTAATGGACGATTTCGCGCACAATCCTGCCAAGATAAGCGCCTCGGTATCAGCCTGTCAGGATATCTCAGAGAGAGTGATAGCGTGGTTTCAGCCTCACGGATTTGCGCCAAGCCGTCTGATGAAGGATGAGTTGATAGCCGACCTCACAAGACTTCTCCGTCCACAAGATATAATAGTTTTCTCGAAAATCTATTACGCCGGTGGCACCGCCGACCAAAGCATTTCAGCCAAGGAATTCGCCGACGGACTTTCCGCAAATGGCAAGAACGCAATCTATATAGAGGAAAGGGCCTCTCTCCTACTCTATCTGAAAACCACCGCCAAACCCGGCGACATCATCCTGCTTATGGGCGCCCGTGATCCGTCATTAGCAACCTTCGCCGAGAATATCCGAGAAGGAATGTTTTAAGCGCCACCTTCGGTGGCTTGGGGTTTTTATCCGAAAATGTAAAGAATAAAAAAGAATTAAAAGAATTTTTTGCCTCCGGCGGTTTTTAAACACGAATTACCACGAATGGCCACGAATTATCATAAATATTTTATAAAAAAAATTTTTGGTAATTCGTGATAATTTATGGTAATTCGTGTTCATCCCAAGGCCGTAGGCCCATTCTTTTTATTTCTTTTTTATTCTTTTAATTTTCGGATAAAGAAAAAAAGCCACCGCAAGGTGGCGTAAGTAAGTATATGTATACAAAAAGGGGAAGACCGCGAGGTCCTCCCCTTTCATATTATCTTTTTGGATATAGAAGACTACTCCATAGCGGCTTCCATCTCCTCGGTAACTACGAGGTTGTGGTAAACAGCCTGTACATCGTCGTCATCCTCGAAAGCCTCAATCATCTTGAGTACAGAAACGCCAGAAGCGGTGTCGAGCTCCTTCATATTGTACTCAGCGGCGATTCTCTGGAGAGAAGCGTTTGTGGTCTCGATCTTAGCCTCATCAAGAGCCTTTGTGAAACCAGCGAAGCCTTCCATAGAAGTGTAGCAAACGAGAGTCTTTGTGCCTTCCTCCTCGTCCTCTACTACATCGTCGAAGTCGTCAGCGCCAAGCTCGATAAGCTCCATCTGGAACTCGTCAACATCCTTGCCAGCTGGTACGTTGAGAGTTACAACGCCCTTGCGGTCGAAAACTGAAGAAAGTGAGCCGTTGGTGCCGAGAGTACCGTTTCTCTTGTTGAAGATAGAACGTACAGAAGCAACAGTACGGTTGTTGTTGTCGGTGAGGCACTCGATGAAAACTGCTACGCCACCAGGAGCGTAGCCCTCGAATGTAACCTCGGTATAGGTAACGCCGTCGCCGGCTGACTTAGAAATTGCGCGCTCGATATTATCCTTAGGCATTGAAACACCCTTGGCGTTGTTGATAGCGGTACGGAGACGTGGGTTGCCGTCTGGGTCTGGGCCGCCTTCCTTTACTGCAACTGCGATTTCCTTAGCAATGCGAGAGAACATTGCCGAACGCTTGGCGTCCAATGCACCTTTCTTTCTCTTAATGGTAGACCATTTATTATGTCCTGACATATTCTTTTTGAGATTTTATGTTTTATAAAAAGCAAATTTATGTATTCGGGCACAAATTTATAAAATATTCTGTTTAGATAAAAAATATTTCAGCAAAAAAATTTATAGGTCTGATGCTTACCCTTCCAACCCGTGCCCCCATAAACAAAAAAAGGCGCGGGAAACAACCCCGCGCCCATCCAAGAAGATTTAGGCTGCCGAAAAATCAGTATCGGCATATTCGTCGTCGAGATTATAGGTGTTTTCCACGAGCATCGAGCTCGACTCCTCGTAATGCTCTTCCTTGATAACATTAACAAAAGCGCTGTCAACCAAGGTCTTTGCCCATTCAAAAAGGCTGAAGTGTCTCTCAGCTATACCAGTACTCTGGGCGAACGGCAAATTGATTCTAATAGTTCTCATTTTCTTAATTCATTAAATTTGTTAGTATATGTATAAACGTAGTTGAAAAATTGCTATGTTTTATTAATACGATACAAAGATAAATAGTATTTTTTAATTATGCAAATTTTTTAATGATTATTTTTAAAATAATTACAAAATATTTTCTGACACCAACAATCAATTATTCAACCACCCGGAATTTTGCATTTCAGATACTTGGAGTCAATTTTTCAGGGCGTATCAGGCTGAGGCTGATGCTTCAGACAAGAAATAAATAATTATCAGTTACAGAATTCAAACGAACAATTATTTATCAGAAACGGAAGCATCAGGACAAAGCCACTCTCCTACCGGCATAGGCACAAAAAAAAGAGGCCCGGAACTTAATCCGGACCCCTTGGAGGTTTAGCAGCCGTCAGCGGCGGAATCCTCATTGATCTACTCGTTGTCGAGATCATAAGTATTCTCAACCACCATCGAACTAGATCCCTCGTAGTGCTCCTCGGTGATTACATTCACGAATGCACTGTTGACCAAAGTTTTTGCCCACTCAAAGAGGCTGAAGTGACGCTCCTCGATACCAGTGTTCTGGGCAAATGGCAAGTTAATTCTAATAGTTCTCATTTTCTCAAAAAATTTAAAGTGTTAATAAATAAAAAAGTTGTTGTTGCTGTAATCTTTGTTTGATTACGATGCAAAGATAGAAACGTATTTTTATTCTTGCAAATTTTTCTGTAATTATTTTTGAAATATTTTTATATAATGGTATTTTTATAATGTTTTTACTGATATTTCAACACATAAATCTGTATTACAGATACTTATAATAAGGATTATGTGTATTTGTTAAATTTTGTTAAATAATTTAAGAAATCAAAGTCAAAAGAAGAAATTTATTAAGGAATTTGTATTTAATTGGTGGGCTGTGGTTTTGATTTGTCGGTTTTATTTATATATTTTTGCTTGTATAGTTTGCTTTATTCATTAATACATAATCGGGTCTTTAATACAAAGAAGAGCTGCTATAAAGAAATATAACTTGAATTATAAATATAGATACAAAAATCCCCCGACTATAGCCAGATGGCAACAATCGGGGGAAGTATCAGGAAAGAGGGAAGTATCAGGAAAACAAAAATATACTATTCTGCTATGTTTTGGCAAATGGACCAAAGCCAAACAACAGAATAAGCAAATCGGACAAAACTACGACAATACCAAAAGGCAAAAGCGCGAGCAGATAAAAAACAAAAGATGATAGAGACTTGGTATCAGATTCCAACAATTTCTTTGCCGGGAAAGCCGTGCCCAACAACTGCATTAAAATACTTATGAAAATAAAATAAAAGTAAATTCCCTTGATTCCATAATGAGGATTGGCTGTCCAAAAGTTTTCGTGAATTGTATTCAGGCGGTTGGCCACAAAGAAAAAGGCAAAGGAAGCCAGCCACCAAAGCAAGGCCTTCCCGACAGCAGGTTTTACGGCAGGACATTTATAAAAACTGACTGCAACACAAGCTATCGTGAAAACAACGCAAAAGGCGCAAAATAAAAACTTTTCCATAATTGATTATTTTATTTATATTACAAAAGTATTCATATTAAAATTCATAAACAAAAAAATAAGCAAGTTTTCACTTCAAAGTAGTATGAAAATATTTTTTTTCTTACTTTTGCATTGATTTATATTAGCGACATTAGATGACTGAAAATAAAGATATAGAATTTGCCGGAAAGAACGAGATCAAGCGATTCCAGGAAGCCGAGTTGCAGAAACTGCTCGTGTATCTATCCGAGAAATCAAGGTTTTACGCTGATATGTTCCGTAATAATGGAATAAATATCAGCGAGATAAAAACCCTGGAGGATCTCCGCCGGATACCTTTCACCACCAAGCAGGACCTCCAACTCAGGAACAACGATTTCCTCTGCGTGGACAACCGGCAGGTGGTGGATTATCTCACAACCTCCGGAACCCTCGGAACTCCCGTAGTCTTTGCCCTCACCGACAAGGACCTCGACCGATTGGCCCTCAACGAGTGCCTCTCGTTCGGATGCGCCGGCGTATCTCCCGACGACACCGTTCAACTTATGTGCACTATGGACAAGAGGTTTATGTGCGGGTTGGCGTGGTATCTGGGCCTCAGGAAACTTGGCGCAGGCATTATCCGTGTGGGTAGCGCAGTACCTGAGTTTCAGTGGGATACAATTATGAGGCTGAAGCCGACGGTTCTGGCGCTTGTGCCCTCCTTCGTGAAATCTCTCTTGAAATATGCTGATGCCCACGGTATCGACTACAACAACTGCTCTGTCAGGAAAATTGTCTGTATGGGCGAGGCCATTTATCAGGAAGACGGCTCCTACAGTCTCCTGGCCAAGGACATTCTCAGCAAGTGGAACGTGGAACTGTATTCGTCATACGCCTCCACCGAAATGTCGACAAGTTTCACCGAGTGCAAATGCCACAAGGGCGGTCATCATCATCCGCAACTCCTTATCTGCGAGATTGTTGACGAGAACCTGAATCCTGTGGAGCCCGGCCAGTACGGCGAACTTGTAATCACAACTCTCGGCGTGGAGGGAATGCCTCTTCTGAGATTCCGTACCGGCGACATCACCTGTATGTACACTGATAAATGCGACTGCGGACGAAACTCGTTCAGGATTGGTCCTATCGTTGGCCGCTTGAACCAGATGATAAAATTCAAGGGAACGGCGCTCTATCCGCCAGCCGTCTTCGACGTTTTGGACAACGTGCCATACGTTGAAAACTATTTTGTGCGTCTCCAGAGCGACTGTGACGGCCTCGATCACTTGGTGGTGGAAGTCGGCCTCAGAGATTCAGTGACTCAGGACTCGGTTTTCAAGGACCTGAAAGACCGTTTCAGAAGCAAAATCCGCGTAACCCCCGAGATTGTTTTTGGTTCGGTTGACGAGATCAACAAACTCAATAATCAGCCAATGAACAGGAAGGTTGTGAAGTTTGCGGACGAGAGAAAGTGTCAGAATAAAAAATAATAAAAAAAACGTAATATAAAAAGTGGTTGTTTATTCATTTTTTATTAACTTTGCGCTTATATAAACAGAAAACATACAAACATAAAAAATATCAAACAAATAATTTTATTAAAAAGTTATGGCAAAAAAGTTACAGACAATGGATGGTAACGCCGCTGCTGCACATATCGCGTATATGTTCACAGAAGTTGCCGCTATCTATCCTATTACTCCTTCTTCTCCAATGGCGGAGAATGTAGATGAGTGGGCTGCTCAGGGCCGCAAGAATATGTTTGGTGAGACTGTTCTCGTTCAGGAAATGCAGAGCGAGGGTGGTGCCGCTGGTACAGTACACGGTTCTCTCCAGGCTGGTGCTCTTACTACTACCTTTACTGCTTCACAGGGTCTTCTCCTTATGATCCCTAATATGTACAAGATCGCTGGTGAATTGCTTCCTTGCGTTTTCCACGTATCTGCACGTACATTGGCCTCACACGCCCTCTGTATCTTCGGTGACCACCAGGACGTATTGGCTTGTCGTCAGACAGGTTTCGCTATGTTGGCTGAGGGTTCAGTACAGGAGGTTATGGACTTGGCAGGTGTTGCTCACCTTGCTACTCTCAAGTCAAGAGTTCCTTTCCTCAACTTCTTCGACGGTTTCCGTACATCTCACGAGTACCAGAAGGTAGAGGTTGTTGACCAGGAAGACCTCGTTCCATTGGTAGACCAGCAGGCACTCAAGGAGTTCCGCGAGAGAGCACTCTCTCCAGAGCGTCCTCAGATGCGTGGTATGGCTGAGAACCCAGACGTATTCTTCGCTCACAGAGAGTCTTGCAACCCATACTATGATGGCGTTGCCGACATCGTGGCTGACTATATGGACAAGATCTCCGCTATCACCGGCCGCAAGTATCGTCCATTCGACTACTATGGTGCTCCTGATGCCGAGAACATCATCATCGCTATGGGTTCTGCAACAGAGTGTATCAAGGAAGTTATCGACTACAAGGCTAAGAACGGCGAGAAGGTTGGTTTGATCTCAGTTCACCTCTATCGTCCATTCTCACTCAAGTACTTGAAAGAGGCTATCCCTGCTTCAGCAAAGAAGATCTGCGTTCTCGACCGTACAAAGGAGCCAGGTGCCAACTCTGAGCCATTGTATCTCGACGTAGTTGACGCTTTGACAGAGCTCGGTATGATCAACAACCTCACAGTTGTTGGCGGCCGCTACGGTCTCGGTTCAAACGATACAACACCTGCACAGATTATCGCAGTTTACGAGAACCTCGCCCTCAATACTCCAAAGAACCACTTCACTTTGGGTATTGTTGACGACGTTACATTCAAGTCTCTCCCAGTTGGCGACGAGGTTTCTGTTGCTCCAGCTGGTATGTTCCAGGCTAAGTTCTTCGGTCTCGGTGCCGATGGTACAGTAGGTGCCAACAAGAACTCAGTTAAGATTATCGGTGAGACTACCGACAAGTACTGCCAGGCTTACTTCTCATACGACTCAAAGAAGTCAGGCGGTTTCACTTGCTCACACCTCCGTTTCGGCGACGAGCCTATCCGCTCTACATATTTGGTAACCACACCTAACTTCGTGGCTTGCCACCAGCAGGCTTACCTCAATATGTACGACGTTACACGTGGTCTCCAGAATGGCGGCACATTCCTCTTGAACACAATCTGGGAAGGCGACGACCTCGAGCGCAACATTCCTAACAAGGTAAAGGCTTACTTTGCTAAGAACAACGTAAAGGTTTACTACATCAACGCTACCAAGATTGCTCAGGAGATTGGCCTCGGCAACCGTACCAACACAATCCTCCAGTCGGCATTCTTCCGTATCACAGGCGTTATTCCTGTTGACAAGGCCGTTGAGGAGATGAAGCACTTCGCCCTCAAGTCTTACGGCAAGAAGGGTCAGAACATCGTTGATATGAACTACGCTGCTATCGACCGCGGTGGTGAGTACAAGGAGCTCGCAGTTAAGGCTGAGTGGGCTAACCTCGAGGCTCAGCCAAAGGTTTACTCAGATGGCGACGCATTCATCAACGAGGTAGTTCGTCCTATCAACGCTCAGGACGGCGACTTGCTCCCAGTATCTTCATTCAAGGGTATTGAGGATGGTACCTGGTACGCAGGCACAGCCAAGTTCGAGAAGCGCGGTGTTGGTGCATTTGTTCCAGTATGGGATGCCTCAAAGTGTATCCAGTGTAACAAGTGTGCTTACGTTTGTCCTCACGCTTGTATCCGTCCATTCGTAATGACAGCCGAGGAGAAGGCTGGCTACACCGGCGATACAATCGAGATGAAGGCTCCAGCCGCTATGAAGGGTATGTACTTCACAATCCAGGTAGGCGTTAAGGACTGCTTGGCTTGCGGCAACTGTGCCGACGTATGTATGGCTAAGGAGAAGGCCCTCACAATGGTTCCTTACGACGATGGTTCTGAGGCTGCTGCCAAGGAGGCCGCTCAGTGGAACTACTGCGTTGAGAAGGTATCTTCTAAGCAGGATCTCGTTGACATCAAGTCTAACGTAAAGAACTCTCAGTTCGCTACTCCATTGTTTGAGTTCTCTGGCGCTTGCGCTGGTTGCGGTGAGACTCCATACGTTAAGTTGATTTCTCAGCTCTTCGGCGACCGTGAGATTGTTGCCAACGCTACTGGTTGTTCATCAATCTACTCTGGTTCAGTTCCTTCTACACCATACACCAAGAACGCCAAGGGTCAGGGTCCAGCCTGGGCCAACTCTTTGTTCGAGGACTTCTGCGAGTTCGGTCTCGGTATGGCTATCGCAAACAAGAAGATGAAGGCCCGTCTCACCAAGTTGATGACAGAGGCTCAGTCTTGCGAGTGCTGCTCAGCCGACCTCAAGGCTCTCTTCAACGAGTGGATCGAGAAGCAGAACGATGCTGAGGCCACCAAGGCTCTCGCTCCAAAGATCGTTGCTGCCTGCGAGGCTTGCGGTTGCGATACCTGCAAGAACATCCTCACATACAAGGATCACCTTGTAAAGCGTTCACAGTGGATCATCGGTGGTGACGGTGCTTCATACGATATCGGATACGGCGGACTCGACCACGTAATCGCTTCTGGCGAGGACGTTAACGTATTCGTAATCGATACTGAGGTTTACTCTAACACAGGTGGTCAGTCTTCTAAGGCTACTCCTCTTGGCGCTATCGCTAAGTTTGCCGCTTCAGGTAAGAGAGTATCTAAGAAGGACCTCGGTATGATCGCTACAACATACGGCTACGTTTACGTTGCACAGATCGCTATGGGTGCTGATGCTGCTCAGACATTGAAGGCTATCCGCGAGGCTGAGGCTTATCCAGGACCTTCTTTGGTTATCGCCTACGCTCCTTGTATCAACCACGGCCTCAAGGCTAAGGGTGGTATGGGTAAGAGCCAGGCTGAGGAGGCTAAGGCCGTTGAGTGCGGTTACTGGCACCTCTGGAGATTCGACCCACAGCTCGAGGAGCAGGGCAAGAATCCATTCCAGCTCGACAGCAAGGCTCCAAACTGGGACAACTTCCAGGCCTTCCTCGACGGCGAGGTTCGTTACGCTTCATTGGCTAAGTCGTTCCCAGCAGAGGCTGCTGAGCTCTACGCTGCTGCCAAGGCTGCTGCCCTCAAGCGTTACAACAACTACGTTCGTATGTCGCAGATGGACTACAGCAACGAGGCTAAGTAATCTTTGATTACAATACACCTTATATAATACAGCCCCCGATTATCCAGGAGATAGTCGGGGGCTTGTTTATTTATTTGTTTATATATATTTGTTTTTTTCGTTGTAAATATCTATTTTTGTGCAGATAAACCATTGGTTGACTATGACTAAAAAGCGCAAAGAGCCTACATATCTCAATCCGATGACAGATTTCGGATTCAAGACAATATTCGGGAATCCTGACGTGATGCGAGGTTTTCTCAACGCACTGATACAGGAGGATTACCCCGATAAGGTGATCTCAAAGGTCAACATCGTTGGAAACGATGCTCCAGGAGAGAGCGACGAGGACCGAGGCGTAGTCTTCGATATACATTGCACCACCGACGACAATGAAGAATTTGTTGTTGAGATGCAACGCAGAAAACAAGTATTTTTCAATAACAGAATAATATATTACCTTGGACGTTCGTTCTCAAGACAGGACGACAGCCTCGACAAAGAAGTGTGGCAGTTTCAGACTCACAAATTGTTGGGCGTTTTCTTAATGGATTTTTATGACAAGACAATGACAAAAGGCGTTAGACATTGTGTCATAAAAGATTTCAAGGAAGACATCATAGACAATGACCTGTTGCAGTACTGGAAAATTCAGTTGCCAACATATAGAAAGAAAAAAGAATCTGATTGTGTAACACCATTGGATTTTTGGTTGTATAACATAGCAAATCTCAAAGATATGAACACAGCATTGCCATTCGCAGACAAAGAACCGCTATTCAAGCAGATGCAGAGAGTTGCCTCTTATGCACAGATGAGTCGTGAGGATCAGGATAGGTATTGGCATAGTTACGACCAATATGTAACCACAATGAGCGCGTTCGCAAACGAACGTATGGAAGGCCGTGAAGAAGGTTGGGAAGATGCCCGTTCCTTTACTATTGCTGAGGCCCACAAGAAAGAACTTACATCCGCTCTCAACTTGTACAAAACTGGTTTGGTGACAATAGACGTAATCGCACAAACTATGTCGATTGATTTAGATGAGTTGCAAGAATATATAAAGGCTAATTCAGAAAACTAAATTATACAGCCCCCGATAATCAGGAGATAGTCGGGGGCTTGTTATTATATTAGTAATTTACTTAAAAATTTTCTATTCAATCTCTTCACTACAAAAAAAAATATTTTGTAATTTTGCACCGTCAATTTCAGAAGGACAATGAGCTACTTAAATCGCAAGCGCATATTCTTATCTTGGATGCTGCTGATACTGTACGTTTGTGCAATATCAGTAGGTGCTCTTCATACCCACGAAATTGAAAATCCAAATGATGATTTTGAGTGTCTTGATTGTATCAACCACGTTCATCACAATGGACATATAATTGAAGGCGATTATCATTCTTCTGACTGTACAATTTGTAATTTCATTTCTTCATTATATTTGGATGCCGACAAGCTGACAATTTCGTCAGTTGTGCCGTCAACTTCCGACCTTGAGGCATTCGCAATATGCGATTTAATCCGCATTGATAGCCTTATCCACAACATCAGGGCTCCGCCTGTATCTTGCTGATATATTCTCCTTATTTTAACGTCGGTTTCTTCTCGCACAGATAACACTGATAACACTGATTTTCAGAGATTTATTTATTTTTTTCACGAGAAATAATCTATAAAATACTAAAAAATCTGTGTCATCTGTGTCATCTGTGCGCGAACTACTCACGTTATCTAAAAATCAGTTTTTCCAAATGGGAATAGTGTATCTGTTCCTGTCAATCTTTCTAATACTATGATTATGGCTAAACGGCTGTATGTCACATTGTTGTGCATACTGTGTTTTGTCGTGTCTGTATTTGCGCAAGCGCCCGACACTCTCTGCATTGAAGTAAGGGAAGTTGTCGTTAAAACCAAGAAAACTCAGAAACCTACATTGGCGGCTCAGCAGCTGCTTGATATATCCGCAGACGAGATCCACCTATTTGCGGGTCACAGCCTTATGGATGCGCTTCAGCACGCCGAGGGCGTTCAGTCTATGGATATTGGAGTGGGGTTCAGCAAGCCGATGATCAGAGGGCTTGGTTTTCAGCGCATTGCGGTTACAGAAAACGGCATTAAACAGGAAGGTCAGCAATGGGGCGCCGACCACGGATTAGAGATCGACGCATTCCACGTGGACGACGTGCGTATCATCAAAGGGCCTGCGTCGGTGCTTTATGGCAGCGATGCAATGGGCGGAGTAGTTGAGATTCAGCCTGCAATAATTCCCCGCAACGACACTTTGCTTGGCGAGGTAGCACTTCAGAATCAGACCGTCAGCAACTGCCTGAGCGGTTCGGCAATGCTGGGGGTCAAGCGTGGACATTGGTTTACACGCCTCAGGTACACCGAGAGGCATTGGTCCGATTACAAGGTACCGGCCGACAGTTTCGTGTATCTGAGTATGAGGCTGCCAATCTACAATCAGCGCCTGAAAAACACTGCTGGATTTGAGCGCAGTGCCAATGCGTTGATTTCCTGCAAGTACGGACATTTTCAGGAACGTCTGGCCATTAGCAACAGCTATCAGAAACAGGGATTTTTCAGCGGCGCGCACGGAATTCCAAGTAGTGCAAACCTTGTGGATGACGGCGACAAATGGAACATCAGCCTGCCTTATAATAGGGTAAACCATTTCAAAGTGGCGAGTGTCAGCAAATGGTCGTTGCCATACGTTCAGGTTACCCTAACCCTCGGATATCAGCAGAATCACCGCGAGGAATGGAGCAAGTTCCACACCCACGAGATTGGCAAACAGCCTCCGCTTGTGGATCCCGACAAGGAATTGGAATTCAATCTCCACACCATAAGTTCGGGGCTTCAGTTTATGCTGTCGTCGTCCACCACTTGGGAGCATTATATAGGTGTATCAGCTGAAAACCAGATAAATACCATAGGCGGATACTCGTTTCTGATACCTGAGTTCAGGCGCAATCAGGCTGGTATCTACTATCTGGTGAATTACAGGAAATCGGCAAGGCTTACGATGAATGCGAGCGCAAGATACGATATCGGTTTTATGCAGACTGATGCTCACGAGGGTTTCGTTCCCGAAACGGATACCAGACTCGGCGACTGTTCCTTCGCATTTGGTACTGAGTATCAGATAGACAGGCGCAGCAAGATAACGGCTTCAATAGGACGCGGTTTCAGAATGCCGTCGGCCAACGAGCTCACTTCCAACGGAGTACACCACGGCGCATTCCGTCACGAGTTGGGTGACACCACTCTTGTGAGCGAGCAGGGCTGGCAGCTCGACATCGCCTACAGCTACAAGCGTTACCGCATTGAGGCCACGGCTACTCCCTTCGTCAGCTACTACGGACACTACATCTCGCTGCACCCCACGGGACGCTGGTCCAGCCTTGCTGATGCGGGACAAATCTATCAGTATGTGGATTCAAAATCTACATTCTGCGGAGGCGAGCTGAAAGTGAAAACCCGTATATTGGATGAGTTATTTTACACATTCTCAGGAGAATATGTCAGAACCTACGATATGGATACGCATACAGCATTGCCGTATTCACCCCCCGGCCCTTATGAGGAACACTTTGGAATGGGAGTCAGGAAAATGGCGCGCATACATTGAGTGCCAGAGCGTTGCGGCCCAAAACCGCGTCTGCATAAACGAGGACACCACTCCGGGCTACAGCCTTTTCCATACGGGTGGCAGTGTGGATTTCAATTTGGGACGCTATAGGATTTCGTTGCAGCTAACGGCGAACAACCTGCTCAACAAGCCTTATATGAGCCACATAAGTTTTTACAGGAAAGTTTTCCTGCCCGAATCAGGCAGAAATTTCCTGACAACAATTCGTTTAACTTTTTAAAAAATTTATCAAAAATGAAAAAGATTTTCTCTCTATTGGTTATATTTTCTTGTTTGACATTCGCAGTATCTTGCGACAAAGACGATGACGCAGATACCACAAAGCCTGTAATCGAGCTCGACGAGCCAGAAGACGGCGACGAGTTGGTTATCGGCGAGGAGGTTCACTTCGAGTGCGACTTCTCCGACAACGAGAAGCTTGGCAGCTATATGGTAGAGATCCACAACAACTTCGACCACCACTCTCACTCAAAGGCCACAGACGGCACTGTGCCATTCTTCTTCAAGAAGGAGTGGTCTCTCAACGGCCTCAAGAACTCTCACGTTCATCATCACGAGATTGTAATTCCAGAGAACACAACTCCAGGTGATTATCACTTGGTGGTATATTGCACCGACGCCGCCGGCAATCAGTCACTTGTAGCCCGCGAGATCGAGATTGTCCTCGAGGGCGAAGGTCACGAACATCACCACCACGACGAGGAGTAATAGAACAGACTCTAATCTAATATCATAATACAGCCCCCGATTATCGCGATATAGTCGGGGGCTTGTTTTTTCTTAAAAATTTCCTCCCAAATTATTCCACCAACAAAATAATAATTACTACCTTTGCAATACAATTCACTAAAATAATTAAACCACAAAAATCTACAAAAATGCTTGTAAAGACATACGCCAGCGCGGTTCACGGAATAAACGCCACCACCGTAACAGTGGAGACAGACGTTTCCAAGGGAGTAAACTTCTTTATGGTGGGGCTTCCTGACAGTTCGGTGAAGGAGAGCCAGCAGCGTATAGAGGCCGCCCTTAGAACCAACGGCTACCGTCTTCCAGGCAGAAAGATTGTGGTGAATCTTGCTCCCGCCGACCTCAAGAAGGAAGGCTCAGCATACGACCTTCCCATCGCTATGGGAATTCTTGCGGCATCAGAGCAGATACAAAGCGAGAATATCGGCGACTACATTATCTTGGGTGAATTGTCGCTGGACGGAACCGTAAATCCCGTGAAAGGCGCGCTTCCGATAACCATTCAGGCAATGAAGGAAAAGTTCAAGGGAATCATCCTTCCCGAGCAGAACGCACGCGAGGCCGCCGTTGTCAACGACATTGTGGTTTATGGAGTTAAGAACATAAAGGAGGTAATCGACATTCTGACAGGCTCACCAACCATTGAGCCGACTTTTGTGGATACAAGAAAGGAATTTTTCGCCAACTACGAGACCATAGATTTGGATTTTGCCGACGTTAAGGGTCAGTTGAACGTAAAACGCGCCCTCGAAATCGCCGCGGCAGGCGGTCACAATGTGATTATGATTGGCGCGCCGGGCTCGGGCAAGACAATGCTCAGCAAGCGAATACCCTCTATCCTACCCCCTTTTACACTTCACGAATCGTTGGAAACCACCAAGATACACTCTGTGGCAGGTACATTGCCAAACGGTTCGGCGCTGATGACAACACGACCATTCCGCAGTCCTCATCATACAATCTCTGACGTTGCATTAGTGGGCGGGGGCGCATATCCTCAGCCGGGCGAGATATCGTTGGCTCACAATGGAGTCTTGTTTCTCGACGAGTTGCCTGAATTCAAGCGTCAGGTTTTGGAAGTAATGCGTCAGCCATTGGAGGACAGGGAGATAACCATATCGAGAGCCAAGTTCACCGTAAACTATCCAGCAGGATTTATGCTTGTGGCGTCGATGAATCCCTGTCCCTGCGGATTCTACAATCACCCCGAGAAGGAATGTACCTGCCGACCAAGCGACGTGAAGAAATACCTCGGCAAAATATCAGGACCATTGCTCGACAGAATCGACCTCCACGTAGAGGTGATTCCAGTACCTTTCAAGGACCTGACGCTTCAGGAAAAAGGCGAATCGAGCGCCGAAATCCGCGCAAGAGTCATCAAGGCACGCGAGATTCAGTTGAAACGATTTGCCGACTCTCCCAAAATCCACTGCAACGCTCAAATGTCGAGCAGTAAGATCCGTCTTTATTGCGAGTTGGACGAGGCAAGCAGTCAGATACTCAAAAAAGCAATGGAGAAAATGGGACTATCGGCCCGCGCCTACGACCGCATTCTGAAAGTCTCACGCACGATAGCCGACCTTGAGGGAAGCGAGAAAATCCAGTCGCACCACGTGGCCGAGGCAATCAATTACCGAAGCCTCGACAAAGACAACTGGGGACTATAGCCACTCCAAAAAATCTTTCCACCAATCGCTTGCTGACTTATCGTTATCCTTGATACGGCCGGGATTAACACCGAAGCCGTGGCCTCCTACCTCGTGATAGTTGAGACGGTGACGGACTCCGGCCCTACTCAGAGCCTCATCCATCTTGAGGGCGTTGTGATAATCCACAATGGGATCGTCCTTGCAGACAAGAAGGTAAATCGGTGGCATATCTGAATGGACATTCATATCAAGCGACAAAGAATCCTTGCGCTCCTTGCTGTAATATTGTCCGAGAAGGTTTCGGCGCGATTTGCGGTGCGCGTAGTCGTCCTGCATTGTCACCACGGGATACATCATAATGGCGAAGTCGGGACGGAGATTATGAGGCTTGTCGTCCACACAATTAACATTAAAATATTCAGCCGACGTTCCCACGAGATGACCTCCAGCCGAGAATCCGCAGACTCCAAGACTGTCGAAAGCATAATGCTCACGCACATAAATCATAGCCT
>JAKSLV010000020.1 GCA_024401025.1 Bacteroidales bacterium
GCATACAATGCTTCTGGGGTAATCACAAATGGAGGTTCTGTCAAAATCTCTGGTAAGGGTAATTATACTGGAGAGGCAGTGGGTTATTTTGTGATAGAACCGTTCGTCATCACAAACAGCACTACTCCTGGCGTAGCGCCAATCACAACGATAGAGCTCGCCAGCGGTACTTTGACTTATAATGGAGTAAAACAGACTCAGAAAATTCAATCGGTGACAGTTACTGGATTTGGAGACCTCAAGGAAACTGATGACTACGAGGTTTCAGGAAACACAGGAACCGACGCAGGCGATTATACCCTCACCGTTACAGGAACGGGTAATTTTACGGGAAGTGTAGAAAAGGTGTGGAACATTGCCAAGGCATCAATCAACGAAGCCGTAGTGACCCTGAGCGAGAATCCTACATACTCAGGTGCTCAGATAAAGCCTACTTCCGAAAAACTCACTGTCACAATCAATGACAAAACTCTTGGAAATAGCGACTATGAGATTAAGTCATACGGAGAAAACAAAAATGTAGCATACAATGCTTCTGGGGTAATCACAAATGGAGGTTCTGTCAAAATCTCTGGTATTGGTAATTATACTGGAGAGGCGGAGGGTTATTTTGTGATAGAACCGTTCGACATCACAAACAGCAATACTCCTGGCGTAGCGTCAATCACAACGATAACACTCGCCAGCGGTACTTTGACTTACGATGGAAAAGAACAGACTCAGGAAATTCAATCGGTGACAGTTACTGGATTTGGAGACCTCAAGGAAACTGATGACTACGAGGTTTCAGGAAACACAGGAACCGACGCAGGCGATTATACCCTCACCGTTACAGGAACGGGTAATTTTACGGGAAGTGTAGAAAAGGTGTGGAACATTGCCAAGGCATCAATCAACGAAGCCGTAGTGACCCTGAGCGAGAATCCTACATACTCAGGTGCTCAGATAAAGCCTACTTCCGAAAAACTCACTGTCACAATCAATGACAAAACTCTTGGAAATAGCGACTATGAGATTAAGTCATACGGAGAAAACAAAAATGTAGCATACAATGCTTCTGGGGTAATCACAAATGGAGGTTCTGTCAAAATCTCTGGTATTGGTAATTATACTGGAGAGGCGGAGGGTTATTTTGTGATAGAACCAAAAACAATAAGCGAGCTCGATATTGAGATTGCAGCAATCCCTGATACGACTTACACCGGTTCTGCAATAGAGCCTACATTGACTGTCACCGACAGGACAAGGAAAGAGGTATTACAACTTGGTACAGATTACACCGTAACCTACGCCGACAACGTAAACGTGGGATCTGCCCCAGCTAAAGCCACAATCCACGGCGTCGGCAACTACAAAGATTTCAAGACCGCATACTGGAACATCACCCCTGCTACTATCGCTCAGGACGACCTGAACATTTACATTAACCAGGAGATGCCAAAGGAGGTAACTCTTAATCATAGTGTAAATAGAGTCGAGATAATAGCTCCCGATGTATTCCCTGTAGACTACGTTCCGACATTCGGAGTAAACGAAAACAAGGTTTTGACTGTTGAAGAAAATGGCTTTATAGGCAAACTAACATTCCAATTGTCTACAAACGACAATAACTTCACCCCTGCCACCTTCGATTACACCATCCACGATGTAATCGTAAACTACAACGACGGTGCACAGAAGGCATACCTCTCGAGATTCAACGAATCCGGCTGGGTGAGAAACGTAACGCTCTCGTCCACAAAGAATGGCGATGAGATTACAACAAGCAAGGATCTCGTAGAAGGCGTAAACGAAAACGTACCCGTATTTGCCAACGGCAACCTTCAGGTAGGAAACATCACGGTGAAGATAGACAAAACAGCACCTGACGTAACCATCGACACCGTAAACACCAACGGCGACGGCAAAAAGTATGTGGTAACAATCTCTGCCGACGACAAGCAGCTCTCTGGAGTAAAGAGCATCAGCTACAGCATCAATGGCGAAACCGAAGCCACATACACAGCTCCGATAACCATCAGCGAGGCTGGCAAATACGAGATACTGGCATGGGCCACCGACAATGCAGGCAACAAGACAGAGAACCCTAAAACCTGCACTGTAATAATAAAGGCCACACCAATACTCAGCGATGTGGCAGTATCAGGACAATACGGCGACAAATACGAGGAATACAAGCCAACAGGAAAAGCAACCTTCAAGGGCAAGGACGTTCCAGGCAAATTCGAGATAGAATTCGGAGACGGTGACGACAAGGGCGAAACCATAACATCAGCCAAGCCAAAGGTGACAGTAAAGTTTACCCCCGACGAGCCGGATCTGTACTACCCCGTAAAGACCGTGACCGGAAAATTCACCATAGAGAAACGCAAGGTAACGATATCAGCCCACAACATGGAGATGGTACGCGGCAGATGGCATGAAATCGAATACCAGATCAGCAACCTCCTGGATGGCGACAAGCTGGAACCCGTGGCCAGCAGCATCAGCCAGCAGATGGAAACAAACGGCGTAAAGGCCAGAGCACTGCAATCTGGCGATTACGAGATAACCCTTGCCCTAAACAGCGAGCACTACACTGCCGCCCCCGCAACCATAAAGGCCAAAGCAAAGCCATTTAATGTGGAATTCAAATACGAGGACGGCGATGCCTACTGCTACGGACAGACAGCAAACATAGAGCTCTCGTTCCAAAACTGCGAGCTGCCCAAGAGCTACAAGCTCGGCAACGGACAGTACGTGGATTTTGATGCACAAAACGGCAGCGACAGCCTGCGCACAGTAACCTTCGTGGTGGACAAGGAGAAATTCCCGAACGATGGCATCAACCAGATAGACATCACATTCCGCAAGGAAGAGAACGTGGAGACCGACCCAATGCCGCTGGACATTAGGATAAACCCAAGCAGCGACAAGATAAAGCTCCTCTACAGCGACATCATCTTCATCGACAACGGCGATGGCAACTTCGTGGACTATCAGTGGTACCGCAACGACACCCTGCTGGAGGGCGCCACACAGCAATACTGCCAGCAGCTGCCAAGGATTACGGGCGTATACAGCGCCGAGGTCATCACCATCGACGGCAGCAAGCAGAAGATATGCCCCGCCGCCGAGCAGAAGCCGCTTGCCAAGAGCGAGCCACGCAGCGTAAGCGTATACCCCAACCCAGCAAGGCCGGGCGAGCAGTTTACCCTGATGCTGCACAACTTCAGCCAGATGGACATCCAAAACTGCGTGGTATACATCTACAACAATCTCGGAAGCCTGGCATACAAGGGCAGCAGCCAATCGCAGGAATACAGGATAAGCCTGCCGGCAGGCACATACAGCGGATACGCGCTGGCCAACGGCATCAAGGTGTCGTTCAAGATAATAGTACAATAAGGGAAACAACAAGAAACAGATACAAGCATGAACAGAATAACAAAGGCCCTGCAATCTGCGGCAGCATCCCTGATGCTGCTGCTGGGAGCAGGCAACTCACTGGCCCAGAAAGTTAACAGCGAGGTAGACATCATGTACTACTTCGGCTGCCACGACGGCGACTACGCCACAATAGACGGCGGACTCATCAACCAGGGAATAAGGGACGGAATAGCATCCCAAAACCAGAACCAGTGGAACGGAAACTTCCGCATAGGCTATCAGCGCTACATCACCAACCACATGGGTCTGGGCCTGGGCCTGCAATACTCGCTCATAAGGCTGGACAGCATAGCCACCGGCCCATACGTGCAGAAGATATCCGGCGCCACCGACAGCGACATCCTCCTGGACAGCAAGGAATACGAGCACCGCACATATTTCCACAACTTCAGCGAGAAGGTAACGGTACACGCGCTCTCGGTGCCGGCCATGATCTACTATCAGACCAACATCTCAGTAAGCTGGAAATTCTACATGGCCGGAGGCGCCATGCTTACATTCTACCCCAAAACCGGATACTCCACCAGCGGACAGATAGAAACCCGCGAGTATCTGGGGCAGTATCAGCTGGAGGTGGGCAACGTGGCCGGCCACAACCACATCTACACCGACAGCCTGAGCCACAGCGGCACATACACATTCAAGCCCAACCTCTCGGCCATAGGCGAGCTGGGCCTCCTGTACGCCATCAACCCCAGGCTCGACGCCTACGTGGCCGCCCAGGGCATCTACAGGCTTACACCCCTGCCCGAGAAAAGCAGCAACCTGCTCTACGAGCCCAGCCCCGGAGGCGGATACTCGCAGCAATCGATGGTCTACAACGGAATCCTGAACTCGGAGGTATCGCCCAAGATAAAGAACCTGGCGCTGGGCCTTCAGCTGGGCGTAAGATACAGGCTGAACAGCGAGGCCAAGCTTAAGTTTACCGAGTATAAGCAGAAACGCCGCCTGCGCGATGTGGAGCAGTTTGGTTTCGAGCGCATCACACGCCGCAACTTCAACGACATCCAGGAGCTGGAGCAGGCCAAGGCCGACTCGCTGGAGCAGGCACGCCTCAAGGAGCAGGAAGCCATCAGGCAGCAGCACATCCAGGATTCGCTGGCCGCCATAGCCACCGCCGACACCGCCACCATCACCCCCGCCGCCGACAGCGTAAGCATAGAGCTGATACGCGACACCATCGGCCAGGCCCCCAAGCCGGTAGACGACGAGATCAGCAGGCTGATACTGGAGATTAACCAGAACTACTGCAACATCAGCATGAGCAACATAGCCAACCAGCAGAGCCTGAAGCGCAGCATCAGCCGCCTGTCGGAGCTCATGGCCCAATACAGCTACATCAGGATCCTGATAAAGGGCCACACCTGCAACCTGGGATCGCTGGAGGTAAACAAGGCCCTGGGCCAGAAACGCGCCGAGAACCTGCGCAGCCAGCTCATAGAAAACGGAGCGCAGCCCGAGCAGATAAGGTGCGAATCTATGTGGTGGAAGGAGCCGCTGCTGCCCAACACATCGGAGCCAAACCGCATGAAGAACCGAAGAGTGGAGCTGATACGCGAAAACTAGCACACATATAAAAAAAGAGGCTGTCCCGCACATTATTTGGGCAGCCTCTTTTTTTAGTTCTATCTGGTGGCTATGGCTATCACGCCGGCCACTATCATATAAATGTATATCACGCGTTTCAGGGTGGCCTGAGGCATGCGGTTGAAAACCTTGCCTCCCAGCCACACCCCCACTCCTATTCCGGCCAGCGACACCAGCACGCCCCAGCCCACGGCCTCGGTCATGAAACCGTTGCCGGCCCTGAAAACCGACATGTATAGGTTGGTGGCCACAAAATAGGCCTGGCAGATGGCCAGATAGCCCTCCTTGCTGGGCTCGCTGTTAAGGAAATAAACCACAGCCGCCGGGCCGTGCATGCCGAACAATCCGCCCATGGTGCCGGAGAGAGCCCCCAGCGAGAGCTGCCAGCGTTTGCGGGGAGTTACCGAAACCTTGCTGCTGAAAAACAGGAAATACAATCCCAGCAGCATCAGCACGCAGCCCAGGAAAATCTTGAGGACGCCATCGCCGGCCACGCTTACAAACCTGATGGCCAGATACGAGAACACGCAGAACGACAGGAATATGCCCACCATATTGCGCAGGTGGAGATGCCGCCACATGCCGCAAAGCACCACGCCACTCTGCAGCAGGCTCAGCAATCCGCTGAGGGCCGTGGCCTCCTGATACGTGGGCATCAGGTACGGAAGCATCGTCATGATGAAAATGCCGAAGCCGAATCCGCAGACCCTCTGTATGAACGATCCCGCGGTGGACAGAAGCATCAGCAAAATACAAAAAGTAAAATTATCCATTGCAATTAAAAAAAAATGTAAATAACGTGAGTTCGATGAATTGTTATCTGTGCGATACTTTATTTTCGTAGAGCTCACGTCAAATAACGAATCAAAATTACAAAACTATTGCATTAATTGGCAAATAATTTGCAAAAGAAAAAATATAAAAAAACCTAACAAAAATAAACAATGTTACTACTTATCATAATAGCGATAGTATTTCTGGGAGCATGCATATACCTCTGGAAAGGCATCGACGCCAATAGAAGCAGCATCAGCGAGATGGAAGCCATGAAAAGCCGCGCCGCCCAGCTTCAGGAAAAGATAGACCAGCTGGAGGCCCAATCCCGCACCCAACATGAGCAGATAGAGAGCGACGAGCAGCTGATAGCACGCGAATCGGAGCAGACCACAATCTCCATACGCTACGCCGAGGGAATACAGAGATCGCTGATACCTTCCGAGCAGAAAATAAGGAATATCTTTGAAGAAAGTTTCGTATATTTCGAGCCCAAAGACATTGTGAGCGGCGATTTCTACAACATATTCCAGCTGGAAAACTTCACTATGATAATAGTGGCCGACTGCACGGGCCACGGAGTGCCGGGAGGTTTCCTCAGCATGCTGGGAATGGCAGGCCTCAGGGACCTCCTGCCCAAATACTACAGCCACACCCACATGCCCACGGGAGAGATTCTGGACAAGATGAGGGATTTCGTAACATCATCGCTGGCATCCACCATAGAGGGCGGCGACGACACCATGGAGGTGAGCGACGGAATGGACATGACCATGGCGGCAATATCGGCCGACAGAAGGATGATGACATTCTCGCTGGCCGACCACAACATATACCTGGGCCGCGACGGCGAGATGGAAAAGCTGAAGGGCGACCGCATGCCGATAGGCCGCCACCCAAACCAGGACAAGCATTTCGAGGAGAAATCACTGGTGCTGAAGCCCGGCGACATGCTGTACTTCTGCAGCGACGGCATCCAGGACCAGATAGGCGGCCCCGACGACTGCAAATACCTCACCAAGAGGCTGTCCAAGCTGCTGAAGGAAAACGCCTGGAAAGAAATTCCAGAGCAGAAAAAATGCATATCAAAAGAGGTGGACGACTGGAAACGCGGATACGACCAAGTGGACGACCAGACCCTGATAGGCATAAGAATACATTAAAAAAAAAACAACAACGACACACAATGATTACGATAATCATAATAGCAGCCCTGGCGGCATCGCTGGCCATGGTGATATACCGCAAAAGCACCGAGGCCAAAACCCGCAACCAGAAAAAGATAATGGAATCTAAGCTGGAATACCTGGAGAAGAAAATCGAGGAGGTGCAGCAGGACGTGGACTACAAGCGCGACGCCCTCATGAAGCATCAGGCCAAAATACAGCAGCTCCATGACGACCAGCTGGCCAGCATACGGCAGGCCAAGCGCATACAGACAGCCACATTCACGCAGGACAGCGAGCTCACGAAGGTTTTTCCTGAGGCTTTCATCTTCACCAAAACCCACAGCATAGTGAGCGGCGATTTCTACAAGGCCGCGCCCATGGAGCACTACAACATCTTTGCCCTGGCCGACTGCGCCGGATGCGGAGTGCCCGGAGGCTTCCTGAGCATGCTGGGAATATCGCTCCTAAACGAGCAGATATCCATCCACTACCACGACCAGAAAATAAACCTGGCCCTGATGCTGGAGACCCTGCGCGACAACGTGATACAGGCCCTGAGCGCCGGAGCATCCAGCAACGTGAACGACGGCATGAACATGACACTTGTGGCCTTTGCCAAGGAGGGCGGCAGGGTGCTCTTTGCCGGCGCCGACCAAAACCTCTACATCTGCCACGAGGGCAAGGTGCGCGTGATAAACGGCGACAAATATCCCGTGGGCTGGTACATAAAGGGCAACCTGCCATTCAGCCAGAAAGAGGAAACCGTATCGCCCGGCGATATGGTGTACCTTACCACCGACAGCCTCCAGAGTCAGTTTGGAGGTCCGCAGGGCGCCAAATTCACCCACAAGAGGCTCATACAGATGTTCGAGGACATATCGACAATGGACATCAAAGACCAGAAACAGACAATACACAACACCGTATACAGCTGGGTGGAGGGTCACAAACAAATCGACGACCTTACGCTGGCCGGGGTACGTGTAATATAAACAATACAATATATGGAATTTGCAACAAAAGAAGAACTTAAGCAGGCCAGCGACGCCGCCATTGCCGAGGCTCTGGCAAGGGGCGGATACAGCCTGAAGACCATGGCCAAGGCCCTCAGCGACATGCCAGCCGAGATGCTGGACGAGCTTAGGGAGGAGTGCGGCGATAAGGACCTGATGCTGAGGTGGCTTCAGATGATTCTGATGCCGGGCAGCAACGTGGGCACCACAAAGTTTGGCGCCGAAATTCTGGGAGAGCTGATGCCGGCCCTCATGGACGACTGCGGCATGCAGGAAAGCGATTTCATGGCCCTCATGGACAGCGCAAACCTTCAGATGGACAATTTCGACATGTTTGTGGAAAGCATCAGGACAATGAAACTGTATCTGGACCAGGGCGCTCTCATAAACATCTGCAAGTGGCAGTACGCCGTAATACAGAAGGCCGGGCTGATAGCCAGAAACAACGTGGCCGACGCCATACTGAAGTATTTTACCGGCAAGATGGACGACGACGAGCTGATGCAGGAGCTGGACTCCACAAGGATGGGCATGGACATGATGGGCAACCTGGAGGACTCGTTTGCCGCAATGGGCGGATCCTTGAAGGACGCATTCTCCTCCATAATGGGCAGCATAGGCCAAAACCCCTCCGAACTGCTAAACAGCCTGGGCAGCAATCCCGCCGACCTGCTCAACAGTCTGGGCAGCAACCCCTCCGACCTTTTGGGCAACCTTGGAAACCTGTTTGGAAACCTGGGCGACAATCTGGACCTGGAGGACTTCGGCAACAATCAGGAGAAATAATTACGGGAACATCCCTACAATAAAAAAACGTGAGCGCAAGTGGTATGCAAATCACTGACGCTCACGTTTTTTGTGCAAATTCACGAAAAAAAGCGCAAAAATATTCATGGAAAAACATGGAGGGCCTCATCAAATGGGCAAATAAAAAGAAAAAATTTCAACAAACTTAATTAAAAACAATAATCATGAAAAAAATTATGTTTACCCTGATGCTCGCCCTCATCTGCTCGGTGGCATCGTTTGCACAGACAATGACAGTAACCCACAACGTGAAGGATACCCACGGCAGAAACTGCATGAAGCTCACCTGCAACTATGCTCTCAACCAGGGCGGCCAGGTATCGCTGCTTGCAATATTCCTTGATGCCAACGGCGACCCTCTGCAGACCAACGACGAGAACTTCGACGACGGCGAAGGCAACCTCTGCTGCTACGGCGGCCCCTTCACTGTACAGGCCAACAGAAACTACACCTGCGACATGTACATGCCATACAACGTGATAGGCCAGAGCACCACACCGGGCGCCACCAACTATGTTTACTTTGCCCTGCTGGACGAGGACAACGATGGCGAAGAGATTGTGGAGAGCGAGCCAGTAAGTTTCTATGTAAGATAATAACAGCCAAACAGCCAATTACAAATAAATACACACACAACACTTAAAATTAATCAAGATCAGTGAAGGCCGTGGTATTCGGGAGAATTGCCACGGCTATTTTTTTGCTGATGTTGACAGTGATATTTGCGGGATTTTATATATATTTGCAGCATCAGAAAAACAATAAAAAAAATGGAACCCAAAGAAAAAAACGAATCCGCCTTTGTGAGGATTTTCACCAACGACAACTATATTCTGGCAGTGATATGCCTGTTCACCGTTCTGGTGGTGATTCAGGAGTTTGATATCAGCCACTGGATAATAAGGTTTCTCCACCACGGATGCACCGTGATATTCCTTCTGGAGATGATAGCCAAGCACATAAAGCTGGGCGCAAAGGGCTATTGGAGTGATCTGCAGAACATATTCGACGGATCTCTGGTGCTGATGCAGCTGGGCGTGATAGCTGGCAGCTGGATATTCGGCCACATGGATGTGTCGGTGCTCATGGTGCTAAGGGTTCTCAGGATTTTCAGGGTTTTCAGGATCCTGAAGGCCTTCAAGGACCTGAAGGTGATAGGCAAGAATTTTGTGGGCGCCATGCGCAAGTGTGCGGGCCTGTTTGCAAGTTTCGGCGTCATAATACTGGTGATAGCGCTTCTGTGCGGCTCTCTGTTCAAGGACGAGGCACCTGAATATTTCGGCGACCCCTTCGCCAGCATTTTCACCACGTTCAGGCTGTTTACGATAGAGGGCTGGTACGAGATACCCGACGCCATCAGCAGCCGCGTGTCGGAGGTGGCCGGAGGCTTTGTGCGCTTCTTTTTCGCAATGCTCCTGATACTTGGCGGCGTGATAGGCATGTCGCTGATAAACTCCGTATTCGTAGACGAGATGGTGGCCGACAACAACGACGACATGAAGGAAGACATCCGCGACCTGAAATCCCAGATAGCCGAAATGAACGCCAAGATGGAGAAACTGCTGGAGATGCAGAAGGGAAAGGAGGGGTGAAAGGGGAAAATAGGTGAAAACTATGCCGGAAAATTACAACAACAAGCATCACGACTTAAAACGCAAAAAGTGGCACGACTACGGTAAGCGAGGAATCTATATGCTTACCGTAAACATCGACGGCAAGGGCGATTCCAACCGTAAAGAACGTCATACACTACTTGGCACACTTGCAGGGAAATATGATGCTCCCAAGGGAACGCCGGACTATCCACATATAGTACTGTCGGAATTTGGGAAAATAGTTAGGGATATAATAATCCCCAAGATCCATAAATATAATCCCAACGTTCAGATTTGGAAAACGTGCATAATGCCCGACCATATCCATCTGATAGTATGCGTAGAAACAGATTTTGAAGGGAAGCGCAATCTTGGCACAGTGGTATCAGGCTTCAAAGGCGGATGCTCAAGAGCATATTACCAGATTCAAGAAGGTCTTCCAGCAACAGGCGAGAACGACGACAAGGATTCAGGAGCATTACGTCAACGGAATCCGAAACTTGTGCCGCAATTTGAGGAGGGCTACAACGACCGCATCCTTAGCGGAAGAGGACAGCTAAAAAACTGGCAAAATTATCTATCCGACAATCCACGCCGCCTGGCAGTAAAACGTGCCCACAGGAATTTTTTCACGGTGGTAAACAACTTCAATGTTTTAGATATGGATTGTCAGATTATCGGCAATCGTTTTCTACTGGATATTCCCAACAAAGTGGCCGTGATAGTTCACAGGAAAGATACTAATGATGAATTTCAGTGCAAAAAACAGGAATGGCTTGACTGTGGCGAGGCCGGAGGCGTAATCGTAAGCGCAGCCATATCACCAAGGGAGAAGGAGGTGATGCACGAGGCTATCGAACGTGGCTATTGCATCATTTACCTAAAGGTAAACGGTTTTCCGAATTTGTACAAGCCGTGCAAGCGCGATTTCGACATATGCGCTGAGGGCAGACTGCTGGAAATTTGCCCCTTTGGATACAATCCTTTTTACAATAATCAAGATTTAAGAAAACGCTGCCTTAAACTTAATAAACTAGCGGAGGATATTGTTAAGAAGGTGTAATTTGAAAGAGACTGCCGTGGCAGGGATTTTTAGGCAGGGCCTTGGGGTGGGGCGCTGACGATTGTCAGCGAGGTACTGACTCTGGGTCTGAGTTTCCCGCGGTCAGAGCAGGCTGAACAATCGTTCAGCCCGAGCAAGGGAGATTGGAGAAGGAAAAGACCCCCCGAAAGTTGAAAAATAACTTTCGGGGGGCGAGGATATAAACTATTCACCAAACATATATTTGGCAAAATACTTTACTAAACCAACATTAACTGCATTACCAAACTGTTTATATGCTTGAGCAACAGGACATCCGCAAACATAAATCTCAAATAGCCGAAATGAACGCCAAAATGGAGAAACACTTTCAAAATATATCTTTATGTATATTGCAACGATTATTAGCCTCATCAATGTAAGCCCATTGTTCCGGTTCGAATTGAGCAACAAGATTATCCCCTTTATAAACACAAATCCAAGGAGAGGCTGTCACCATACCCAAAGTATCCATATCATTCCAATCATCCATCAATGTGATGTTGATGGATATTATTTTGTCTCGCCAGGCAAAATGTTTCTCCCATGAAATTTCTTTTTCATGGTCCCAATACCACATTTCAATACCAGGAAAACATTCATCCAAAATAATTCTACCAATAAAACAGCATTGGTCATACGAGAAAAAGTATATCAGATATTGCTTGTTTAATTTCATCATTTTTATAGCTAAAATACAAATTATTACAAATAAAGAGAAAAGATTTAGCTAAGTTTAATGTTTATTAGCTAATTAAATGACAACGAACTACCCCAAACAATACTGACAAGAAAAACAAGTAAGTATTGTTTAATAATTATTTTTTGTTTATTTTTGGATTTTAGAAAATACTATTGTTCTATCAATACACAGGTTTTATATGAATAATAATCAATCTAAAACAACTACTCCTATTCAGGACCTTCCTCTCCAGCTAATCCGTTATGGAGCGCCTGGAACGGGAAAATCGCACGGAGTAAAAGAAATCACAGAACTGTATAAGGAAAGAACTGTGCGCACCACTTTCCACCCAGACAGCGATTATTCCACATTTGTGGGAAGTTACAAACCTGTGATGAGTAGTCCAGAGAGGATTTATTCTGTTCCTGAGCTAATCTCATTGCTTAAGGATATGAAGGATTCAAGCTCTTACCCTTGTCAGAAATTTGGTGCTAAATATTGGCGATCGTTGCAGCCCTTGCCTTCCAATGTAATAAGTACTATTGTGAACCAAGCAGGATTTACAGAAAGTTTTTTCAGGGAAATCCAAAAAGGAATTGCTGTTGGCGTCGCCTTGCTTAACAACAACTCCTCTGATTCCAAAATCATCTACACATACGTACCACAGGCATTCCTTAAGGCATACGTTGATGCCTGGAAAGATAAGGAGAAACCAGAGTTCCTAATTATCGAAGAGATCAACAGGGGAAACTGTGCCCAGATTTTCGGTGATTTGTTCCAGCTTTTGGATAGAAACGATGATGGCGTATCAGATTATCCAATAAACCCCGACAAGGATATACAGCAGTATCTGGCCGGTGCGTTTGCCGAATGTGATGGTATTCCTGAAAAAATAAAATCAGGCGAGCAAATGCTCCTGCCAAATAATCTCTATATATGGGCCACAATGAACACCAGCGACCAGAGTCTCTTCCCGATAGACAGCGCCTTCAAGCGCCGTTGGGATTGGGAATATGTGCCTATCACTGAGGGCACTGACGAGAATGGAGCAACCCTTAACTGGCGAATAGAATTCAGCAACCAGACCATCCAGCTGGAAAATGGAACAGAAAAGCCATTCACTCAGGATTGGTGGGAATTCCTGAAGAAAATCAATGCCATCATCAGCGGCATCACCGACAGCGCCGATAAGCAATTAGGATATTTCTTCTGCAAGGCAAAGGATGGAATAATAAACGCCAAGACATTCGTAAACAAGGTTGTATTTTACCTTTGGAACGATGTGTTCAAGGATTACGGATTTGATGACGCCAACCTGTTTGGAAATGGCAAAGACGATTCAGGCAATACCAAATTAATGACATTCAGCGATTTCTACAAGGAAACCGGCGAGATAAACGAGCAGATTGCTACCATCTTTGTGAAAAATGTGATTAATTGGGTTTCATCAAAAAGCGGCAACTAAAATGAGAATCATCTTTGAGGAACATCAATACGAACTATCTGATGTTCACGATGTTTTGTATGACATCACAAGATTGCAGGATGTGGATAAAATGGTAAGCGTAAGCTACGTAGGCTATTTTTACAATCCACGTCTCAACGATTGTGTGTTCATACTTCCCAAAGTGCTTCTCTACGACAGGAAGAAAAACGATCCCGAATCCACACCCAAGGAATATCTATTGATTGGCGATCAGAGGATAGATCCCAAATTCATAATAAATCCCGAAGGTCAGGAAAAATATCTGAAAGAAGCCGATAGAAAATTCATCTATGAGTTTTCCATCTGGATATACAGGGCCATCTGCGTCTACAAGAAACAAAACCCGAGCAGCAGGGCTATATATTACAAGCAGCTGATGCAGGAAGGCCGAGGCAAAAAGCATCAGGCCAATACCCTACTCGACATCATACTCTCGCTGATACGGTTCAACAGGGATAATCAGAACTTTTTCCTTTTCACAATCAAGAACATACATTCGGGAATCAACAAGATAAACTGGACCCGCACAATTGCCACCAGCAAGGCAATCATACAGGAAGACAATCCTATATATCTGGATCCAGTAAACAAAAAACGGAAAATAAATTTCGACGAGGAATTGTTCATAATATTCTTCTCGATACTCCGACACCTTAACGATACATACGGATTCCGCATCCCCATCAACTGCAATTACGAATTGCTGACGAAGGGTATTTTCAAGCAGTATCTGGAAAAAGGACTGGGCAAGAAACGCCTGCTTTCCATCAAATACAAATACTTTTCCGACAAGGCATTGCAGCTGTGGAATCTGTGTTTTGCATTCTTTGAGCTGGGGCATAAGCTAAGCATCAATACCGACCAAAAGGAATATCTATTGGCCAAGAATTTCAACATAGTTTTCGAGGCAATCATAGACGAGCTTATAGGCGATTCGCGCAACAAGATACCACAGGGACTGAAAGATCAGGACGATGGCAAACGTGTGGACCACATGTATCTTGATGTGGCATTAACGGCCGAGGAAGAAAACCAGAATCAGGTATATTACATCGGCGATTCCAAGTATTACAAAATGGGGCATCAGCTTGGCCGCGAATCCATCTACAAGCAATACACCTATGCCAAGAATGTAATCCAATGGAACATCAACCTTTTCCTTGACGACAACGACATCGACGAGGCTGAGAAATCCGAGCGCGATATCGACAGGCTCAATTTCAAGGAAGTACGGCTTAGAAGCTCCGAAAAAGACAGTATTACAGAAGGATACAATATAATACCAAACTTCTTTATATCTGCCTTTGTGGGCAACGAGAGGAAATACAACGAAGGCGAAAACATCAAAATCCATACTGTGAAAAAGGGTGGAGAGGAAGTGCCCAGCACCCACATATCGTATCAGTTCGAGAACCGTCTCTTCGACCGTGACACATTGATTTTATCGCATTATGATGTAAATTTTCTATATGTGATTTACCTCTATGCCCGAGAGAAAGCAGGCGAGAAAACATGGTGGAAGGAAAAAGTGCGCAAAATATTCCGCGACGAGATAAGACGTGTTTTGGCCGAGAAATTCCATTTCTATGCCATGACCAAGAAATATGGAGTAGCCGAAACCAACGATGATTTCCTAAAGGCAAATTTCAAGCTTGTAAATGGAAAGATTTTCCAGCCATTCAATAATCCCAATTATTATTCACTGGCACTCAACAAGACCTCTTCCGACAATGTGGAGGTTCGCAAAAAACTGGAAGAGCATTTCGACATTGTGGAATGCAGCCTTGGCGAAAATCCTGTGGAAAAACTTCAGGCGTATCCAGAGGAAGGTACATTCAACGGCTCCATGGACGACTATGTATTGATAGGCAATTATCATGACCTGGAGCAAAAGCAATTCATTCTCGACAACAAGATTTATTATGCCCGTCTGGAGCTCAGGGAAGGCCGTTTCCTGAATCTTGGTTACGAGGCTATGGTGGCAAAATACCTTCTTCTGTATAAAAACGGAGAGGAAAACGAGCTCTATAGGCTTGAGGGCAATGGTCCACGCATAATGACAAATGCCCAACTGAAAAACGAGGTTGTTACCGACCCCAAGGATGTTAAAAACTACATATGCTATCCATTGCAGAAAAAAACTCCCGAGAAAAATGTTGATTTGTCGAAATTCACCGCTGTGCAAGGCGGCATCTATTTCCGCACACTTAGAGAAATTATAAATGGCAATGGGGAATAAGACACAAATTTGCCAACAATTACGATAATAGATTTATCTATAAAACAAAAAAAAGCCGTCTATAGAAGACGGCTTTTTAATTATAAAAGTCGGAGTGATGAAATTATAAACCATTCCGAAAATGCCTTATTTTCAGCGTTTTACGCTATTCAAAAGAATATTTGCAACTGATTTTGTGGCGCAAATCTAAGCAATATTAATGCAATTTACAAACTTTTTTGCAGTTGCTTTTTATAGTCTATCCAGTAATCATTGAAATCATTATACTTTCCTTTCAAAAATTTGTTTGTCAGGTTCTCGCACTTGTCGGCATATACACTGGTGATTTTGTTTGTGGTAGCGATACCTGCATCGTCATAGTCAAGCAATGTATATATCTTTTGGTATGCGCTAAGTTGCTCAATTACGGCCTTGGATAGCATTGTGCAACTATTCAGGACAATGGCGTTATATGGAATATCCTTGCCAGTCTTATAACGCCAGTATTCGGCAAGGCTCAGGAAATCAAAAAAGCCTTCCAGTATTACAATTCGGTCGGATTGGTTGTTGATGGTGGATATAGACAATGGCTTTCCGCTCTCGTTGATCTTGGCGAAATTGCCCTTTGTGCCGTTCCTGAGAACGTGACCGCCTTTGTCGGCAGGGAACGCCACATAATAATATTTGTGGTCTTTCAAGCACTCTCGGCAATATTTCTGAGCCACGTAGGCCGACACTCCACGGCTTGCGCAATACTCTAATAGGATGTGATTTTGCAGTGGGTAAAACTGGTATTCCTTTTGCTCGAATTCTCGCTTTATATCATTCGACTCTGATTGCTCCACTGGAGTAAATTTGTTTCCTGATATGGTCTGCAATGCCGTGGTAAAATTGCAGTGTTCCAACGCCATAACGAACCGAACCAAAGAAAATTTGTCGCCAGTGGCGCAATCGTGATACATACGTGTATCATTGTATATCACAGAACTTTGATTATGTTCTGTGCGGAATGGTGATTTGAAACAAATTCCTTTCCTTGACTGCATAAACTTTATACCTTTGGAATGTAGATAACTCTCTATATCAAAGGATTTTACGGCCTTGTTAATCTCTTCTTGTTTAATCATAATAATATACTTTTTTAGGGTAGCGAAACAAAAGAAATAAATTGAATATCAGTGCGTTATGTGGTCTATTTCTTTTGTTTTGCCGATTTTTTTATAAAAAGTTTAAAAATGCAAAACAAGGTACTACGTTACTACAAATGCTATAACTATCTATAAATCAGTATTGTTTTTATAAATGATGCTCAAAAAACTCTACTTACTACAAGGTACTACATACTACAAAGTAAAGTGTTATGTTACTACATATAAATATTTATAAATCAATAATATATATAAATTGTAGTACCTTGTAGTACCTTAATAAAAATATAGTTACTACAAATAAATATTTATGTATCAGTGATTTATATTAATTGTAGTAACGTAGTACCTTGTTTTGTATGTTTTTCTGTGTCATTATTCTATAATTTTTGGTCAAAAACAACATCATAACCATAGTGAGGTTGTTTATTCGTATCACTTCGGCCATTATGATAATTGTAACCGAATGCCGATAAAGCCTTACCTATTCGCTGATGATCTAAATTCATATATCCCAACTGGCGGAGTTTATTCTTAATCTCAAGTGCGGATAAGAATTCGCTCTCGTCGCCCTCCTTAGGAATGTGCATTGTTATAGAGATCACCTCCATTTCCTCAGTACGCACCAAAAAGGCTTTGTTTATCTCCTCATTGAGTTTTGTTTCTTCAGGTGTCAAATCACAAACAAAACTCTTATCCTTATAAAGCATATACGCCTGAGCCCAAACCTTATCAATATCAATATTACGATAGTTCGGCTTGGTTGGGTCGGTCTTATCGAATATAATTCTATCCAGTTCAAAACTGATAAAACGCACGTTTCCAGTTTCATCATATAGGAATTGTTTTTTGTTGGTGGATCCTACGAATGATGCAATAGTAGGAAATCTACCCTCAGTCTTGGCGTAAGGTAATCTATCGTCGCAAATTGCTTTTGTCATATATGATTTCACCTGAGCCATATCCTTTTTGCCCATACTATCCATTTCATCAAAGTTCACGATTAACGCCCTTGTAAGTGCTATTTTTCCGTCTCTGTTCTTGGAGTCGGTGTCAGGGTTTTCTTTGAAATATTCTTGTAATTGTTTGGGAAGTAGGAAGTGGAAAAAAGAAGTTTTTCCCTTATCTTGAGCACCAGTAAATATTATGGACTCCTTATTTACGCCACCGCCTAATCCGTGACGTATCAGTCTTACAAGCCATTTGGTGAACATCCTGAAAAATCTTTCGTGATCTGTTGCTGGCTTTACTTCTATATACTTGGAGAGTTCGTATATATATTCCCCTCCGTCCCATTCAGGAAGATTTTCGAAATAATCTTCTATTGGGTTGAAATCCACTACAAAATCGGATTTAAGCAACTGAATAATATTACCAATAGAATATTTATAACCTAATAACGCCAGTTCTCGCCATAGTACATTTTCATCTGCTTCTAACCAGTCGGTATCTGATTTCTTCTTATACTCTATACGTTTTGCTATTACGTTGCGTCTAAAATCGTAGTTGGTAGAAAAATATTCCTCTACTTGTAGTTGTACGTTTTTTTTGACGTATTTTTCTTTTGTTTCGCTCTTGTCTGCTTTTTTTGCCATTGTCATAAAATTTTTAAGCAAAACCAACTGACAATCAAAAACTTTTTCTATCTTTGCATCGTCAGTTGGTTTCTTTTTTCAACTTGAATCCGTTATCCTCCGCCACGTTTGCCACGTGGCTTTTTTTATGCTCGCTCCATTACGAACCCAAACTTTTTGCCGTAAGTGTAATATTCCTCAGGGTAATCAATATCCCACTGATCACAAAGGAATTTCAACACATCAACCGCGTGGCGTTTGTTCTTATGGTCATTCCGTTGCGGGATCGTCTTGCGGATAAAGCCTTCTTCCTTGTTGGCCCAGTCCGCTATCAGGATTACATCAACCTCGTTTCTGCGAGAATGTAACATATTGACCAACTTGTTAATCGTCTTACGTCTAAACTCCTCATCGAATGAGTAATTTATCGGTGCAGGCTGAGAGTTCAGGTGTGGCAAAAACTTATGCCCCTGACTGAGCCAGTTTGAAAATGCTAATTGATTATCTGCCATAGTCTATTACTTTGTGTTAAGGTTTGAAACTAATGTGAAGTTGTCGGCGGTAAACATAGTTGCGGTGGCCAGCGTCTTTTTGTTCCAGTCGAAAAACATATTGGCTCCGTCAAACTCTATGTTTGTTATGATGTCCTTGAAGTTGTCCATATCGGAAAACTTGATAGTTCCCATTCCTGACAATGCCATTCGGTCATTGATAGTTTGGATGCAAACATTATTGTCCGCTCCAAAAACCTGATCTACCTTACGTTTCAGGTAGTTCTTCATCATCTGTTCGACAATGATTTTTTCTTTTGAATTTTTCATATTCTATTAAAAATATTGTTAGTAACTTCATCAAACAATTCAGTCCAACGCCTTTCCAGTCTTACAAATTTGGTGTTCAAGGCCGACATCTCAAGCATATCACCAGTAGTTGCTTTTATGCGCTCAAATTTGCTTTTCAGGCCGTCCTGAATGTTGCGAATTGCTTTAATCTTCCGCCAAATGATATGTTGCTTATCAGGTGGCGTTTTGTTCCTCTGTCGGTAGATCAGTAGATCAACCTCCGCTTTGCTTGTCCTTTTTCTCATTTCCTTGCTTTGCTTTTCTTGCTTTTTTCGGTTCGACAATAGAGATACAAGTATCTCTCACATCTGTACTGGAGTTTCTTGCAAGCCTTAGCCATATCAAGGAAGTAATTTGGATTTATCGAAATTCCGCTTATCTCCCTTTGCAATTCGGCTATCTCGCTTAGCAATCTGTTTTGTTGCTCTGTGTAGTATGGTATTTCTATCTCCATATCTCTAAAAGTTTATCAGTTCCCAAAGTGTCATAGGCTGTTTCTTAACCTCGTCAAAGATTATTACTTGGCCTTTTTTCAGTGTGTCCACGTTGCTGTCTATGCGGTTCACACTGGTTTGTAGTGTGTCCAGTTTTGCGCTCAGGCTGTCAATACGCCTTGCGAGTTCTCGCTCTGTGGCCTTGAGTTCGTCACTGGTGGCGGTTCTCGCTCCGCCCCAATTTATATAGGCCAGTGCGATTATCACCAGTATTGCGATTGCTGTTATAAATCCTTTCATATTCTTACCATTTTTGAAGTTCGGTGAATGATGCGCCCTGAATAGTGCGCTGATTGTTCAAATATCTATCCAGTTCCTGAAGGCTGCTAACCTTGCAGTTCCTAATTTCGTGGGATAGTCGCCAGCCACTAAAATAGTAATGGTTCTTGGTCTGCCAATGCTCCACTTCCCTGCGGAAGTCGAACTTTTCTTTTTGTATCGGAGATCCAGGAGTCACGGGAGCGTCGCGACGGAAACCGAACCACCAACCAACGAGAACCAAAGAACAAAACCATATCACACAAAGGAACTTTACGAACACTGGAGAAAATCTCTCCTGATATTTCATACTGAGCCAAACCTTTGCCATATATCCGTTCTTGTAATCCGTTCCAAGTTGGCGGTTTACTGCATCGGTGATTTGATTGGGAACGCTAAAGAAATTAGGATTCCCCTTTTTGCCGTATGGACTATTGGAGCGAATGAAATTCTTATCTCGCAACAGTCTTACTACATCCTTGTTTGCGTTAAGGATGTCGGACGGAGTTTCTGATGGAATGCTCATCTTGGCCATAGTGGCGAACATTGCCCCTCGCCCTTTTCGAGAACCATTCAAAGACTTTTCAGAAACCTTTTCGGCGTCATTCAAAGACCTTTCAGAAACCTTTGAAATATCATCCGAAGACTTTTCAAAAACCTTTGAAGTACCATTCATAGCACCTGCAACGGCATTCACTTCCTCCTCGTCCAGTATATAACTATCAGTAGGGGATGTGGAGATCATTACTCCCCCACTCTCCAGTTTTTTTACTTCTGCCATTTTCGTATCAGTTTTATGAGGTTATCACCGCAACAAGATGTTTCGTTGAGATCGCAGTGCGCTTTCAACTCTGCATCAGGGTAACGGAGTTTTAAGTATTGTATCAATAGATATAGTTCAATTTGCTGAATTATAGTAACTTCTTCTTTGTTGAAATTGCCGTGAACGCAAATCGAAACTGCATCGTAATTGTGGCCTTGTGCGTTGGCCGTTGGTGCGTCTGTGGGTTTCACCTGATAGACCTTGTTGTCTTTGAGGTAGAAGTTATAGGCGAATCCACTTCCCCACTGGTTGTGGTTTCTATGGTAATCGTCTATATCTGCTATCGTGGTTTCGTGGTCTATACAATCGTGATGGACGATTATGTATTTGGTTTCGTTCCTTTTTCGGCCCTCCCCAAACACTATGCTTACATCCTGATAAGGAAATAAGCACGATAAGCAACCTACTAACCCAGCAATGCCGAGCACATGTCGAAAAGCACTTGCCATTTTCCTGATTTGATAAGCCAGTACACCAAAAATCCGAAGGCAAACAAGGCCGACAAGGCCAGAACCTTTGCCACAAAACTTTTAAGGAACGTTTCCCAAAGGTTGACTACTATTTGTCGCCAAATGAACTTGCCGACAGCAAAAAGCACCAATCTAAGGAAATCAAGCAGAAAAGCAAAAACTAAAGCAAAAAGGAAAACTACATAATAACAGCACCTTTGCCATACGTTCTCACAATCCTCCTCATAGTTCAGGACTTTGGATGTACAAGGGAAGTTGGGGTATTGTATTTTGTCCATCTTCTCTACAAACTATCAATACCAAACCTACTCATCATTGCCTTAACCTTAATATCCAATTCCCTGAGAAGTTGGCCCGCCTGAACTGGCGTAAGATATAGGCTTACTTTGTTCTCCAAGGTGATACTCACTCCAAACCTATCTACAAGATTTGGACGTTTGGGATCAGGGTGAAACTCATAATTCTCTACCTTGATTTCTTTTACTTCTTTGTCAATCATAATCCGTTATCTTTTAAAGTTTATGCAGAACACTTATCAGTTACTGGGAATAGTTCTGCGACTGGTATTCCCACAATCTTAGCAATGGCTATGTGGTAGCGCTTAGGCGGTATAGTAACACCGATCGCCCATCGGCGGAAAGTTGGATAAGAGATATTAAAGGTTTTAATAACTGAACGCCTTATAAAATCTCGCTTTTTTTTATCCACATTTTCGTTGTAAAATGTCGAAAAATTCATAACTTTGTATTCGATAATTAAGATTAATACTATATTTTCGTTCACAAAGTTCTAAAATATAGAATTATTCTCCAAATATTTTCGTATATTTTTTACGAAAATTTCATAACATATTTATACTGAAATATTTAGATTATGGTAAATCTTTCGCTTATAAAAGACCTTTGTAAACAAAAAGGCATATCATTGAAAAAATTGGCAGATGATATTGGCATATCGCAAACTGGCTTAACCTCTGCCATCAAGAACAATGGTACTACATTAGAAACACTGGATAAAATAGCAAAATATCTTAATGTATCAGTAGGCGTTTTCTTTGGCGAGGACGCAAACAACTCCCTTGTAGATACACTAAAAAGGAAAGTTGGATTTGCTCAGTTTGATAGTTCTTTTACCTATATAATAGGTTACTGGGCCAAACAAAAAGACCCTATAATTAAAGGCAAAAAAGTGTCGAAATACGATCACATTAACTCCTTAACAGAAGACGGAGAAGGTCTTTTTGAAGACAATAGAACTCACGGATACGAGAACGATATAATAAGGCAATTTACAGATTTGTTCTCTAACCAAAAGACCAAAAGAGAAGATTTTATCATTTTAAAGGATAATGGTGTTATCTCAAAAGAATGCTGTAAAATGTTAGTATTATGGGCTGAATGTGATTATGAGATAAGCGAATTAGTAAAGAAATATGAACAATACCTATTGATGCAAAGTATTGACGGAATATAAATATACAATCCGCCTGACTGGATAACCAATCAGGCGGAAATATATTGCAATATAAGTAGATTTAATGTAGTTCCTCGGTAGGTTTACCAGTTGTCGGAATCCTCGCCATCATCCCAGTTCTCGCTATTGTCATCGTCAGAAGACCAGTCTTCTGTATCATCCTCATCATCTACTTCATAAGGATATTCGGACAATTGTTGCAAGTTGTCGGAGTTGTCGCTGTCCTGATACAACTGGGTAGCCTCCAGTTCGGACAAACACTTGGTAATTGCGTTTTCCGTAAAATTCACTTTGTTCTTCAATAGAGTAAGCGTCCACTGCACATTACTGGTGTCGCCAAATTTGCAAGCATCTATCAAATTGCGCGCGGTGCTGATGATACCCCAAACGGCCTTCATGTGTGTAGCGCAAAAGTCAGCATTTTTATTTACCTCCTCCTGATACTTCTCTCTCCAGTAGTTGCGATCTTCCGTTAGTTGATTATACCAGTTCCTATCAACATAAACCTTGGTAGACTGATTGGCTCCTACTGGCACATCGTGATCATTCCCCAAAGATACAAAATTGGGCGTTCCGTGTGTTTTCGCTCGGTTGTTGAATTGATCCTTGCATTTCTGACTGCAAAACTTCTGATTAGAACGCCCCTCAAACTCAGTTTTGCAGTTTGGGCAAATATGTTTTTCCATATCCTTGTTAATATTTTTAAGTTATTTTTCTATAAATTTGGGCAAATATAGGAATTATTTTCTACAAAAACACGGATTACACATAATTTTTACAATCAGTGTTAAATACTGAGTAAAAATATGGTAGTCCGTGTTAAAATGGGGCTCTAAAGTGCGTTTACACAGATTATTTTGAGGTAAAACAAGTGTTAACACCTTTTATATATCCGTGTATCAGGGAGCAAAACAAAAGAAAAATATCAATAGTTCCAATCAATATTTTTCACTTTATCCAACTGGGTCTTTTCCGACTGGTGGATGTACCGCAATGATGTTTCTAACCTTGCGTGTTTCATAAAGTATTGTATCGTCAAAGCGTCCCCTCCGTGATTGGCTAAGTATGTTCCAAAGGTGTGTCGGCTTACGTGGAAAGACACCTCCTTATTAATACCAGTTGCGCCGGCAATGGTTTTCAGGATGCGGTTTATTGCTTGGTCGGTGATTTTGGGAAACAATGTCGCGCGGTTCCGGTCGCTATACTTCTCCACCAGTGTCACGGCCTTGCCATTGAAAATTTCTGATATTGGCAAGTTGTTTTTTATCTTTTGAGTTTTGCCCTCTCTCAATGTCAGGAATGTTTTTCCGTCTGCATTTGATAGATTCTCCCTTGTCAGGCTCATAATATCAGCAAAGCGCAATCCAGTGTAGCAACCGAACAAAAACAAGTCCTTGGATAGTTCCATACTATCCAACGGCTTGAAATCCTCAATCCGCTTTAGTTCCTCATCGGTCAGATGAATTCTAACGCTCTCAATTCCTGAATAGTGGAAACCTTTTTGGCCGTGGCGTGTGGCGTATGGGCATTGTTTTATATATCCCTCATCAACGGCCAACAACACGAAACTACGTAATATATCGTGTCGGTGTCTGATAGTGTTGATGTGTAGGGGTTTGCCCTTGGCGGTGGGTGTGTTCCTGAGCCAGTAATCAAACTCGTTGATGAACTGGATAGTTATCTTCTCGAACCTTATCCGCTTGCACTGTGCAAATGATTGTAAGTTTTCTACCAAAACCTTGTAAGCGTTCTGTTGCTCATACCCTACGGCCTGGCCGTGTTTGTTCCTCTTGAACTTGGCTTGCGCCTTAATGAACTCTATGAAGTCGTCGCCTTGGCGTTGAGGGATATTTACAATATCCTCAATCTCGTATCGATTACCTTTTATCTGCAGCTCGGTGGCTCTGTCCTGATAGATAGTTTTCAGTTCTCGGATGCGTCTGTTCTTCTCGGCCGAATGTTTGTCGCCACTCTTGCAAGGTGCATCAGGATTGTTGGGATTGAAATTCTTTTGCTCAACCTCCACCTTGGTATTTATTACCCTACGTTTGCCCCCATAGGTGAGAACCAAAGATATTGGGGCCGTTCCATCATCTTTTATTCTCCCATTATAGGCGAATTTCACGGAAATCTTTAAATTTGCCATAAATTTTTGAGATTAGTTGAATTAAATAAAGTTTACTTTGAAAATCACGGCCTGAAACCTGAAACGTTGTGGCAACGTTGTGGCAAAGGCTGTGATTTCTTTTGTGGCAAAATTATTCTGAATATACGTAAAAATCGAAAAAAGGCACTGCAAAGATATAGGGTATAAAAACAGATAACCCACTAAATTGCAATCACTTGCAAAATAGTGGGTATTATCTGAAATTTACTATGTCGGAGTGATGAGACTCGAACTCATGACCACTTGCACCCCATGCAAGTACGCTAGCCAACTGCGCTACACCCCGTTGCAATTTTTTCGTTTTGCGTTGCAAAGTTAGAAAAGAAAATCGGAACTGCCAATTTTTTTTGAAACATTTTTCCAAAAAAAATTTTTCGGCAATTCCGATTCTGGGGAACTTGTTGTTTTTCAAGTTGTTCTAATATGAAGTTTGTTGGGCCTTTGCTCTCGCTTTAGGGCAATGGTGGAACTGTGGGACCGGAATATGGTGTCTGTGGGCCGGGGGTATGATTGGGTACCTGTGGGCCTGAGTTGTTGTTGTTTGGCACTGATGGTCCTGAGTTGTTGTCGGGCAAGGATGGACCAGGGTTGTTGTTGGGTATTGATGGTCCATGGTTGTTGTCGGGCACTGATGGCGCCGGATTGTTGTTGCCGTTGTGGATTACGCCGCCGTTGTTGTCGTTGCGGTCGGGACGGTTGGGACGGTGTGGCGAGCTGTTGTCGTCACGGTCGTTGCGTCCGGGGCGGTTGGGACGGTTGGGCGCGTTGTGATTGCCGCCATCGTCGGCGTTATCGCCGTCGTCGGAATATTCGTCGTCGTCGGAGTAGTATTCGTCGTCGTCGTCAGAATAGTATTCGTCATCGTCGTCGGAGTAGTAATCGCCGTCATCGTCGAAATCTTCGTCGTCGGAGTATTCGTAGTTGTTGTCGTTGAAATTGTCGCTCATCATCGTTACGCCGCATAGGCAGCCGCCAATGCAAAGCATCAGTACCAGTACGATGATGCAGATTACCAAAAGGAGTTTTCTCATCTGTGGTGTTGGATTTAAAGTTATTTTTTATTATGTTTGCAAACGAAAAAAGCCACCGGAAAAGGTGGCTCTGTGTTTTGTAGCGGGACCCAGGATTGAACTGGGGACCTCATGATTATGAATCATGCGCTCTAACCAGCTGAGCTATCCCGCCATCGTTTGTGTGTCATTGTTTTGTTTTGACGATGCAAAGGTAGATACATTTTCGGAATCTCCAAATTATTTTTGCAACTTTTTTCAAAATATTTTTCTTGGGACTGAGTATCAGCGATGTATCAGCATTAACGGCAGCATCAGGGAGGCAGAGAAAACAGCAGCATCAGACCGACAAAAGAAAAAAGCTGATGCGGCCCTCCAGATGGAAGACGCCGGAGGGGCTAGTGGTATAATATTTGAAACATTTTTATGCAAAAAAACTTTCCGAAAAAGGTATTTTTTTTATACCTTTGCGGATATTTGGCAACCAAAACATTCGTAAAATGAAGCTGAAGACTAAACTGCCGCTATTTACCAGTGTTACAGTGCTGATGTCAATACTCCTTATCGCGTTCAACAGTATCTGGAACTTCCGCAGCCAGGCGCTGCAGGATATCGAGAACTTCCGCAAGGACGAGACTGATGCGCTCACCAAGCAGCTGATAGATATCGTGAACATAGCCTGGAAGATGATAGACCACTCCTACCGCGCAAGCAACGAGGCCGGAGTGAGGGAGCGCTATGGTTTCGACATGGAGGACAGCATTGCTGACGGAAACGTGAAGATGCTGGCCGTGAACATGCTGAAGGTGACTCTGGAGAACCTCCGCGGCCTGGAGTTCGGTGTGGACGGATACTTATGGATAAACGACTACGACCCGCCGCACGCCGTGGTGATGCACGGTTCGATGCCGAAGCTGGAGGGCGAGCCCCACGTTTTCTATGTGGGCGAGACTTACGAGAACATGTATGACGCCTATTCCGAGACCGTGAAGAACGGCAACGGCGCGGGCATTTTCCGATACAAGTGGCTGAAGCCTGGAGAGGACGGTAAGGAGGAATGGACTCCCAAGATATCGTATCTGCGCCTGTATGAGCCGCTTGGATGGGTGATAGGCACCGGTGTGTACGAGGACTACATCGACAAGACGGTGCAGGCCAAGACCATAGACCTTAACAAGCGAATAAACAGCCTGATACAGCAGACTGTGATTATCGGTGTACTGCTGGTGATGATAGCCACGATAGTGCTGTATTACTTCGGAAACTCGGTGTCGCAGCCTATCAGGGAGATTGAGGTGCTGCTGGGCCAGATGTCGCAGGGCCTGGTGGTGAAGAAGCTGGATATGGACCGCGACGACGAGATTGGCCAGATGAAGAAATCGCTGGATGCGCTGATAGACGGTTTTGCGGCTTACGCGGGTTTTGCGCGTCAGATCGGTGAGGGCAATCTGGACAGTAACTTTAAGCTTCTATCTAAGGACGACAATCTGGGCAACTCGCTTCTTGAGATGCGCGCCTCGCTGATACACGCACGCGAGGAGGAGGAAGCGCGTCAGAAGGAAAACCAGCGCCGTCAGTGGGCGGCCGAGGGTCTGGCGGTTTTGGGCGATATCATACGTATGGGTTCGGGCCGCACAAACGAGATGATGAACGAGGTGCTGCAGAAGCTTACGGAATATGTGAACGCCACCATGGCGGGCATCTTTGTGGTGAACGACGACAACAAGGACGATATATATATGGAGCAGGCGGCTACTGTGGCGTATCAGAAGGCCAAGTATCTGCAAAGGAAGGTATATCCGGGCGACGGCCTTGTGGGCACGTGCTATCTGGAGAAGGAGAAGATTTACCTTACCAAGCTGCCCGACAAATATATAGAGGTGCACACGGGACTGGGCGAGAGCAATCCCAAAAACCTGCTTCTGGAGCCGCTGATAATGGACAACAATGTTTTGGGCGTGCTGGAGATAGCCTCGATGAACATTCTGGAGGAGTATCAGGTGGAGTTTATAGAGCGTGTGTGCCAGTCGCTTGCCATCGCCATAGCATCTTACCGTATCACCAACGAGACCAAGGATGTGGCGTAATTTTTTTGCGCCATGCGCAAAAAACTAATGGACAATGGATAATGGACAATGCCCTCCATTGCCAGTAACTCATAAACAGAAATATAAAAAACACAAATATAGATATGTTAATATTCTATCAATCACAAAACTCGGAGATCTACGCCGTTAAGCTTAAGCAGGCGCTTCTCCAGGGCGACGACGAGAAGCTCGTATGGCTTTTCGGCAATGCCAAGCATCTCAGCGACAACAAGATCGCTGGTACTTTTGTAGGTCCACGCAAGGAGATGATAACTCCTTGGAGCACCAATGCTGTGGAAATCACCCAGAACATGGGCGTGGCCGGTGTGGAGCGCATCGAGAAGTTTGTTCCCGTAGCCGACGGCGCCGAGCCTCAGTTCGACAAGATGCTCCAGCGTGTCTACAAGGACATCGACGAGAATGTTTTCACCATCGACAAGCAGCCAGATCCAGTGGTATATATCGACGACATGCGCGCCTACAACCAGAAGGAGGGTCTTGCGCTCAGCGAGCCTGAGATTCAGTACCTTGAGAACCTCGGCAAGCAGCTTGGCCGCAAGCTCACCGACAGCGAGGTGTTCGGTTTCTCTCAGGTGAACTCCGAGCACTGCCGTCACAAGATTTTCGGCGGTACTTTCGTGATTGATGGTCAGGAGAAGGAGAAATCCCTCTTCCAGCTTATCAAGGATACTTCTAAGGCCAATCCAAGAGGCATCGTATCAGCCTACAAGGACAACGTTGCATTCCTGGAGGGTCACAAGTCGGAGCAGTTTGCACCAGAGCAGCCTGATACCGCATCTGAGTTCGAGATCAAGGATGTGGAGACCGTGCTCTCTATGAAGGCCGAGACCCACAACTTCCCAACCACAGTGGAGCCTTTCAACGGTGCCGCTACAGGTTCGGGCGGCGAGATCCGCGACCGTATGGCTGGTGGAAAGGGATCGTTCCCTATTGCCGGTACTGCCGTATATATGACCTCTTATCCAAGAATCAAGGAATCTGAGCGTGCCTGGGAAGGCAACATCGAGGAGCGCAAGTGGCTCTATCAGACTCCAATGGAGATTCTCATAAAGGCGTCGAACGGTGCCAGCGACTTCGGCAACAAGTTCGGTCAGCCTCTCATCAACGGCTCGCTCCTCACATTCGAGCACTCTGAGGACGGCGCTACCTACGGCTTCGACAAGGTTATCATGCAGGCCGGTGGTGTTGGTTACGCCAAGAAGCAGGACTGTCTGAAGGATACTCCAACTCCAGAACTTCCTATCGTGGTGCTCGGTGGCGACAACTACCGCATCGGTATGGGCGGAGGCGCAGTTTCTTCGGTTGCTACCGGCCAGTACCAGAACAGCATCGAGCTCAACGCCGTTCAGCGTTCAAATCCTGAAATGCAGAAGCGTGTCTACAATGCCATCCGTGCTATCTCTGAGCTGGACGTAAACCCAATAGTATCAGTACACGACCACGGTGCAGGCGGTCACTTGAACTGTCTCTCTGAGTTGGTGGAGGATACCGGCGGACTTATCGAGATCAACAAGCTCCCTGTTGGCGATCCAACACTTTCCAGCAAGGAAATCATCGGAAACGAGAGCCAGGAGCGTATGGGTCTCGTAATCGATCCTAAATACGTGGCACTCCTGAAGCGCATCGCCGACCGTGAGCGCGCCCCAATGTACGAGGTTGGCCACACTACAAATGATATGGTGTTCAAGTTCACAAACCCTGACAAGACCACACCTATCAACCTGAAGCTTGCCGACTTCTTCGGCAATCCTCCCAAGACCATAATGAACGATGTAACCATCGACAAGAAATACGCTCCTGTAAAGTACGACGACAAGAAATTTGCCGACTATGTTTCAGAGGTTCTGAAACTTGAGGCCGTTGCCTGCAAGGACTGGCTCACCAACAAGGTTGACCGTTCGGTAACAGGTAAGATTGCCCGTCAGCAGAATGTGGGTGCCATCCAGTTGCCATTGGCCGACTGCGGCGCCGTTGCCATCGACTACACAGGAACACGCGGTATGGCTACAGCCCTCGGTCACGCTCCTGCCATCGCGCTCATCAACGCCGCAGCAGGTTCAAGAATGGCCATCGCTGAGTCGCTCACAAATATCGTTTGGGCTCCATTGGAGAACGGCACAGATTCTATCTCGCTCTCTGCCAACTGGATGTGGCCTTGCAAGAACAAGGGTGAGGACGCTCGTCTCTATCAGGCTGTGGAGGCTGCCAGCAAGTTCGCAATCGAGCTCGGCATCAACATCCCAACCGGTAAGGACTCTCTCTCTATGACTCAGAAGTATCCTGACGGCAAGCAGGTAATGAGCCCAGGCTGTGTTATCATCACATCAGCCGGTGAGGTTAGCGACATAAAGAAAATAGTAACTCCAGAGATGAAGGACGTTAAGGATTCTGTAATCCTCTACGTTGACTTCTCTAATACAGAGGCTTCTCTCGGCGGTTCAAGCTTTGCCCAGGTTGTAAACGCCCTCGGCGACAACTGTCCCGACATTGCCTGCGCCAAGTATTTCAAGAAGGCTTTCAACGCTATCCAGAGCCTTGTAAAGCAGGGTCTCGTACTCGCCGGCCACGATATCAGCGCCGGTGGTATGGTAACCGCCCTCCTCGAGATGTGCTTCGCCAACGTAAAGGGCGGTGCCGAGGTTTCAGTATCAGGCAAGGATTCATGCACAGCAATGTTCAGCGAGAACTCAGGCGTTCTCATGCAGGTTGCCAAGGCTGATTTGGCCAAGGTTTCTGAGATTTTGTCTAATGACAAAATCAAGTTCGTTGAGATTGGTAAGCCTGTTGACGACCGCAAACTTACTGTTACAGTATCAGGCCAGACCACAACATTCGATATCGACGCCTGCCGCGACCAGTGGTTCAAGACATCATACCTGCTCGACCGTCTCCAGAGCGGCGAGAAGTGTGCTGCCGAGCGTTTCCAGAACTACAAGAAGCAGCCTTTGGAGTTCAAGTTTACTCCAGAGTTCTCCGGCAAGCTCTCACAGTACGGCATCGATCCTAAGCGTCGCAGCAAGACCGGCATCAAGGCCGCCATCATCCGTGAGAAGGGTATCAACGGCGACCGTGAGATGGCTTACACAATGTATCTCGCAGGTTTCGACGTAAAGGACGTTCACATGACCGACCTCGCATCAGGCCGTGAGACTTTGGAGGATGTAAACTTCATCGTATATTGCGGTGGATTCTCCAACTCCGACGTTCTCGGCTCCGCAAAGGGCTGGGCAGGTGCTTTCAAGTACAACGAGACCACACGCAAGGCTCTTGAGGCATTCTACAAGAGACCTGATACTTTGTCACTCGGTGTATGCAACGGCTGTCAGTTGATGAACGAGCTCGACCTCGTTTACCCAGGCCGCGCTAACCATCCAAAGCTTCTCCACAACAACTCTCACAAGTTTGAGTCTTCATTCGTAAACATCGACATCTGTCAGAACAACTCTGTAATGCTCAAGTCGCTTTCAGGCAGCCGTCTTGGTGTTTGGGTAGCTCACGGCGAGGGCAAGTTCAACCTGCCAGATCCCGAGAACACCTACAACATCCCAATGAAGTATTCTTACGCTGAGTATCCAGCCAATCCAAACGGATCAAGCTACAACGCAGCCGCTATCTGCTCAGAGGATGGCCGTCACCTCTCGATGATGCCACACCCAGAGCGCGCAATCTTCGCATGGCAGTGGGCCAACTACCCAACCGACCGCAAGAACGACGAGGC
>JAKSLV010000200.1 GCA_024401025.1 Bacteroidales bacterium
GCGTCCTATCTGTGGCTGTATGGCCAGCAAGGATATCGGAATGTACAACACTTGCAGTCATTTCTGCGTGTATTGCTATGCCAACACCAGCCGCGAGGCGGTGGATAGGAATTGTCCCAAGCATAATGATGAGGCGGAAGGGATTGTGGGATAATTAACTCGTTTTTTTTCGGGCCGACACACGGGTCGGCCCCTACGGAACAAAAATATCCGGATTCTTGTTCCCTAACTCGTTTTTTTTTACCACTTAGGGAACAAAAATCGTGATTTTTGTTCCTTAACTCGGATTTTTTGGGTAGTTAGGGAACGAAAATCGTGATTCTTGTTCCCTATATAATTTTTCATTTTGTCGTTGATTATTCGGTTTTGTTTCAAAATACTTTCAGAAAGTTCGGTAAAAAATTCCGAAAGTTCGGTAGAAAATGGGGATACTGTGGAGAAAATTGTTCTAAAAAACTCTCGACAAAGTTGTGAAATTGGAATAAAAATCTAGTCTTTCCCATACCGAAAATGAAAAAACTTTTATATCTTTGCCGTTGATATTCGGGGTGCCGTTGCTGGCTGAGATTATACCCATAGAACCTGCGCAGGTAATGCTGTGAAGGGATTCCATTCGTTTTTCTTGCGTTAGCCCCTGGATGTTTTTAAGTGATTGAAGTAACTGAAGTAATTGAAGTGATTGAACTCGGCTTCTTTTATTCATTTACTCTTTTATTCATTTATTCTTTTATTAAATTGTTGCAAAAATGAAGATTACCGTAAATTCCAAGGAGCACGATACTCAGGCTCAGAATGTTACAGCGCTTGTTGCGGAACTGGGTTTTGGAGATACCAAGATCGCGCTGGCTATCAACAATAAAATGGTTCCCAAGGCTGAGTGGGACAATACCGATATCGCTGAGGGTCAGAATATTATCATCATTAAAGCGGTTTGCGGAGGATGATACAGTTTATAATGCACCACAACGAGAGGTTCTCGTACCTCGATTCGGCGCGTCTGGCTCTGGAGGGCGGTTGCAAGTGGATTCAGTTGAGAATGAAGGAAGCCTCTGATGCCGAGATAGTTGCCTGCGGCAAGGAGGTATCAGCCCTATGCAAAAAATACGGCGCTACCTTCATCATCGACGACCACGTGGAACTCGTCCGTGAGATTGGCGCCGATGGTGTGCACCTCGGCAAAAACGATATGCCTATCAACGAGGCCCGCAAGATCATGGGCGAAAAGTTCATAATTGGCGGTACAGCAAATACTTACGCTGACGTGGAGAATCATTACCGAAACGGCGCAAACTATATCGGTTGCGGTCCGTTCAGATTCACCACCACAAAGAAGAACCTTAGTCCGATTTTGGGGCTCGACGGATATTCTGATGTCGTCAGCCAAATGAAAAAAAACGGCATAGACATTCCCATAGTGGCCATTGGAGGTATCACAGAGGCTGATATCCCCGCAGTGATGGCTACCGGAGTTACGGGAATCGCCCTCTCGGGCGAGGTTCTTAATGCAGCTGACCCTGTGGCAAAAATGAAAACAATTCTTAAACTTCTAAAATAATGGACAAATTGATTATAGGCGGACGCGAGTTTAACTCTCGTCTCTTCTTGGGCACTGGCAAGTTCAATTCCAATGCACTTATGGCCGAGTCTATCAAGGCTTCTGGCACTGAGATGGTTACAGTTGCTATGAAGCGCGTGGAACTCGGCGACAAGAGCGACGACCTCCTCAACAGTATCGTTAAGGACAAGAACATTCAGTTGCTCCCCAACACCTCGGGTGTGCGCAATGCCGAGGAGGCTGTTTTCGCCGCTCAGATGAGCCGTGAGGCTTTCGGCACCAACTGGCTGAAACTCGAGATTCATCCCGATCCAAGATATCTTCTCCCTGATACTGTTGAGACCCTGAAGGCCACCGAGCAACTCGTGAAGATGGGTTTTGTGGTGTTGCCATATTGTCAGGCCGACCCTGTATTGTGCAAGCAGTTGGAGGAGGTGGGCGCCGCCGCTGTAATGCCTCTCGGTGCTCCTATCGGAACTAACCGCGGTCTCAGAACTATCGATTTCCTGAAAATCATCATCGAGCAGGCCAATGTTCCTGTGGTTGTTGACGCAGGTATCGGTGCGCCCTCTCACGCCGC
>JAKSLV010000201.1 GCA_024401025.1 Bacteroidales bacterium
CCGAGGTCCGTCTCGGATTTAATTGAATTACAATATTATGCAACGAGACGGACCGAAGTCCGTCTCGAATTTAATTGAATTACAATATTTATGCAACGAGACGGACCGAGGTCCGTCTCGAATATAATCGAATTACAATATCATGCAACGAGACGGACCGAGGTCCGTCTCGAATATAATTGAATTACAATATTATGCAACGAGACGGACCGAGGTCCGTCTCGGATTTAATTGAATTACAATATTATGCAACGAGACGGACCGTGGTCCGTCTCGGATTTAATTGAATTACAATATTTATGCAACGAGACGGACCGCGGTCCGTCTCGAATTTAATTGAATTACAATATCATACAACGAGACGGACCGCGGTCCGTCTCTACAGGATTTTTATATCAGCGATGTGCTGAAATATCTTTCGGCGCGGTCGGCCAGTACGGTGGCTATTATCTTGTCTTTGCCGTATTTCTCGGCCATCTTCTTTGCCGCCCATACATTTGCGCCTGATGATGTGCCTACCAGAAGTCCCTGGATTCTTGCAAGGTTTCGGGCCTGCTCTATGGCGTCGTCGTCGCTTACTGTCACGATGTCTGTAATCATCTTGGTATCAAGAATTTCGGGTATGAAGCCGTCGCCGATGCCCTGTATCTGATGGAGTCCTGGCTCGTCGCCGAGAAGTGCTGATACGTTCTTGGGTTCCACGGCCACTATCTTCAGGTCGGGATTCTTCTCCTTGAGATACTTGGCTGTTCCCTGAAGCGTGCCTCCACTGCCTATTCCGCTTACGAAAATGTCCACGTGACCCAGCTGCTCGTAAATCTCCTTGCCTGTGGTGCGGTAGTGCATGTCGGGGTTGGCAGGATTGCAGAACTGCTGGGGAACAAAATAGTCGGGGCTGCTCTTGGCAATTTCCAGAGCCTTGTCTACAGCGCCGCCGATGCTGAGTGCAGGATCGGTGAGCACGAGTTCGGCGCCGAGGGCCTTTATTATTTTCTTGCGCTCCTCGCTCATGTTCTCAGGCATTACTATAATCACCTTGTAGCCCATGCGTACTCCGCAGAGAGCCAGACCGATACCAGTGTTGCCGCTTGTGGGCTCTATGATGGTCATTCCGGGCTTCAGGGCGCCGCTCTTCTCGGCCTCCATTACCATGTTGTAGGCTATGCGGTCCTTGATGCTTCCGCCGGGATTCAGGAATTCGGCCTTGGCGTAGATGCTGAGGCCTGTGCTTTTCTTAAGATTTATCATCGGCGTCTGGCCAATGAGATCGAGGATATTGTCTGTTACTATCATTTTATGTTATGTTTTCTATACGATGCAAAGATAGTGATTATTTTGAAAATTTTGAATTATTTTCCCGTCAGATACCTGCAAACTCTCTCGATTCCTTCCACCACTCTTGTCCGCTGAGTTGCGAGGTTTATGCGCATGTAGTGCTCGGCGTTGTCGCCGTAGAGGGTGCCGGCGTTCAGCCATACTCCGGCCTCGTTGATGAGGTTGTCTTCCAGCTTGCTGGCCGATTTGCACAGCTGCTTGAAGTTCACCCACATGAGATATGTGCCTTCCTGCGGTGTGATTGTAGCATCAGGAATGTTTTTCTTCAGTAATTCGCTTGCTGTCAGGTAATTCTGATAAATGTATTGGTTCAGCTGGCAGAGCCATTCCCTGCACTCTGGATTTGTGTAGGCCTGTATCAGGGCCAAAACTCCCAATGGGTTTACGTCGCAAACCTCGTTGATGTTGATGGCGCGGTCTATCTTGCGGCGGTCCTTGGCGTTGGTGCAGATGATGTTGGCGATCTGAAGCCCTGCAATGTTGAAAGCCTTTGTGGGTGAGCAGCATACGGCGTAGTTGGGCAATGCTTCGCTGTCCAGTGTGCCGAATGGAACGTACTCGAATCCCGGCATCATTATCTCGCAGTGGATCTCGTCTGATATTACGAAAACTCCGTTTTCCTTGCATATCAGGGCCATCCTTGTAAGCTCCTCCCTGGTCCAGACCCTCGATGTTGGGTTGTGGGGATTGCAGAGTATGAACATTGTGGTTTTGGGGTCCTGACACTTGCGCTCAAAATCCTCGAAATCTATGCTGAATCTTCCGTCCTTATCGGC
>JAKSLV010000202.1 GCA_024401025.1 Bacteroidales bacterium
GCCTTCCAGGTTGCAAAGTTGCCGACATTCTTCATTCTTGTAATCTTTACGTCAATGTTCTTGTTGAGGGCTGGAACGAAAACCGATTTCTGGTCGCCAACCTTGATTCCGGGAAGGTAATCCTCGCGGATTGAGAATACGAACCAGTAATTGTTTACTGTGCAGATATTCATAATTGGAGAGCCTGTTCCCACCAACTCGCCGAGTTCAGGATAAATCTCTGTTACCTGACCATCGGCGCTGGCAATGAGCACCATCTCGTTGATATATGAGCTTACCTCTGATACTGCGCCCTTGGCACGCTCCACCTGAGCACGTGCTGCAGCCTTGTCCTCGTTCTGAGCACCATTCATAGCCATATCGTACTGACTCTTGGCGGCTTTGGCGGTGGCCACTGCGGCGTCGTACTGAGCCTTGGCCTCGTCGAGTTTCTGCTCGGCAATTACGCCCTCGTCAAAAAGTTTCTTTACACGGTCGTAGGTTTTCTTGTAAACCTCCTCACCGGCCATAGCCTTCTGCCACATCTCGTAAGCGCCCTGAATCTGCTCCTGACGCGCACCCTTCTGAGCCTTGTTTTCAAGAGCCTGAGCGGCCGAGAGAGCACCCTCAGCCTGCGAGAGTTTCGCCATTACATCGGGAGCCTCAAGAATTGCGAGAGTGTCGCCCTTCTTCACGAAATCGCCTTCCTCGAAACGGATCTCGGCGATACGTCCGGGCACCTTGCTCGATACCCTGTAGTCGGAGGCATCAACCTCGCCCTGAATAATCTCCTCAGGCGCGCTCTTGGCCAATCCAACAATCACAACCACTGCAATTACGGCAATCAAAGCCAATGCAAAAACTATGTTTAATGATAATTTCTTTTCCATCGTTTTATGTATTTTTGATTTTTAATTTTCGATTTATTTTCGCACTGATGACACAGATAACACTGATTTTCACAGATTTATTTTTTAATCCTAAATAAAAAAAGATCTGTGTCATCTGTGTTATCTGTGCGAGATTTTTACTCCAGTTGTCCCAACGCTTTCTGCAAGTTTACCTTTGCAAGTTTTACGTCGATCTGGGCCTGAACCATTGTTGACTGAGCCTGAAGCCACGCTGTCTGAGCCTGGAGAACTGTTGAGACAGGAATCATTCCCTCTTTGAGTCCTACGTTTGCGTAGCGGAGGTTTTCGTCGGCGGCGGCCAATGATGACTTTGCGGTCACGAGACGGCGGCGGGCCTCGTCAAGTCGCTGAGCGCACTGGTTTACCTGCAATGAGATTTTCTCACGTGTTTCGTCAAGTTTGCAGGCGGCTTTGTCGGCCTCCAATTTAGCGGCCTTCACCTTGTAGATTCTTTCGCCCGAGGTCACTATAGGAACCTTTACGCCAACGCCAACTGTCCACATTCCCTTAAACTTATTCTCGAAACCGTTGAATGCGGAAGGGCTTGTGGCAACGTATCCGCCCATCAGAACCACATTTGGCATAAACTCGCTGCGGACCACGTTAACCTTCTGCCGGTAAATCTCGGCGGCGAGGTCGAGAGCGCTTATTTCGGGACGCTTTACATTGCTGATATCCACGGTGTTGGCGGTGTCGGCAATCTCTGATTCCACGTCGATGAAATCCACGATATCGTTGTTCTCGTCAAAAAGTGTGAATTCTGTATTCAGCGGAAGGCCACAAATCTGACAAAGCAACATTCTTGAAAGCGAGAGTCCGTTATCTACCTGAATAACAGTAACCTCAGCCTCGTTGCGCTTCACCTTAACGCTGAGAGCGTCAGCCTTGGTAGCGAAACCGTTGTCGGCGAGTTTGTCAACATTGTTTTCGAGGGTTTTCAGAAGATCGAGATAACCCTGAGCCAGTTTTTTCTTGCTTTGAAGGTCCACAATCTGCCAGTAAGCCTGATCTACCTGAACCAGAAGTTCCTGATTCTTGATACTGTGCTTCTGCTCGTCGGCCTGAGCCATAAGGTCGGTTATCTTGTTGTAAGCCATTATCTTACCGCCCATATAGATAGGTTGGGTAAGCATTACTCCGGCTGTGAAAATATTGTTTGTATT
>JAKSLV010000203.1 GCA_024401025.1 Bacteroidales bacterium
GTATCAGGCGCCGAGGGTGGTACAGGTGCCTCACCAGCCTCTTCAATGAGATTCGCAGGTATCAGCCCCGAGATAGGTCTTGCTGAGACTCAGCAGACCCTCTCTCTCAACGGCTTGCGTGCCCAGGTACGTCTCCAGACAGATGGTCAGTTGAAGACCGGCCGCGACGTTATCCTGATGGCTATGCTTGGTGCTGATGAGTTCAGTTTCGGTACACTTCCATTGATTGTTCTCGGTTGTGTGATGATGCGTAAGTGCAATACCAACACTTGTCCAGTGGGTGTTGCAACACAGGATCCAGTGCTCCGCGCCCGTTTCCGTGGCCGCAGCGAGTACGTTGTCAACTACTTCACATTCCTCGCTCAGGAGGTTCGTGAGTACTTGGCCGCTATGGGATTCCGCAGATTGAACGATATCATCGGACGCACCGACCTCATAAAACTTAAAAACGTTGAGGACGGCTCAAAGGCCTCAACACTTGATTTCTCACGTCTCCTTCATCAGATCGACGGTCAACTCCACTGGGACGGCCGCGGATACACCAAGGTGGACGGCGTTAAGGACTTCTCTATCATCGAGGCCGCCAAGCCTGCAATCGAGCACGGCCGCGAGGTTAACCTCGATTACACTATCAGAAATACCGACCGTACCTGTGGTACAATGCTTTCGGGCGTTGTTGCCAAGAAGTTCGGCGAGGCTGGTTTGCCTGATAACACTATCAACGTTAAGTTCAAGGGCTCGGCCGGACAGAGTTTCGGCGCATTCCTCAGCAAGGGTATCAGTTTCCGTCTCGAAGGCGAGAGCAACGACTACTTCGGAAAGGGTCTCTCAGGCGGTAAGATCTGCATTCTTCCTCCTTCGGCAAGCGCATTCGAGGCCGAGAAGAATATCATCGCTGGTAACACCGGTCTCTATGGCGCTACCTCTGGCGAGTGCTACGTAAACGGCCGTGTTGGCGAGCGTTTCGCAGTACGTAACTCAGGTGCCATTGCGGTAATCGAGGGTACAGGCGACCACTGTTGCGAGTATATGACAGGTGGACGCGTGGTGGTACTCGGCGAGACTGGTAGAAACTTCGGCGCCGGTATGTCGGGCGGTGTGGCCTACGTTTGGGATCCTAAGCACACCTTCGACTACTACTGCAACCCTGATATGGTGGAACTCTCGCTCGTGGAGGACAACACCTACCGCAAGGAACTTCACGAACTGATACTCCGTCACTGGAGTTACACTGGATCCAAACTTGCCCGCACAATCCTCGACGATTGGAGCCGTGCAGTTCAGGACTTCATCCAGGTAGTTCCTATCGAGTACAAGAAGGTTCTCCAGGAGGAGCAACTCCAGAAACTCCGCAACAAGATTGCTGATATTCAGAGAGACTTTTAGCATTTTTGATTTTTGATTTTCGATTTTTGATTGCGCAACAATCATTTTCGATTTTCGATTATCAAGTATAATTAATTTGATTTTTGAACTTTTGGTTTTTGGTTTTTGGTTGGAGCGCCAATCAAAAATCAAAAATCAAAAATTAAAAATAAATAAAATGGGAAATCCAAGAGCATTTTTATCTGTTCCACGTCAGGAGGCAGGACACCGTCCAGTTGCTGAGCGTATCCACGATTTCAGCGAGATGGAGCAGACTCTAAATACAAAAGACCGTCAGTTGCAGGCTTCACGCTGTATGGACTGCGGTGTTCCTTTCTGTCACTGGGCTTGTCCGCTGGGCAACAAACAGCCTGAATGGAACGATGCCCTCTACAAGGGCGACTGGGAGTTGGCTTACAAACTCCTGAGCAAGACCAACGACTTTCCTGAGTTTACAGGCCGTGTATGTCCTGCACTCTGCGAGAAGTCTTGCGTACTCAATCTCACTATCGGCGAGCCTGTTACCTGCCGCGAGAACGAGTGCGCTATCATCGAGCGTGCTTTCCAGGAGAGTTACATTGAGCCTCAGAAGGATATCAAGCGCAA
>JAKSLV010000204.1 GCA_024401025.1 Bacteroidales bacterium
AAAAAAACGCCAGTCCTTCGTTTCACAACGAAAGCCTGGCATAAAAATATAACAACGAATAAAATAGGTCCGAAAACTATAAACTAAAATTTCTGTATTCTGAATATCTGTGTGCCCTGCAATGTGGTGGGCTGATTGAGCGCGTAGAAGACCACGCCTTCCACGGGACTCTTTATCTGCGAAATTATGTTGCCCTCGTAGGGGTCGATAATGTTGGCCAGAACGTCGTCCTTGGATACCTCGTCGCCGGCTGTCACCAACTTCTCGAAAATGCCTGACTTGGGGGCCTTTATGCGGATGAGGTCGTCCTCGTTTATCACTTTCGAATTATACTCAATGGCATTGTGGCGAACCTCGTCGCAGAGGATTCCTTTCAGTTGCATAAAGTGGAAAATGGTGTTCACGATATTCATAGAGGCCTTGCCTCCCACGTCGTTGTTCTGACCGCCGTAAATCGAGAACGCCTTGGTGTCCCAGATCTGCCAGTTGTAGTTGAGCGTGGTGGTATCGAACGGCGAGGGAGTGCGGAGGCTCACGATTGGGAAACCAAACTGCTTGGCGCTCTCCACGTCGCTGAAATCGGTCTTTATCATCCTTACGTGAGGGATAAACTCACCGGGAAGATAGTAACTTGCAAACTGAATTCCGTACTCATAATCCTTGATTTTCTCAAACAGGCCCGCGGCTATGCGCTGAGTGGTTTCGCCGAGATAATAACCCGGAAACATACGGTTTATGTCAGTGTTGTCCATAGCCCAGAAACGCTTGTGAATGTTCATCGAGAACGGGTTGGCGCTTGGGATCACCATCACCTCGTAGCCCTTGTTTAGGAGGCCCTGCTGTTCGTATTCTTGAAGTTTCCTCACAATCTGAGAACAGATATACTGCTGATGAACCTCGTCGCCACGCATAGCGCCCACAATGGCCAATGTCTTGCTACCGTGTCCAAAATGATAGCCTAATATCTTGAATGTGTCGCGGTATGGCGACTCCATACTGAATAAAACTTCCTTTCTCATAGTCTGTGAATTCTTGCTAATAACGAACCTTCATAACATACCGGATATGCGCGGATTGTGAAAAGGTATCCACGCTCGGGGGCCTTTACGTCCTCTATGATTTTGCCTGTAAGGGGGCTGATGATCTGTCCTAAACTCTCACCCTTCTCCACTATCCTGTCGTTGTGACATTCGGTGGAGAAAATCCCTGATGCCGAAGCATTTACAAAAGCGACGCTGTCGCCCTCGGAATATATTGGCTGATGAATTTCTGATTTATCAATCTCGCCCTTCCACATTCCCATCTCGTTGAGAAGGTTTTTGAGGCCGAGTACCAGACGATGACCGTAATAATGGTTGATGCGCATTCCCACGCCCTGCTCCACCACGAGGCAAGGTGTGCCGGTGGAATTTAGCGAGTGGGCCAATGTGGATTCCAACACCGTGGCGGCGTCGTGAACCCATACGAAATCCAAGTTGAGAAACTGAGCCGGTGGCACGAGTGTGTCCTTGCAGTTTACGTTGATGCGCACCTGAGGAACCTCTCTCAGGAAAATGTTTGATGAGTGTATGTCAATGACCATATCGGCACCTTTTAGGTCCTCCACAATGGCGTGTGCCGACTGCTCGATAACCGAGCCCTCGGGGTCGCCGGGGAAAATGCGGTTCATATCGAGGTCGAAGTTTGGGACGCCTCTCGATATCGAGTCGATACCCAGCGGATTCAAGGCCGGATATACATTCAAAGTGCCGTCAAAAAGGTCGATATTCTCCAAGATATCGTGCTGAAGTTGGTAGCAAACGAACTGACCTTCAAGTTCGTCGCCGTGAGTGCCTGTCACAATGCAGACCCTCTTCTTTCCAGAGCCGTGCGAGATAATGTTTTTCTTGACGCTATACGTCTCTCCCACAGGCAACTGCGTAGAATATATCGTTGTAATCATTATTATATTTTT
>JAKSLV010000205.1 GCA_024401025.1 Bacteroidales bacterium
TCCATGAATGCCTTCTCGAACTCGTCGATGGTCCACATTGGGTCTACCGAGAACTCGCCAGACTTGGCAGCATCAGCATCCTGACGTACCTGAGCGAGTACGAGCTCGTCGTCTACGAAGTGGTTCTGTGTATTGTAAACACGGAGATTGTATCCGAAACATTTGTTGAACTCTGCCTTGAGGGTCTTTACCTTCATGCGGCCGTCTACTTTCAATCCTTCCATAATTTGTCGAAAAAGTTTAGCGTTTTTTTAAATTGTTGTTTATATTACATAAGTTGCCGGAAATTTTACTTTCCAACTTTCAGGGAGCAATTTATATACCTTTTTTGAGAAAAACAAATTTTTTTTGCAAAAAAAGCAAATTATCCTCTGTCCTCGTCTGGGTCCGACTCGTAGAATTCGGAATCCTCCAGGTTGAAGCTGGCCTCGTAGATAACGTTGCCGTCTGGTACGCCGTTGTATCCCTGTATCCACTGGCTGTTGCTTGGCCACAGGAATAGGTCGGAATACTGCACGGCTGTCTGGTATCTTTCCATATTCCTGAGCGGGCACTTGGTTTCCTTCAGCTTGCCGTTTTCCAGGAGATACCATTTGTTTACGAGGTCGGCCTTGCCGCTCTTGGCATCGGTATCCATCTTGGAGAGAAGCACATACTTGACATCGTTTGGCAATGGGAACAAGTTGAGACTCAGCTTCTTGATGCCGCCCTTTGTGTATATCTGACATTCCACTCTCTCGTAGTCTACCTCGGTCCATGTGTGGATGTCGTCTATGGAGCTGATGCCGCCGTTGTGGTATTTGGTGCTTATGAATTCGTTGCCGAGCATCTTGGCTATGGCGTAGGCTTCAGACTCCTCGAAATTGTATTCTGGCGCGTTTATGGCTATTTGGTCGATGTTGTCTTCTATCTGGCTTTGGAATTCCACTCCGTTGGAGTAGCTTATCTTGCCCACGGTGCTGTCGGCGTATACGCGGCTTAAGTCGGCGCCCACGTGTATTCCGCCGTCGTATCCGTAATAGTAGAAGCAGTCCAGTACTTCTATCCTGTTTACGAGGTTGTCTTTGGTGTAGATGTAGGCCAGGCGGCTGCCGTCTTTTTCAAGCTTGTATTTGTTGTCGCCTTCCTTCGATAGCTTGTATTGCTTCATCTTGCTGATGTCGGGCAGCGGGCAGTTGATCTTGTATGCCAGGAAGCCCTGTTTGTTGAACACCTTGTATTCCTGCGAGAATTTCAGGAACTTGCTCTTATGGCTCCACCAGCGGTAGGTTACCTCGGGAGAGTTTTCTGATGTGCGCACGTCGATGTCCCTTTCCTCCAGGGTGCCCAGTTCGTCGTTGGTGGGGCAGATGCTTACTATCAGCTGGTTGGCTGATACTTCCTTGATGTCGGATTCCAGCTGGCCGTCGTAGTTGATGGCGCAGAATCGGTCCATCTCGTCCATGAAGTCGCTGGGGTTGATTCCGGGTATCGAGCTTGTTTCCTCCAGTTTGGCTCCGTCAAATATGTAGTATTCGTTTCCGTCCATGAAACGCTTCTCTGCATTGCCGTCGCGCATGTTCTTTATCACGAAATACTTGCCGTCGTCCATCTGGTAGCAGTATATGTCTACGCTCTCTATGTATTCGGCGCGGTATTCGCAGTACATCGAGAATTTGTAGTATTCGCTCTCCGGGCGGTCTTCGCATGACCTTGTCCATACCTGGTCCACAAAATCCCTGTGGAGCAGGTTGTTGTCCTGTTTCAGGAGTGCGGCCACCTTTAGGGCCACGTCGCCCGGGGCTATGGTGTCGAGGGCTGATGCTTGTGTTTCGGCTGCGGGGGCTTCCGCTGTGGAGGTCTGCGCGTTGCTCTGGCTCTTGTTGCCCGCGCATGATGCCAGCAGCATCAGGGCAAGCGCTGGGATTGTGAGTTTTCTCATTGTTGTTGTTTTTTATTGTT
>JAKSLV010000206.1 GCA_024401025.1 Bacteroidales bacterium
TCGCCACTCAGCGGATTCCTCTACCTTAGCGACCGCGCAACCCTCGGCGTGTTCCTCATGAACAACTATTCCGGCAACGAGACTGTAAACGCTGGAACAGGCAAGGAGCTGACCATCAAGGAGCTCACCGAACTCACCGCCAAGGTGATAGGATATGAAGGCGCCATCAAGTGGGACACCTCACGTCCAAACGGCACACCAAGAAAGCTCCTCGACGTATCCAAGGCCGAGAAGCTTGGCTGGAAATACAAGACGGAGCTTGAGGACGGCATCCGCCTCGCCTACGACGATTTCCTCCACAACCCAATGCGCGCAGAACGATAGACGCTAATCGCCGTAAATCGCCTATCGCCGCCTACGGCGTCGGGGTTTTTATCCGAAAATTAAAAGAAAAGGAAAGAATTAAAAGAATTTTGGGAGACACGAATTATCACGAATGGCCACGAATTATCATAAATATTTTATAGAAAATTTTTGGGTAATTCGTGATAATTCATGGTAATTCGTGTTCTCTCCCAAGGCCGTAGGCCCATTCTTTTAATTCTTTCTCATTCTTTCCATTTTCGGATAAAAAAAATTCTAAGCATTTAACGTATATAATAATATGAAAAACATTGCACTTATCACCGGTGTTACCGGACAGGACGGCTCGTACTTGAGCGAATTTTTGTTGGCCAAGGGTTACGAGGTACACGGCATAATACGCCGCAGCTCGGTAGATTACCGTGAGCGCATTGCCCATCTGGAGGGCGCCCCTAATTTCCATCTCCACTATGCCGATATGACAGATTCGATGTCGCTGGTGAAGCTTGTGGGCAAGGTGCGACCCACCGAGATATACAATCTGGCTGCCCAGAGCCACGTTCAGGTTTCGTTTGACGCTCCCGAGTTCACGGCTGACGTGGATGCTGTGGGCGTGCTCAGGATCCTTGAGGCTGTCCGCACCAACAATCTGGAGAAATCCTGCAAGATATATCAGGCCTCCACATCAGAACTCTATGGCAAGGTGGAGGAAGTGCCTCAGAACGAGAACACTCCGTTCCATCCGTATTCGCCATACGCCGTGGCCAAATTGTACGGTTTCTGGATTGTGAAGGAATACCGCGAGGCCTACGGAATGTTCTGCTGCTCGGGCATCCTCTTCAACCACGAGAGCGAGCGCCGTGGCGAGACCTTCGTCACCAGAAAAATCACTCTCGCAGCCGCACGTATCGCACAGGGCAAGCAGGATGTTCTGTATCTGGGCAATATGTCGTCGCTGCGCGATTGGGGCTATGCCAAGGATTATGTGGAGTGTATGTGGCTGATACTTCAGCAAGAAAAACCCGAAGACTTCGTGATAGCCACCGGAGTTCAGCACTCGGTGAGGGAGTTTGCGTATCTGGCTTTCAAGGCAGCCGGATTGGAGCTCAAGTTCGAGGGGGAGGGGCTTCAGGAAAAGGGAATCTGCGTATCAGGGCCCGCCAACCTTGTGGGCAAGGCTCTTGTGCAAGTTTCAGAAGACTTCTACAGGCCCACCGACGTTGTAAACCTCTGGGGCGACCCCACCAAGGCTCGCGCAAAGCTGGGCTGGAATCCTCAGACCACATCCTTCGAGCAGCTGGTTTCAATAATGGTGAAGCACGATATGGAGAAGGTGGCCGCCGACCACGTGGCTTCGGTGATGCGAACCAACCTGGCCGAATATCTGGAAAAGGGAGTTGTGAAATAGTGCGAAAATATTCCCGAAAACATTTGGCAATCTCAAATATTCTCTATACCTTTGCATAGTTGAAGGAATAACTATTAACGAAAAATTAACATAAATTTATGAAACTAGATTTGGAAAATAAGAAAAATATGTTAGCAAGCAAGCAAGCAAGCAAGCAAGCAAGCAAGCAAGCAAGCAAGCAAGCAAGCAAGC
>JAKSLV010000207.1 GCA_024401025.1 Bacteroidales bacterium
AAAAACGATGACACAGATTGATTCTAAAATATTAAATCAATGTATCAGCGGCGACCGAAACGCGTTCAGGGTGATAGTGAAGACGTATCAGAGGATGGTTTTCTCACTTACGCTGAAGATGCTCTGCAACGAGGACGAGGCCAAGGACATGGTGCAGGAGACTTTCATAAAGGTGTGGCAGAATCTTCCAAAGTTCGACCCTCAGAAAACGCTCTCCACTTGGATATACACCATTGCCACAAGGCTCTGCCTCGACAGGATAAAGCTTCAGAAACACACGTATCAGCTCCCCGACGACGACACGGCGCTTAGAAACTACGCCACGCATCAGGACGCACAAACCGAGCTTGAGAACAGCGAATGGGTGCAGTTGGTGACAACGCTTACAAACGGCCTCAGTCCGAAACAGAAGCTGGTTTTCACGCTGATACAGCTGGAGGGACTGGAATCCAGCGAGGTGGAGGAGATTACTGGAATGGACTCCACTCAGGTGAAGAGCAATCTTTACCAGTCCAGGAAAAACATTAAGGAACGATTAACAAAACTTGGATATGAATAAGATAGACAACATATTGGACAGCCTGAAGGGCAAGCAGCCGGTGATTGACTGCGAGGACGATTTCGCCGACTTCATAATGGACGCCATTCCTGAACGTGAGGAAAGCCGCCCAAGAAGAAACCCGATTGTAATAGCCTTGAGGACCGTTGCCTCGATAGCGGCGGCAATTATTGTAGGTCTTTTCATATTCCAGAATTTGGATGACGACGTGGAAGCGTCCGCTCCAAGAATCATAAAGGCAAACACCAGCGGCAGCACAATCCGGAATGTGTACAACCACTGCGTAAGCCACAGCAATACTCTTAGTATTAACCAATTAAAAGCGAAGTACCATGAAAAATTCTAATATCGTAATGATGGCCCTGATAGCCGTAATGGCAGTGGCCTGCAGAAATCCAAGAAACATCAGCATGACAACCACCGTAAATTCCGACGGATCTTGCGTACGCGAGGTGGCAGAGATGGTGCCTGATCCCATAGACAGCACAGCCAAGGACTCGGTAATGAGAACTTCAGCCCAGACTTATAGCGATATCAGCGAGATGGGCCCACATACCGGAACAATGCTCAGCAACGAGCATATCAGCGCTGATACCAGGATGGAGAAGGCTTTCAAGTGGTTCTACACCGAATACACCTACACCGAGAGCATCAGCACTCACGACAGCCTGATGTACCCCGGTCTCGACGCCTACTTTACCGCCGACGAGATCAGCTTTCTTTCCATGGGAACTCCAAACATTATGGAGGGAATGAGCGGAATGGAGGTTTTGGAGGCGAGTCAGAAGCTTCAGGACAAGCTCGAGAATTATTACAACCACAATTTCCTCGACCTCTACCTTGGCACCATTGCCAAGTATTACGACAGGATAGAGAACGCGCCTATGAGCAAGGAGGATTTTCTTGCATCCGCCAACCGCGACACGATTCTGAAACACTGCAGCAATGTTTTTGAGGCGAGCATTGTCAGCAATGAGCCCGAGGGAAAGTTCCTTGATGATATCTACAAGAGCAATGTCTTCCAGAAATTCTTCAAGGAGAACCCCGAGTGTTCCAAGGAGATTGGCGAGAAGATTTTCTCAGGCATAGGCGCTCTCGACAACATTTTCATCGACTACACTCTCGTAATGCCCGGCAAAATCCGCAAGTCCAATATCGGCAGCATCAGCGATAAAGGCACACTCCACTACCATCTGGCAGCCGAGAACCTTCGCATTCACCCTGTTACGATACAGGCCACATCGCGCAAGGCGAATATCTGGGCCTACGTGGTAAGCGTGCTGATTCTGGCCGCCGCAGTTGGCAGTTTTATGTGGAAGAGAAGAGATTAGA
>JAKSLV010000208.1 GCA_024401025.1 Bacteroidales bacterium
AAGCCTGTTGCAAAGGCTGGCGAGGTGCTCCTGAAAATCAAATATGTAGGTTTCTGCGGAAGCGACCTCAACACTTTCCGTGGTATGAACGGAATGGCCAAGATGCCTGTGGTTCCCGGTCACGAGATTGGCGCCACAATAGAGGCTGTCGGCGAAAATGTTCCTGATTTCCTGAAAGTTGGCGTTAATGCCACTGTAAATCCATACACAGCTTGCGGACACTGCTCGGCCTGTCGTCACGGTCAGCCAAACGCCTGCGAGCACAATCAGACACTCGGCGTTCAGCGTGATGGCGCTATGAGCGAGTACTTTGTGGCTCCTTGGGAGAAGGTGATTCCTGATGCTGAGATCTCAGCCCGCAACTTCGCCCTCGTGGAGCCTATGAGCGTTGGTTTCCACGCCGTAAACCGTGCTATGGTTACTGATTCTGATACAGTTATGGTTTTCGGATGCGGAATGATTGGCGTAGGAGCCATTGTACGTGCTTCGCTACGTGGCGCCAATGTAATAGCCGTGGATGTTGACGATAAAAAATTATCACTTGCCAAGCGTCTCGGTGCCAAGTTTACCATCAATTCTATGACCGAGAATCTCCACGATCAGCTGATGAAATTTACCGACGGTTTCGGTCCTGATGTTGTGATAGAGGCTGTTGGACGTCCTCAAACATATCAGGCTGCAATAGAGGAAGTTGCCTTTGCCGGTCGTGTGGTATGCATCGGATACGCCAAGGAGAATATCAGCATAAACACCTCATTGATAGTGAAGAAGGAGATGACTGTCCGCGGATCTCGAAACGCTATGCCTGAGGACTTCAAGGCCGTGATGAACTATATTAAGCGCGGCGTTTGTCCTATCGACGAGCTGATATCAGCCATCGTGAAACCTGCTGATGCTCAGGCCGCTCTCGAAAACTGGAACGCAAATCCAGGAAACGTTTTCAGAATCCTCGCCAACTTGGAATAAGCCTATGAACGATATGATAATTGTGGATGCTCACTCGCATCTGTGGCTTAAGCAAGACACTGTTCTTGAGGGACTTCCGGTGAAAACTCTCACCGGCGGACGCAGCGAGTTTATGGGCGAGGTGCGTCAGATGATGCCGCCATATTTCCTCGACGGCAAAAATTCTGCCGAGGTTTTCATCTCGAATATGGACTATGCCCGCGTATCAGCTGCCGTGGTAACTCAGGAATACCTCGACGGCGACCAAAACGCTTATCTTAAGGAAGTTAGCGCCAAATATCCCGACAGATTTGTCTGCTGCGGAATGGTGGAGTGCAGGAAGCCCGGCTATTATAAGCAGTGTCAGGACCTTGTGGCTGATGGTTTCAAGGCTATCAAGATTCCGGCCCAGAGGCTGATTACCAAGGATTTCCGTGTAATGCTCGATTGTCCTGAGATGATGGAGATGTTTGCCTTTATGGAGGCCAACAACATTATCCTCTCAATCGATATGGCCGACGGAGACCTTCAGGTAAAGGAAATGCAAAACGTGATTGACGCGTTCCCGAAGCTGAAAATCGCCATCGGACACTTTGCGATGGTTACACGCGAGGGCTGGCTGGAGCAGGTGAAACTTGCTAAAAACGAGAATGTTATGATAGAGTCAGGCGGTATCACCTGGCTTTTCCACAGCGAGTTTTATCCATATCCGTCGGCCATCGAGGCCATCAAGAAGGCAGCTGATACCGTGGGAATGGAAAAACTGATGTGGGGAAGCGATTATCCGCGCACAATGGCCGCCATCACCTACACGATGTCGTATGATTTTGTCCTGAAAACCAACCGTTTGACCGACGACGAGAAGGCCAAATTCCTCGGACAAAACGCGATGAAATTCTACAACCTCAA
>JAKSLV010000209.1 GCA_024401025.1 Bacteroidales bacterium
AACGGAATAGGAGAGTGGCTGCTCTACAAGTTCGAGACCAACTTCCAGCGTGTAACCACAATATATATCGCCAACGGTTTTGTGCTTAACAACGCTACGTATCAGAACAATGCCCGTGCCAAGAAAATCCGCCTCGACTACAATGGCAAGCCATACGCCATCCTGGAGCTTGAGGACGTATGCGGCATACAGACTTTCGACGTAGGTACTCTTGGAGCTGACCCTGAGCTTAAGAAGCCTTTCTCGCTGAAATTCACCATATTGGAGGCTTATCCCGGAACCAAGTATCAGGACCTCTGCATATCGGAAATCTGGTTTGACGGATTGGACGTTCTCTGTTTCCCTGCCGGAACAATGGTGACAATGGCCAACGGCACCAAGAAGCCTATCGAGGATATCCGCCCCGGTCATCAGATTGGATATTTCGACAACAATGTCTTCAAGACCGCCAGCGTAAAGGTTGTTGACAAGGCCATCCACGACAAGTATGTGAAGTACACATTGGAGAACGGCATCAGCCTTACAGCCACTCCCGACCACCCAATTATGTGCGTGAGCAAGGGCTGGGTGTCGTGCGATCCCGCCAAGTCGGCTGCCGCCTATCAGAACTTCAGCAACTGCAAGAAGGCTGAGGTTGGCGACGTGATAGTGACCTCGTCGGGCAACGCCAAGATCCTGCAAATAGAGCAGATAAACCAGAAAATGGAATCATACACCATCGTGAAGGCCGGCGACGCCAAGAGCTTCCTCGCCAACGGCGTTGAGGTAGGCATCGAGCAGGTGAAGTAATTTCCGCAAAATATCACAATTATTATATTTGAAAATCCACAGTATTCTTGATTTGGAATTCTGTGGATTTTTTTTGTGAAAATTTTTATTTGTACCTGATACATTAATTAAAAAAATAACATTATATTTGCGCTTACAATTAAACGCAAAAACTAATAATTATGATTTACAAAGAAATTGGAAAAACCGGTATGAAGGTCAGCAATGTCGGTTTTGGTGCGTCGTCGCTGGGCGGCGTATTTCACTCGCTGAAAGAGGAAAACGGCATTCAGGCTGTTTACACCGCAGTTGACAACGGCATCAACTTCATCGACGTATCGCCTTATTACGGACATTACAAGGCAGAGACCGTTCTCGGCAAGGCGCTCAAGAACATTGACCGCAGCCGTTATTATCTTTCCACAAAGGTGGGCCGCTACGGCAAGGACGGCAAAAACACTTGGGACTATTCGGGCAAGCGCTCGCAGGAGAGCGTTTTCGAGAGCCTCGACCGCCTCAACGTCAATCACATAGACCTCATCAACGTTCACGATATCGAGTTCGCCGATCTTGAGCAGGTTTGTCAGGAGACACTCCCAGCGCTCAAGGAGCTGAAGGACAAGGGCATCTGCAAGCACGTGGGAATCACCAACCTGACTCTCCGCCATTTCAAATATGTAATCGAGCACACTCCAGCCGGTCTGGTGGAGTCGATCCTCTCGTTCTGTCATTACACATTGAACGACGACGCGCTTATGGATTACGTGGAGTATTTCGAGCAGAAGAATATCGGCGTTATCAACGCATCGCCATATTCAATGGGACTGCTCACTCAGCGCGGCGCTCCCGACTGGCATCCGGCTCCGGCGGCTCTCCAGCGTCTGGCCAAGAAGGCAACCGCATATTGCGAGAGCATCGGCACCAACATTGAGCGTCTGGCCGTAAACTTCTCTATGAACAATCCACATATCGCCTCCACGCTTTTCAGCACCACAAATCCTGAGAACGTCCTCAAGACCATCGCCTGGGCCGATGAGAAAATCGACCAGTCG
>JAKSLV010000021.1 GCA_024401025.1 Bacteroidales bacterium
AGGCTTAGCCAGCAGATTTACAGTCTGTCCCATTTGACCGCTCTGGAAACTCCCCCGAAGATTTTTCAGAAAAACCCTTTTTCTTGTGAGCCGGCGGAGGGATTCGAACCCCCGACCCGCTGATTACAAATCAGCTGCTCTGGCCAACTGAGCTACGCCGGCAAAATTTCTTTGCTGCGTTTTTCCAAAAAATCTTATTTCAATATTCGTCTGTCAAAATCTCGTTTCCTTCATTTGACGGGTGCAAAGGTATGGCGTTTTTTCAAGTTATCCAAATCTTTTTGAAAGTTTTTTGCAAATATTTTTCAAGGTTTTCAAATTCTGTTGTTTATGATGGTGTTTTGATTAGATTTCTTTGTCTTTGGGCTTATGATTCCCGTAAGTTCGACGAATTTAATTTCATCCTACTAGCGTAAATTTGCAATAAAATATAATATTATCTCTTGTCAGATTCATTTAAATATCTTATCTTTGTGAATGAATGCTAATATTGATGTCTATGAAAAATTGTATATTATATATTCTTGCCGTTTTTACAGTTTTGTTCCCCTATAAGGCTGTGTGTCAGGATTCCATAGATAGAAGACTCGACAGCCTGAGGCAGTTCTACATGCAGCTGGAGGATCTGGATACCAATAAATACAATGTAACGTCGCTACTAGCCCGTCATCATTATATAGCTGATTCTTCCATGATGTGGGCCAATAGGCTTATAGTACTGGCGCAGAAGCGGGGCAACCTTTATTTCGAGGCCAAGGGCTATTATTTCCAGTCGTTGGCTTATTACCATCTGGGCGATTACATCAAATCTAGCGAGAGCAACTTCCGTTCTCTGGCCATTTCCGAACAGATAGGATGCACATACCATGTGGCGTACAACAATCAGCAGCTGGGACTCAACAACTTGCGTATGTATAATTACGAGCAGGCGTCGCATTATTTCTCTGATGCGCTCGATCTCTTTCAGGAGCTTGGTGACTCGTTGAATATAGCCAACTGTTATAGGAATATCGCCAACATCTACGGGCGTCAGAAACTCTACAATGATTCCGAGAGATATTTCAAGAAGGCTTTCGAGATAGATTCGCTGCTCGGCGACAGGATTCAGCTATCGCTCGATTATCAGGAATTGGGTATTATGAAGATCCATAGGTTTTTCTTCGTAATCACCAAGCAGGATCCCATGCATGCCATTCAGGCTGAGGCTTGCCTTCAGAAGGCTCTCGACTTGGGTCCGGGCGACCTCGATGCCAGGTATTGGACATTGTACAATCTCTGCAAGAGCCTTCATGTGCAGTTTATGCTATACCGCAACAGTCCTGAGAAACTCAAGAGCCTGGCTGGCAGGGTGATACAGAATACCAACGAGCTTAAGGTTGTGGCTGACAGACTTAAGCTCGACAAATACCAAATTGGATACAATCTTGCCCTTTCCAACCTCTGCTCCCTCACGGGCAGGCTAGATGAGGCGCGCGAGGCTCTCGACAAGGTGAAGCCAAACGTCTCGGTTGACGAGGTTACCGGCCTCGATCTGGCTATGGATTACTATCTCTGCTCCGATATTTATTACAGGATTAAGGGTGATTTTATGAACGCCTACGAGATGAAATCGAAGTATTACGAGGCTCAGAACTCGCAGATTCTGCTCGATTATGCCATAAATTCCGTAACAATAATTGAGCAGGACAAGCATCAGGTAATCATGCACAAAAAGGATTTGGAGCAAGCCAAGTTCCGTCAGATAGCGATTATAGTGCTTGTAGTATTGCTGTTGAGTGCTATGTTCTTGATTTACAACTATAACCGCAAGCGTCGCACCAACGCCATACTTGAGGAGAAGAACGCCGAGCTTGATGCACAGGCCACAACCCTCAACGAACAGAACAAGGTTATTACGGCGTCGCTAAATTACGCCAGCCTTATACAGCGGGCCGTAATGCCGCGTCAGGACAAGCTTGTGGATATGTTTGGCCAGTATTTCGTGATTTTCAGACCTTTGCACATCGTGGCCGGTGATTTTTACTGGGCCAACACTATAGGCAGATTCCAAGTGGTGGTTTGCGCCGACTGCACCGGACATGGCGTGCCGGGAGCTTTTGTAAGTATGCTTGGCATCAGCCTCCTTAACGAGATTACATCGGCCATAAACGATGGCTGCGAATCGGCTGGATACATTCTGGATACATTGCGCACCAAGCTGATGCGCTCTCTTGGACAGAGCGAGACCGGCTACGAGCCGGGCAAGGATCAGAACAAGGACGGAATCGACATGGCTCTCCTCATGGTGGATTACAGCAATATGATTGTGCATTATGCAGGAGCTCTGCGTCCTTTGTGGATCATGCGTGACGGCGCCATAATAAAATACAAGGCCAACCGCATGCCTATTGGAATGTATTTTGGCGAGATCACCAATTTCACCGACAATGTTATCGACATTGCTCACGGCGATATCCTGTATATGTTCAGCGACGGTATCATAGATCAGTTCGGATACGTGGACAACGAGCACAAAACCACAAAGCAGTTTTCCGTAAAACGCTTGCAGGAATTGCTGGTGAAGATTCATGACCTGCCTATGACAGTGCAGAAGCAGTTGATAGAGGAGGCCCTCGATAAGTGGGAGAATGGTCATCGCCAGATCGACGACATCACTGTGATGGGTATCAGGATTTAGCAGATATCTATCCTCTGCCGAAAGGCACTTCCTCCTCGGCGGCCATGGGATAATTGCGGTATTCCTCGTTGAAGGTGTCGTCGTCGTCGACGACGTTGTTGAAGCTGATTCTTACATTTCCCTTCAGGTGCAGGAAAATGTTGTCGAGTTTTCCGGTGAGCTCTCTCAGTGTGGCTTCCCGTTTGTTTGGTTTCAGCTGACACTCCCATACTATCAGGCAGTTCCAGCCCAATGAATTTAGTTTTTCTATTACTGATGCGTCGCGCTCCTTGTTGCGTGCCACTTTGTTGATCCAGAATTCGGTGTTGGTTTTGGGCAGGCGGTAGAATTTGCAGTCATCGTGTCCATGCCAGAAGCATCCGTTTATGAAGATGCAGGTTCTGTATTTCAGCAAAACGATGTCAGGCTTTCCCGGCAGAAGTTTTGTGGTTTTGCGGTATCTGTATCCATTGGCCCACAGGTATTTCCTCACAATCAATTCAGGCTTGGTGTCCTTGCTCTTGATTGCCGCCATATTCTTGCTGCGCTGCTCGGGAGTTAACGGGTCCATGGGTTTGTTCTTTATTCGTAGTTATTGTATAATCTTTATCCACAGGCTGTCTGGAATGTCGTTTATGTCGGTGAGTTCCATTTCAATGTGCTTTATTGCTTCCTCGCGGCTGCATGAAATTCCTTCTTCTTCATTTGGCAGATATTTTGCGAATTCCTCATATTTTTTAGTGCCATGTATTTCATAGCTCCAATATTTAACCTGCTTCTTGCTGTCTTTCAGCACTATGGAATTGGTTTCTACACATTGTGTTGGTGTTCCTGCTATAAATCCGGCGTTAGATCCCATAACATGTCCATTGCCGAATTTCATATAAGAATAATCACCTGTAGATATTAGTTCCTCTATGTCGCTGTCGCTGGTAATTTTGTCGGCCTTTAATACATACGCTGTGTATCTGGCCCAAGATCCCATTGCGAAAATCTCGCTGCGACCATCTCCGTCCACATCTGTCATATAGTACTGATACTGATGATCTTCCTTCATGCGGTCATAGATTATCTTGGTTTCCTCAGCCGAGAAGGTTTTGTTGCCGGCCTTGTTGCCGCAGGATGTAATGAGTAAGGCGCTTGCAAGAGCAGGGATTAGGAATTTGGTCATGGTTGCGATTTTTGTTTTATTTTGAAAAACAAAATCACGGTCGATTACTTTTCAGCTATGCCAAATCAGATATCGTCCGTGATTTTGAAAGATGTGATGTATTTTATTCTCTTAGTGGTGGAAGAGTCTTATGCCGGTGAATGCCATTGCGATGCCGTACTTGTTGCAGGTATCGATAACATTGTCGTCGCGGAGTGAGCCGCCTGGCTGGGCGATGTACTTAACGCCTGACTTCTTGGCACGCTCTACGTTGTCGCCGAATGGGAAGAAAGCATCAGAGCCACAGGCTACATCGCTGTTCTTGTCGAGCCATGCGCGCTTTGCCTCACGGGTGAAAACCTCAGGCTTCACCTTGAAGAATTTCTGCCATTCGCCCTCTGCGAGTACGTCCATGTAGTCGTCGCTCATGTAGATGTCGATGGTGTTGTCGCGGTCTGGACGCTTGATGCCGTCTACAAACTGCAAACCGAGAACCTGTGGGCTCTGACGGAGCCACCAGTTGTCGGCCTTCTGACCTGCGAGTCTTGTACAGTGGATACGTGACTGCTGACCGGCACCAATACCGATTGCCTGACCGTTCTTAACGTAGCAAACTGAGTTGCTCTGAGTGTATTTCAAAGTGATCATCGCGATGGTCAAATCTATCTTGGCCTGTGGAGTGATGGTCTTGTTCTCTGTAACAACGTTGTTGAAGAAATTCTCGTCGATAACGAGCTCGTTGCGGCCCTGCTCGAAGGTGATGCCGAATACTTCCTTCTTCTCTGTGGCCTTGGGCTTGTAGTTAGGGTCGATCTTGATAACGCAGTAGTTGCCGTTCTTCTTGGCCTTCAGGATCTCGAGAGCCTCGTCGGTGTAGCCTGGAGCGATAACGCCGTCGGAAACCTCACGCTTGATAACGAGGGCTGTGCTCTTGTCGCAGACATCAGAAAGAGCGATAAAATCACCGAAAGAGCTCATTCTGTCGGCGCCACGTGCGCGGATGTAGGCGTTGGCGAGAGGGGTGAACTCGATATCGAGGTCGTCGGCCCAGTAAATCTTCTTCTCGGTATCAGAGAGAGGCAGACCTACTGCTGCGCCTGCTGGCGATACGTGCTTGAACGATGTGGCTGCTGCAAGGCCGGTAGCCTTCTTGAGCTCGCTAACCAACTGCCAGCCGTTGAAGGCGTCGAGGAAGTTGATGTAGCCGCCGCGGCCGTTGAGTACCTCTACTGGAAGCTCACCGTCTTCCATGTATATTCTTGATGGTTTCTGGTTGGGGTTGCAACCATACTTAAGCTGATATTCCTGCATTTTTTAATTTTTGATTTTTAATTTTTGATTATCGCACAGATGACACAGATGACACAGATTTTATTTTAATTATTAATCTGTGAAAAATCTGTGTCATCTGTGTTCTCTGTGTGAATAAAAATTACTTTACGTTCTTGTTGATGATTCTTGTCTCGTACTTGCCGGTCTCGATGTTGATGAAACGGGTGAAGAGCGAAACCTTGTTGTCGGCGTTGAGGGATTCCCAAACTGTTTTTGTGAACTCGTCGATATTGCCGTCGATGGTTACGCGCTGAGGCTCGCCCTCAAACGATGGCAATGGGTTGCCGTCCTGCATGTATGTGTGGATAAAACGGCCCTCGCCGGCTATTGGATTGTCGTAGCTGAATGTGTAGCGGCAGTTGCTCTCTGGACGGCCCTCGTCGCTCTTGAGGATGCTCATGTAGAAATTGTACTTGCCGTTGCATACGTTCATGATGCCGCTGATACGTGGGGTGTAGTTGGGACCATCTGGCTCGAACTGACGGCCTCTCAATGACATCTCGAAAGTCTGCTGCTCGTTCATGAGGTCGTAGATGGTGTCGGTCTGGTCGCCGTTGGTAACGATGGTGTTGTTGCCCTGTACACGTACAGGAGCGTAGATAATCAAGCTTGGGTCCTCGAGCTTGGATGGGTCGAAAGCCTCGGTGCGGATGCCCTCGCCTTCCTCCACGAATACGCGGTTGCGGGAGTTGGTGCTGCGTCCCATGATGAAATAGGCTGTAACGGCATACTTGCCGCATTTGCTCTTGCCGATCACGATACCGCGGCCCGGGTAGGTGGTCTTGCTGAGTTCCTGTGCTAATGATTCAATTTTCATTTTATTGATATTTTAATAATGTGTTTGTCTGATAAAAACTTTTTCCAAAGGTAATAATAATTTCAAAAGCTTGCAAATATTATCCCTCATTTTAATTGATACTCTTAATTGTGCCGCTGGCGGGGTAGAGTATCAGCTTGAAATCCTTGCCGTTCTGCATTTTTCTGGGCAGGTATCTCACTGGCGACATCTGGCAGATGTTGATGACTTTCTCGGCTATGGAGTTGCCGCCCTGCACCACGCGTACCATGGCCGGAGCATTGCCCAGATATGCCAGTCCTGTTGGCTCGGCGTTCTTAGATACGCTTCTTGCCATGTTTACACGCTTTACGTATGAGGCCTCGCTGGCATTCTCGCCCATGTTGTTTACTGTAAGGTTTACAGGCAAGCCCTTCTGACTGCTCTTGCTCTGTACGCCGTATTCCTTCGAGAACTTAAACAACACGTCCTGCTCCTCGGCATCGCCGGATGGAACGTATTCGAACACGTAGGTTTTCTCTATCCTTATCTTCTTGCCGATAAACATGCTCATATAGCTCTCCTCCAGCTTGTTCAGCTGGTCTATCATGAATTTTAGCGATTCGCCTGATGGAAGGCTCTTGCCGTCGCTCTCGCCCACCAGAAGTGCGTTTCTATCATCCCTGAGCACGAAAATCTGATTGGCAAGTTCCTGAGCCTGCTCGTCGAGCGACTTGCGCACCACGTTTTTCTTGGATGTGGGCACTGTGGTGAAAATGCTGTCGGCATCCACCACGTGCAGCACTGTATCGAATACGGTCTCGTATCTGTTTACGTTCATCTCCTGGAACTTGCGGCGGCTGCTTATGTCGTCGGTCTGCTGGTTTTCGCCGTAGTAGCCGCTGGCGCGGTAGTTCTGCTCGTCGAAATCGGGCTTGGTGTTCACGCTCTCCAGAAAACCCTCGGGGCTGAAGTTGAGCCCGCAGGCATAGCTGGCGTTAAGCTTGAATGTTCGCTTGGAGTCCTTTATCGGATACGACGATATCTCCACATTGCCAAGGCTCCACTTGCTGCTGTTGGCGTTTATGATGTCGTCGGTGCCGAGATACTTCTGCGAGTATTGCCAGTATGGGCCGCGCACGCTCACCTCGTTGATGGCGGTCACCTTTACGGTAACGGTGGTCTTGGGCAGCGAGTATACCATCATGCTCTCCTCCTCGTCGTTCCCAACTATCTGTGAAGTGCTGATGTATTGTTTCTGTGTGCCGCATGATGCCATGGCAAAGGCCACAAGCATTGCGGCGCCTGATTTCAGTAATGATTTTTTCATTATCGCTTGATGTTATAAAAATAATCTGTCTTCTAAACAATGTAAGTTCGGTGAATTACTTTTATCACACTGATAACACAGATGATACAGATCCATCGAACTTACGTTAATTAATGTTCAGTGCAAATATACTAATAAAAATCCATAAATTATCTCCTCATCTCGAAATATTCCTCCGGATTGCTGGAGTAGTCCTTGGGGTCGGGCAGGTCGCTGGCCTTCTGCATCAGCTCCTCCATGCGCTTGGTCTCCTCCTTGTCTTCCTCGTCCTGGTTTTCCAGGCGTCCGTCAATGTAGTTGCGCTCTATCCATTTCTTGGTTTTCTTGTCGTAGACTTTCCATTTGCCCACCCTAAGGTCGTTCTTGTAGGTGCCGGTCATCTCCAGCTGACCCTCGGGATTGTAGAGCGAGTATGGTCCGTTAAGCATTCCGTCCACATAGTTGCCTTCTATCAGCAGCTTGCTGGATTCGTGATAGCGTCTCCAGATGCCGTTTTTCTTGCCGTTTTTCCACATGGTTTCGTCGGCTGGCAGTCCCCAGAGAAAGTATGTGGTCTCCATTCCGTTCTTTATTCCGCGGGTCCAGATTTCCTCGGCCACCAGTACCGAATCGTACACCAGATATTGCCAGAGGCTGTCTTTCTGCCTCTTGTAGTAATATCCCATGGCCACCTTGTCGCCGTTCTCGTTGTAGAGTATGGCCGATGCGCGGTCGTCGTCTATCATGTAGAGGTGTGCGCTCACACCGCCTCTCTCGTAGAATCTGTAGTAGTCGCCTCTGGGTTTTCCGTTCTGATACGTTACCTGAGTCTTCCTTTTTCCGTTGGGATACGTGTCAATCCATACGCCCACCTTTTCTCCGGTAACGTCGGTCTCGTTGGTAGGGCCGTTCCATGCTGCCAGCTGCTTGCCGTAAGCCACCGGCTCTATGAATAGTTCAGGCATGTTTATGCGTTTCCATATTTCTGTGGTGTCGTTCCAGATCTTCACCAGCATGTTGGAGTGCTGTGTGGCGCGTGTTTTGTCGCCCTCTTCCCAGCTCTTGTTTGTGGCCTCGGTTACGCTGGCGTGCAGTTTCTCCATCTCGCTGGCAAACTTGGGAGTTACGCTCTGGTCCTTGTCTTTGCGCACGGCGCCGTATATGTTGTTTTCGGCCGATGTAAGGTTGCTCTCCTTCTTGGGATTGTCCAGATAGATGTTGTAGTACGACAGTCCCAGATAGAAATAGCTCTCGGGGTTGGTGTTGTTGGCCTGGTTGTATTTCTTGGCGGCCTCCACACATTCGGTGTAGCTTTGGGTCTGATACAGCTGTTTCACCTTGTCCAGTTTCTTGTCCTGTGCATTGGCGCATATTGTGGCGGCTGCCAGGGCCAATGTAAGAATTATATTTTTCATTTCAGTATAGCTATTTTATGAGATTTGTTTATTATTTGGTTTCCTATCCTTACAACGTATATGCCGTTGCATAAATTGTGCGCTGGTATCTCGAATCTGGCTGCCCGGGGCTTGCCGTATGCCATCATCTGTCCGCTTGTGTTGTATACCTGATACTGCTCTATTGGCGTTGGGCTCTCCACGGTAATCCTGTCGCCAGAGGCTGTTATCCGGGCTTTGGCTTGCTCCTTTGGCAAGTCTCCTGCGGCGGTGGCCTCCAGTTTCCCCAGGCGGAAATCCAGCTGCTCCATCTCTCCCTCTCTGGTGCTGATGCTGCTGCATTGTGTTGCGTATCCGTCGGCCAGGGCGCATACTTCCATCATCTCTTGGGGCAGGGTGGGGCGGAAGTAGCTTCCGTTGCTGCGGCTTGTTACTCCCGAGAAGTTTTCGTCGTGGTTGTTTATCAGTATTGTGGCTCCCTCTATGGGGTTTCCGTCCATATCGCTGATGCTTCCGCAGAATCCTGATGCTGCGTTTTCCAGAAAATCCGTAAGCGCCTGCCGTGTAAGGTTCCAGTAGAAATCCAGCATCTCGGGCAGTATGGTCTTGGTGTTGGAAAGCTCTATCGTGGTTTCGCGGCATCGCATCTCCTTGTACATCCAGTCCTGCATGCCGCCGTCCACCTTGTACCAGTTGCTGCCGAATACGTGTCCCTCCTGGTTTACGCTGCGCAGGTAAGTGGAGTCTTTGGCGCGGCATGTGGCCACGTATCTCTGGCTTATGGTCTGCCACCATTCAAGGTCGGGCAGGCTCATCTCGCTGCTCAGGTAGCTGTCCCACGGATAGTTCACCACCTCGTCGCCGCCGTGCAGCGATACCGAGAACGCAAACCTCCGGCTTCTGGCCAGGCCCATCATTGCCATTGTCTCAGGTTCAGGGCTGATGCTTCCGAAATTTCTGTTCAGGTCCACGCGGTTGGCGTTCTCTCGGGTGGCTCCTGATACTGTTGTCTGACTTGTGCTGTAGGTTCCGTCGGGATTTGCCAGCGGCACTATGTACAATACGCAGCGCTCCAGCAGGCGGCTTCCCTGGGCAGCATCAGCCCGGCAAAGCGAATCTATCAGCCTCAGGCTCAGGAGATAGCCCGTGGTCTCGTTGCCGTGTATGCTGGATGATATCAGCACAGGGGTGCGCATTGTGGTGTCGCCGGGGCTCGTGAGCCTGATGCCGAGTATCCGCCGTCCGCGCACGCTGCTGCCCACCTCCACAAGGCTGGCTTTTCCGGCATACTGGCTTGCCCACTGCTCCATCATCTGACAATAGAGCCCGTAGGTGGGGTAGCGGTTCCAGCCCTGCATCTCGTCCAGAGTTTCAGCCATCGTGTATTGCGGCACCTGCGACATTATACTCGCAGGCATCAGCAACCATATAAATATTGCAATTATGAGTTTCCGCATTTCTTTTTCCAAAAATATTCCGCAATATATACATTTTTGCGATTGGTTGGCTTGTGGGAAAGATATTTTTTTTATTTTTGTGGACTGCATGAATTTATTTTTACTAAAACTATATAACGGATATCATGAGGTTTTTTACATACATCTGCGTCCTTGTGGCGCTGTGTGCCATATTTTGCGGATGCGGGCAGAGTCAGGGCTCCGGCAATGTGCTTACCGACATACGCAAGGTGGACGATTTCTCTATTATAAAGGTGTCGGGAGTTCAGCTGCTGAGTGTGGAGCAGGGCAGCGACTGCCAGGTGAAGGTAACCGCCGACGATAATGTGATACGTCAGGTGCTCACCTACACCCGCGACGGCGTGCTTATAGTGGAAAACCGATCATCGATGAAGGGCGTTAATATCGAGGTGTTTGTCACTATGCCCGATATCAGGCTCATGGAAGTGCAAAACCGCGTGAAAGTGGATTTTCCGGGATCGTTCGGAATCCATGACTTCGACCTCAGGCTCATGGGCAGCGGTTCGGTAACCATCAGCAATATGGTGAGCGACGGCAAGATAAACCTGTATACCCAGGGCAGCGGAAACGTGAGGATAGGCGGCAGCTGCAAGGTGCTGAAATTCCGCAGCGAGGGCTCGGGAAGCGTGTTTGCCGAAAATATGACATGCCCCGACATTACTGCCAAGCTTACCGGACCGGGCAGCGTGTTTGTAAGCGCCAACGGCAAACTGGCCGTGCAGGTGGACGGACCCGGCAGCCTGTTCTATACCGGAACGCCGGCCACATTGCAGAAAAGCGTGCGCGGGGCAGGATCGGTGCAGCCCAGATGATGGGATTTTTTTCGTGGAAGTTGCTATTGTTTTCTTATAATGTGTAATATATGATTAGGCTTGCGTTTTTGCTGATATTGTTTATAATGACGTGGCTGCCGGCGGGCGTATTGGCGCAGGAGACTCTCTCTGGAGTATACCGCAGCAGCGATTGCGCCGATTTCTCGCCCAACTGCTTCCAATACCGTTTCCATGAGGACGGCACGTTCAGCTATTGGTATTCTACGGATGTGTTCGGCGATTTTTTCATCTCGGGAAATTATTACATCCTCGATGATATGCTTAAGCTTACTCCCGACAAGTATATCTTCACCGACACCACGCATATCAACTACACACCGCGCCGCAGCCGCGATTCCATCACCATAAGGATATCGCTGCTGCCGGGCCATTTCAAGAACATGCCCGACACAATGCACGTTCCATGGCTGATAAAGGTGAACAACCAGCGCATGTTTTCCGATACCGACGATGACGGCGTGTACACCGTGGCCGCCGATTCGGTATACAGCATAGCCATCAAGGAATATTCGGCCAAGTTTCAGATGGACAGCGAGATACCCGAGGCCGATACCGTGATGTTGCCGGCCCTCAAGAGCCACGACATAGATATCTATCTGGCTTCGTCGGTGATAGCGCCCTTCGTGATACGCCCCGTAACGCTTTTCAGAATCCACTCCAAGGGCAAGTGGCTGGAATCCCTAGAGCCCATGCAGTCGGGATACTGGAAACACACCACCAAGGTCTACGTAAAATAGCGGCTATTTGGCCATGGCCTTTATCATGTCGGCGCCTATCTTGCGGTATTGCTCTATGGTCCAGGGTTTTCCGCTGGGCGTCAGGTTCCAGTCCACCTCCAGTGTGGATGATATCCTTAGGCTGCTGAAATTATTCATGTTCCATATATCAGACGGCATTCCGCTATACGAGAACGAATCGTCCACAAGCCTTCGCGGCGCAAATCCGCATATCCGCTCAAAATTTTTCCAATAGTCGTAGATGTAATGGCCCTTGTCGCCATCGGCGCAGATGTCGAAATAGCCCAGATTGTAGTTTACCAGTCCGCCGGGGAATGTTGTGTGCAAGTCCCAGAAAGTGTTATAGTTGTATTCCTGCTGCGATTTGTATATCTCGGCCTCGATGGCCTTTATTTCTGGCCTTATGGGATTGTTCCAGTCGCGGTTGTAGTCGCGTGGAAGGCTCATTCTTCCGGTCTGTCCCTTGTACACCGATTCCACATCCACCATCGGCACTATCTTGAAAACGAAATCCTTCCTTATCCGCTTGCTGCATTCGGGCCCGGTAAGATAATCCACCATACCCTCCAGCACATAATTTCCGGCGCTCTCAAAGGCGTGTTGCCTGCAAATAATCCACACCAGCTGTTTCCGGTCTTTCTTGCCGTGTCTGGCGTTTATGGTAATCATGCTTATGCCGCGTCCGCCCTTGGTTTCGGCTATTCTCTCCACTTCCACATTTTCCCTGATGCTCTCAATCCAGTTCTCCAGCATGCTGTAGGTGTACGGAAATCCCATGGCGAGGTATATTGTGTCGGACTGAGGCTTCAGGCTGATGCTTACGGCCCCATCCAGGCGCTTGCTTGCAATACGCTCAAAATCAGAGTTGTTGTGGCTGATGCATACGAAATTGGCGCGGTGCACATAGTCCGTGGTCTTTTCCACCACGGTCAATAGTGTGTCGGTCCTGAAGCCGCTGATTCCGAAGTTGAACCATACGGCGGCGGTATTCAGGCTGTCCTTGCCGGGAGAGAATGTCAGGGTGTTGGTTCTGTAATAGTAGCTGTATTCGCCAATGTTCTGATTCTCTAACGTGTCTATGATATGTATCTGCGCTTTGCAGGCAAAGGCGGCTGCCCAGAACGCAAATATTAAAAGGTATCTCATTTTTTTTGCTTTTGAGTTCAAAGTTAAGTATTTTTATTACTTTTGTGAAATTTTAAATCCAATATTATGCGAAAAATTTCACTTTTAACGATTTTCTTGTTGCTTGTATGTGTATCTCAGGCTCAGGAATACAGGGCCAAAAACGGTATGCCGGGCCCAGGCTATTGGCAAAACAAGCCAAGCTACAACATAAAAGCCGATTTCAACACCCAGGATGGTGTTATTACTGCCAGCGAGTCAGTCACCTACACCAACAACAGTCCCCAGACTCTCACAGAGATTGTCTTCAATCTATACGAGAACTACAAGGAGCAATCTCCATTCGAGATCCGTTCTATAAGGCAGGGCAAGAAACCTGTTCCTGAGTTTAAGATTGAAGGCACCAAGATGACAGCCAAACTCAAGAAGCCTCTGGCATCTGGAGCTAGTGTAACGCTGAATATCGACTACACTTTCAGATTTCTCCAATCCAACTCCAGCCACAATAGGTCGGGCAAATACGAAGGCAGTTATTTCGTGGGTTACTGGTATCCGCAGATTGCGGTATATGACGACAACGGCTGGGATATGGTGAATCACACCGGAACGGAGGAATTCTATTATGAGCTGGCCGATTATGATGTCGACATTAAAACTCATGACAACTATTATGTTTATGCATCAGTGCCAACAGCAGACGGAACAATTCCCGACTACAAGGCAAATGCCGACAACAACTGGCATTTTGTTGCCAATGGTTTCTTCGACTTTTCATTTGCAGCTTCCAAGGATATGAAAGTAACCAAAGACGTTGTACCAAGCGCTTCAGGTGAGGTCCAGTTGGTAATTATGTCGAGGGATGGCAATTTTATAAAGGATACCAGGGAGCCTGCCAAGTCTTTTATCAGAGGCATCCAGCCTATTTTCAGCAAAATTGCATTCCCTTATAAGCAGATTGTTCTCTTCGACAATGGGCGCCAGTCGGGTGGAATGGAGTTTCCCGGAATGGTGAACCTTGGCATTCGCTGGATGGACGATGAATCCTCTCAATTTGTTGTCTGTCACGAGCTTGCGCATCAGTACGCACCTTTTGTGGCAGGTTTCAATCAGGCCAGGGAAGGTTTTATGGACGAAGGGTTCGCCATGCTTCTGCCATATCTTGTGAAAGGCAGGGATGTAATACACAGCAAAAGCAATTACGTTGACTTCTGCTATATGGAGATGATGGGTCCCACAGGTGAGCTGGATGAAAGTGTTAATTATACTGAGGGAGTTGTATTCACTCCTTCGTATTCATTCGCCTCGTCCAGGGATTATAATTCTATCTCTTATCATAAGTCTTTCTTGGCATTATACATGATGCGCGAGGTGCTTGGAGCTGATAAGTTTGGTAATATGATCAACGATTTCTTCGCTGCGTGGGCTGGCAAGCATCCCAAAGCCGAGGATTTCCTGAATGCTGTACGAACAGCCTACGGCGACAATCTTGATTGGTTTATCAATCCCTGGTATTATCAGCCAAAGCGTCCAGATCTCTCCATTGCAGAGTGCGGCCAGAAGGATGGCAAGTATTTCGTGAAAGTGAGAAACGACAACGGCATTCCTGTTCCGGTAAAACTGATTGTCGGCAATAAGTTTAAAGAGGATGACTGCGGATTCCGTTTCTGCAATGACAAGCATTTCTACTTTACACCAGAGGTCTGGAAAAGCGGTGATGAGTTTTTCACTATTGAATTTGATGAACTTGAGTTCCCATTCTTTGTAAGGCTTGGCTGTGACGAGATTCCCGACCAGACTTACAATTCGCTTTTGGAATTCAAATCCGAGGAAGACTTTGGCCCTATAGTTGAAAAGAAGTAAACATCAGGCCACAAAAAAATAATAGCGGATTCGCCATTTTGAAGTGAATCCGCTATTTTTATGTTTAAGAGTAAGTGTCAGAGACCTATTACTTTACCAGAGCCATAGTATCCTGAGCGATTACGAGCTCCTCGTTGGTAGGAACCACGATAACCTTCACCTTAGAAGTAGGCTTGCTGATTACCTTCTCCTCGTCGCGGAGGCCGGTGTTGATGCTGTCGTCGAACTCTACGCCGAGAGCCTCGAGGTTCATGGCAACGCCACGGCGTGTGGTGTCACCCTTCTCGCCGATACCGCCTGTGAAGATGATGGCGTCGCAACCGTTCATGGCAGCCATGTAGGCGCCGATGTACTTCTTGATCTTGTAGTCGTACATCTTGAGAGAGAGGGCAGCTCTGTGCTCCTTGCGGCCAAAGCCTGCCTCCTCTACATCACGCATATCAGAAGATACGCCTGAAACGCCGAGCACACCGCACTTCTTGTTGATGAAGTTGTCCATATCCTCTGGCTTGAGAGCGCCGTTCTGGAAGAGGAATGGGAAAACGGCTGGGTCGATATCGCCGCAGCGTGTACCCATCATTACGCCCTCGCAAGGTGTGAGACCCATTGTGGTATCAACAACCTTACCGTTAACGATGGCGGCGAGAGAAGCGCCGTTGCCGATGTGGCAGGTGATGAGCTTGGAGTTGTTGTAATCGAGACCGAGCAACTCGCAGGCACGCTTAGAAACGTATCTGTGGCTAGAGCCGTGGAAGCCGTAGCGACGGATGTGGAGCTTCTCGTAGAGCTCGTAAGGAATGGCGTACATGTATGCGTAGTCTGGAATTGTCTGGTGGAAAGCTGTATCGAATACTGCTACCTGTGGCAACTCTGGGAGGATAGCCTTGATGGCGTAGATACCCTTGAGGTTGGCCTTCTGGTGGAGAGGTCCGAGTGGAGCGAGCTCCTCGATCTTGGCGATAACATCGTCGTTGATGAGAACAGACTCCTTGAAGATCTCGCCGCCGTGCAATACACGGTGACCAGCAGCGTCGATCTCCTTCAAAGAGGCGATAACGCCAGTCTTGGAATCAGTCAAAGTATTGAGAACGAGCTCGATGGCCTCCTTGTGGTCGTTCATGGCCTTCTCGATCTTTACCTTAGGCTCCTCGCCCTTCTGATGCTTCAGGAACGAATCTGCCATACCAATCTTCTCTACACCGCCCTTGGCGAGTACTGTGTCGGAAGTCATATCAAAGAGCTGATACTTCAAAGAAGAGCTTCCGCAATTGATAACTAATATTTTCATTTTTTATATACCTTATATCAACCGTATGTAATCCGCACTACGTGCGTAGTACATACCTGTTGTTTTCCCGTATGTAATCCGCACTACGTGCGTAGTACATACGGTTATTGATACTTTGTCCCCGTTGGGGACGCTTTATAAATTTATTTTATTGTTTTTTTTATCCAAAAATTAAAAGAATTACAAATAAATTAAAAGAATACGCGTGTATGGTAATTCTTTAAATTCTTTCATAATTCTTTTAATTTTCGTATAACAACAACCACCGAAGGTGGTCATTTATTTTTACATAGCAGCGGCCTGGAGAGCTGTGATAGCCACCATGTCGATGATGTCCTCTACGAAACAGCCACGAGAGAGGTCGTTTACAGGAGCAGCCATACCCTGGAGGATAGGACCTACTGCGCTGGCGCCGCCGAGACGCTGAACGAGCTTGTAACCGATGTTACCGGCCTCCAATGATGGGAATATGAGGACGTTGGCCTTGCCAGCCACGTGTGAACCAGGAGCCTTGAGGTCGGCCACCTTCTGTACGAGAGCGGCGTCGAGCTGGAGCTCACCGTCGATATCGAGCTCAGGAGCGGCAGCCTGTGCAAGCTTTGTGGCCTCCACAACCTTGTCGACACACTCGTGCTGAGCCGAGCCCTTTGTAGAGAAGCTGAGCATTGCAACCTTAGGATCGATGCCTGCGAGGGCCTTGCCTGTCTTGGCAGAGATAACGGCGATATCAGCAAGCTGCTCTGCTGTAGGAGCAATGGTAACTGCGCAGTCGGCGAAAACGAAAATGCCGTCCTGGCCGTACTCTGTCTTTGGAGAAACAACGATGAATGCGCCTGAAACTGTCTTGATGCCAGGAGCTGTCTTGATGTACTGGAGAGCTGGACGGATAGTATCAGCGGTAGAGCAGATAGCACCAGCTACGAGACCATCGGCGTCGCCAGCCTTAATCATAAGAGTACCGAGGAAGTATGGGCTGTCGAGCTGCTTGAGAGCCTTCTCTACAGTCATACCCTTAGCCGCGCGGATCTCAGCCATAATCTCGGCATACTTCTGCTTCTTGTCGAAGGTTTTGGGGTCAACGATGGTAGCCTTGCTGATGTTGGAAAGGCCCAACTCCTTGGCGTTGTTGGCGATAGTATCGGGATTACCGATGAGCACGAGCTGAGCAATTCCCTCACCGAGGATGATGTCAGCAGCCTTCAATGTGCGCTCTTCCTCGCCCTCTGGCAAAACGATTCTCTTGTTTGCCTTCTTGGCGTTTTCTCTGATTTGTTCCAGTAATGTCATGGATATCAATATTTTAATGTTTTAACTTCAAAAATAATCAAATGCAAAGGTAATAATAATTTTTTAAGGGTGGTAATTTTTTTTGGAAAAAATCACCACTTCTCTATCTTGCAGAAATGTTCCTTGCTCTCCTTGTTGTATGAGATTCCGATGAAACGGGTGTTGCCGCGGTATTTCTCGAGGTTGAAGCCGTATTTCTTGGTATAAATCTGATTGATTGCGTTCTCGGCTACTGTGTCGATTTTCAACTCGATTACGAGGGCGGGCTTCTTGCACTTGTAAGGAATCAGCACCACGTCGGCAAAACCGTCGCCGGTGGGCAGTTCCATAAACACGGTGTAATAATCGCGCGCCGCTATGAACGACAGCATTATCGCCGATGCAAAACAAGCCTCGTTGTTGTATTGCAAGTTGCTCATTACCAACGAGTGGGATCTCTTCAAGGAGTCGGCCACGAGACTGCTGTCGCACTTGATTACGGCCTCCAAAAGGTCTTCCGATTCCTTTATTATTTTATGAGTCTCGCTGTACTGTGGCAATCCTATCAGCGCCTTTCCCCATTGAGAATTCACCTCGTAATTTGGGATTTTGCAGGTCTTGTTTTGTGGCACGTATGTAAGGTAGCCCAAGTGGATCAGGTATGTGAACACGTCGTCTTTAGATTTGAAATCGTCGAGAGTGTTCAGGTATGTTGTAACGTCCACTTTTACTTCCTGACCTCCAATAAGTTTGGCGACGTCTTCCTGAATGCCGAAGAAATCGAATTTTATGTAGTCTGATACCGCCTCATAACTGCCAGTCTGTCCCCAGTAACTTCCGAATTCCTCTCTCAAAAGTGCATTCACCACCGAATTGGAATTATAGAGACTCTCGTTGTTTATCTTGTAGCCGTCGTACCAATGCCTCATACCGTTGGCAGACATTTTATATTCCTTGCAGAGAGCCTTCACCTCGTCCTTTGTGAATCCGATATATTTCTCGAAAGGCTTGGCATTCAGCATTGTATATTCCTTGAAAGTATTCAGTTTGCTTTGGATTTTGTCTCTTACAATAGGCAGAATACCAGTGAGATACGCCAATGAAATTGCAGGAGTCAAGGTTTTATTCTTGAAGAGGCTGATGAGCAATTCCAGAAATTTTTCAAAAGTTTTACTGTCAACCTGATACCTTACAAAGAAATCATATTCGTCGATAATGATTATGAATTTCTGATTGGTCTCTTCATAAACTTTTCGAATGCATTTAGATATAGTATCGCAGTTTTCGAAATCTATATCTGGAAATTGCTTTACAAACTCTTCTCTTACACTGCTATGAAGTTCGTCGAAGAAAGATTCCTTTTTCATCACCATTGCATAGAATCCGTTGAAATCCAAATCTATTACATTGAATGCATTTAGGTTTTTCTGATACTTTTCAATGTCGTTGGGATCTGTAAGTTCTGTAGAAATCTTCAGATTGCTGAAAATCTCCCTTGAATCGCAACCCTTTGAGTAATATGCAGATACGAGACATTGGAGCATAGTTTTTCCAAATCTGCGTGCCCTCGACATGCAGACGAACTTGTCGTTGGTATCCAAAAGGTTGTTGAACTCCTTTATTGCCAATGTCTTATCTACGTAAATTTTGGATCTGAGAGCCTGCCTGAAGTTCTCATTCCCTGGATTCAAGAACATTCCCATTTTCTGAAAGTTTATCGGATTTCAGTGCAAAGATAAGGAAAAAATCGGTAATTCACAACAAACGTTATTTTTCTCGCTTTACCCAATTCTCGATTCTTATATTTTCGATATTCTCAAAATCTTTAAGGTTTTCTGTAACCATGATCATATTGTTTACTACCGACGTAGAACCTATTAATATTTTTCATCCTCGTTGTCTTTCAAAACTTCTTCCAAATCAGAAATAAACTGGTCGGTAGGATATTCCTCCTCGGGCCAATCACACGAGCCGCAATATCTGTTGAAAAGGATTTCGCGTTCCTCGTCGGTTAAGGCTTCATTGGGCTTGGATTCTAAATTTAATGTCTCTTTTTTTGTTTTGGATTTCTTTTTTGCTGGATGAGTTATTGAATGTATAAGTCTTGTGATTACATTCTCTTTTGCCTCAATGTCCAAATTATCCAAGAAATCCATAACGGAGTTGAATGTCATTGTTGTTTCCATATTGTTTCAATTTTCTGCAAATATAGATTATTATTTTGAGAAAAATTATTTTTTTTGAGAAAAACGGGTGATTATATTGAAAAATAATTGACACGACTATATTATTTATTGGGTTATTAATCAAATTAGTTGTAGATTTGCGATAGAAAAATCAATGAGAGATGCAGAGAGCGAAGAAAGGCTACTCCATCGATTCTATTTGCGATTTGCTGGATATTCCTCAAGAGAAGATGAAGAGAATTGAGAGGTTGATATAAGGGGAGAAACAAGCGGTGAAGGCCGGGGCTACAGTGCGTTTCTGTATAAGTTCTATGATATCAGTTTCACAAAATCTTTTATTTCAAGCAAATTAACAACAGGGAAGTCTATTGTATTTAAGATGGCATAATGCTTGTCGTTGGATACTATATATTCAGCATTCCCGCAAATTGCACAATCAACAAATTTATTATCATCTGGATCGGCATTTATTAAATTGAATCGCCATTGAGGTTCTATCCTTATTAGGTTAGGTGCGTTCAACAGTGAATTCATTACTATTTCTGCAAAGTATTGCGAAATTTTTTTTGCGAGAATCTCCTCGTACTCAAAAAGTATTTCGGTAGAAACACAAAACTCCAATTTGCCTTTCACGAAGTCAGACCAAATTTTGTGATACGGACTTTGTGTCGGCAATGCCATAACGAGGCAGTTGGTGTCTAATACAATTCTCCTCATTATGCAGTTTGATATTTAGTTCTCCAATGCTCTTTGCCGATTTTTTCAATCGCTTCAGCATTCAAGGTTCCTTCGTCCCATAAACGGTCGGCTTCTTCCTGTACTTTTTTTGTATAATACTCAAAAAGTACATTCTTGAGTTCTGATAAACCTTCCTCGCTTTTGCAGAAGTTGAATATATTTATCAACTGCATTTGTATCGGATTGAAGGTAGTTTTTTCTCTTTCTTTAACTGCTTCCATAATATATTTATGTTTAATTTGACGACAAATGTAATTATTCTTTTCTGTTAAAACAAAAAATTTATTATTCTTTTGTTTGCGAATTCATAAAATTGTCGCCTATTGCGATTCCCCGGCCTTTTTCCGTTATTGATACGTGGTGAAGGCCGGGGCTACGGAGCGTGGAGGTCTAAAGACCTCTGAGATTATTTGTCTAATACTGGGCGAACGTATACAACATCGTATCCATTACCTTCAAAATACCAGTTAGAAAGAGGATACCATAGTTTTCTATAACCAACATATGCTGCTCCTTTTAGTTTGATTGATTCAGAATTTTTTTAAGTGCGAACAACCCTAAATCTGCTATTGCCATATGAATATTTTCAGGGAGTGGCGGTTTTGAAGACAACCCCAATTTGCAAATTTCATTTTTATTACCTTCGATCATTGAATAATCACCTTCGTTAGCGATTTCAAATTCTATTGCCACTTCCTGATTTTTGTTGAATTCATTCCAATTCATACTTATAGTCTGTTCTCCAAACCTGAACACAAATTCATTGTTTTCGGGTTTGAGGCATTTGAGGATGAATTTGATTTTGCCGGGTTCAAAGTTGGTGATTGAGACTTTTCCATTAGTTACTTCGTAGTTCTTGCTGTTGAACTCTACACGTACCAATTCGCCAACTTCGTTGAACTTGGAACTTGCATCACCGGAAACTTCGTTGCCGGTGATGGTTTTCACAAGTTCATTGAAGGTCTTGTCGTCAGTGGCGGATTTGTCGCCGAATTCAATGTGAATGTCACGGTCCTTGTACCATTCTTCCAAGACACCGTCACGGAAGAATGCAAGGATTTCGTTGCGAAAGCCTTTGTTTACCTGATTGTTTCTGTCAGACAAAAAGGCTTTCAATTGCTCCACATTCGAGCAATATGTATTGTTTATATATAATGTTTTCATTGTTAGTTATTTTTTGTCGAAAACGGGTCGGACTTCAAAATTATATATGTTTTGGTAACTGAAACCCATTATCGGAGATAGGTTTGTACAGAAATAACCACCATCGGAAAGTAGATAACCTGTGTATTCTAGTTGGATAGTATTGTTGTTGCCGGTGAACAACCAATAATATTGAGGTTGAGGTTTAAACAAAATGTTTATTTCTTCCGATTTACTACATTTTGTAATTTTTGTATGTAACAATTCTCTTGCTTCATCCGCTGTAGGCAAACGCCAACCTTCTCCAAATTCTTTTGTGATATTTTCTTTAATATTACCAATGCAATCTTTTAAATCCTTGTCTGCCCAATATACTGACAATCCCAAATCAACTGCACAATCTGGAATCAAATTAATTTTTACCTCAAATAACACATTCCCATTACCTTCCTTCAACTCAAAGTTACCTTCATTGTCGCTATTAAACTCCAAGGCAATTTCCTGGTTTCTGGCATAATCGTTCCAATTAAGTTTCTTGGTTTGATTATAGTAGTTGAATGAGAATTCGTTGTTTTCTGGTCGCAAACATTTGAATATAAATTTGATATTGCCGGGCTTAAAATTGGTAATATTCACAACGCCGTTAGCAACATCATAACTCTTATCTCCAAACTCAATTCTCACCAACTCACCAACGTCATTGAACTTGGAGCGGATATCGCCGGACACAGTATTTCCTGTGATTGTCTGCACAAGATCCACAAATAGATTGTCGTCAAGTGCGGTTTTATCGAGGGATGATATCTCAGAAAACCAATTATCGAGCACACCGTCACGGAAGATAGCAAGGACTTCCTTCCTGAAATCCTTGTTCATCTGGTTTGCCCTATCCGACAACATTTTTTTTACGTCGTCGGACTTGGAGCAATACATATTATTTAGATACAGATATTGCATAATTTCTATTTGTTGTCAGTTTTGCTTGCTGAACGGAATTTATATACAGCCTGAAGGTCGCGGATACGCTCCACAGAGGTTTTCTCGGTGTGGCCGTTCTCGTCTTTCTTGCCTTTCTGATTGGCCATTACGGAAGGCTTGATGAGATTGGTCTCGTCGATAAAATCCTTCTTCTCTATTGTGACCTTCTCGGGGGCGAGATTTTTGAGTTTGTTGGCATCAGCCTTCTCAAGATATTCTATGTATTTTTTCTCCATTACGGATTCCACCACGGCCTGAATTTCGGAACCTGAGAAACCGTCGTTTATTTGGGGATTATTGTAGTAGCCTCCGTGCATTGCCTCGGCAATTTCCTTTATGGCGGCATCGTCTATCTTGAGGTCAAAAATCTCTTTCTGTTTCTCTGTCATCCTGTAATGGTCGATTTTCTTTTTGAGAATGTCGATGCGCTCGGTGGCTGTTGGGAAGTCAACGAAATACACTTCATCGAAACGTCCCTTGCGCATAAACTCTGGACGCATCACGTCGTTGGCTGTGGCTACGATATAAACAGCGGTCTTGCGCTCCTGCATCCAAGTGAGGAAGTGTCCCATAAGGCGCATTACGATATCGTTGCCACCTCCGCCGTTGGCTCCCGCAAAGGCCTTCTCTATCTCGTCTATCCACAAAACGCAAGGGTGAGCGGCTTCGGCGGTTGCTAACGCTTTGCGCAAATTGCCTTCGCTCTGTCCTACGTATTGTCCCATAAGTCTGTTGACATCCAAACGCAACAACGACACGCCAAACTCGTTTGCTATAGATTTGGCTATAAGACTCTTTCCGCATCCCGGCATTCCCATTACGAGGATTCCTTTGGGTAACGGCAACTTTACCTTGGACAGTTCGTCCAAATGGCGGAAAATACTGGCTTTGCGTTTCAGGTCGTCGCGGAGATTCTCCAAACCGCCCACCTGATCGAAAGCCACGTCGGTATCCACCACCTCTATGATTCCGGATTTCTTAACGATTGATTTCTTCTCCTCCAACGCGTATTTTATGGTCTTCTCGGTGAGACGACCACCTGTGCGAACCTTGGTGGCGTGGATTATCTGCTCCACCTCGTATTGCTGAAGTCCTTGTAGGGTACGTGTCAAAGCATTTCGTAGTTCTGATTCCTGTGCCTCAAACTGTCGGGAGATTGGCAGATTGTCAGCCGAAAGGAAATCCATAATTTCGGCGTCGGTAGGCCTTGGCAATTCCACCACAGTTACAAGTTTCTCAATTTCGGGCGGCAACTCTTCCATTGCGTGGGGCGATACAAGTATCAGTGTGGTTCGCTCGTCGTACTCGCCTTGCTCATACTTAGCGGCGAAGTACTGAAGCCGCTGGATTACTTTTGCATCAGAGAACTTGGCAAAAAAGTTCTTGATAAGGAAAATAGATTTGGTTTTTAGTATTTCATCTTCCTTTGGATTGTTGCAGATGAGGATATTGAGCAATTTCTCAATAGTATTGTCCCAATCCTCGTCGGGTCGCTTGGTGGCGAAATCGAGCAAATCGCCATTCTCTGTGAGTTCCGCCACATTATCGGGTATCAGGCCAATAATGTCGGGATTGCATATCTCAGTCAATGCCTTGTCGATATAGGCATAATTGAAATGCGGAATGTACACAATCGGGCTGCTGAGAATCGCAGTAATCAATTGTGTCTTGAACTTATTATTGATTTTGAATGTCTGTGCCATAATTTAAAAACCGAACCAAGATAATATTTTTTTTCCAACGCTTTTAATCTTTTCCCAACCTGTCTTGATAACAGTTTTGGCGACCTCAACGACTGGTTTGGCAATGTCCATAACCTTTCGCCCGATTTCTTTAGCCTTCTCGGCGCCTTTCTCGATAACTTTGGTGACGGTTTTGGCAACGGTTTTGGCGCCTTCCCAAACCTTCTCGGCTACCTTGGGGATTGCTTCAACAGCCTTCTTGGCGAGTTTCTTGGCGCCTTCCTTGATTTTCCCTTTTGTATCCTCAGGTATGAGATCCCAGACGCGGGTAGCAACCTGAACTAAAGGATTTGGAATAAACTTGACGGCCTTTTTAAGAAGCCAAGAAAAACCTTTCTCAGCCACGAAGTCCTTTACTTTTTCTTTTCCGACTTCCCAAAGTGCCTTGCCCACACCTTTTATCTTGCCCCACCAAGATACTTCCTTGTGCTGGTTGAATTCCTTCTCGCTTATTTTCTCCTGCTGATACTGATATACTCGGCGTGTGTCGCGCACAATATCAGCGGCCTTCTCGGCTATCTGAATAGATTTCTCCTTGTCGAAACCGAGATATTGCGAAGCCATTTTTGCAGAGGCAACGGCAATTTTTTTCTCGAACGAGGCATCGGCCTTGTGGTCTTGATTGAGATTTCTTTGGAAATAATCATCCACCAATGGATTATTGAGAACAGCATTTAATACTGGTTTATCCTTGATCCACTCGCTCTTGCGGACGGTATCCAAAAGGTTTCCTAATTTTACCTTGCTGAAAATATCACTGAAAAATCCCATTGCTATTCCTCCTCCTTATTTGCTTGTTTTACAACTTCGTTCATCTCTTCGTCGGTAATCTCGTTGCCCTCGCCTGCGATAATGTCGGCAAACTCTCGGCTGCGGTTGATAAGTGATTCGTCAACAGCCTTGTTGATTTCCTTCTCAATTTCATTGTCAGATAATTCGGGGTCAATCTCGTGGGCAAGGTCTTTGATTTGATTTACTCCAAACTCGGTGGCATCGGGCTGACCTTGCTCGTACCATTCGTGGATTGTCTCGTTTGTATGGTCAATAGATTTGCAGATTTCGAGGATATCATCGGCGGTAAGTGGATCGGGATTGTCCTTGTGCTCTGCATCATCTTCTTTGGATAATGCAAACTCGATAAGCGCCTCATTCTCATTCTCCTGAGACACGTTTTTAGTCTTGAAAAACTCTGTAAGTCTCTCAAATACTTTCACGAAAAAGTTTTCTTGAGTGTTTTCCATTTTTTATTTATTTATATTAGTTTTTGTTATATTGATCATTAGCGTTTGGCGATGGCAATTTTAATAATTAATTTTGATAAATCCAAAAAGGAGACGAATTTTTTTTTCGGAGAAAATAGAATAACAAATAGAAATGGTTTATTGAAAACAAATGCTCAATGCAGAAGATATTAACAAAAAATTGTCTGCATTGAGCATTTACTGAAAAATATGCAAGTTATCAGTCCAGCCTTACCACTTCTCTATCTTGCAGAAATGTTCCTTGCTTTTTGGGGATCTGAGAGTCTGTCTGAAGTTCTCATTTCCTGGATTCAAGAACATTCCCATTTTCTGAATTTTCTTTTACTCCTCTTTCTTCTCCTTGTTCTTTCCCTTAAACTTGTACGCCAGCCTCAGCAACGCGTATGATGGAATCACGTTGGTGACCTCCTCGGAGCGGCCCTGGGCGTTCACGTAGTAGCGGACGTTGGTTAGGTTGTGCAGGAGGTCGAAGGCATCCACCGACAACACAAAATTGCCGTGGCATATTGGACGCGAGAGTCTTGCATTAAGTACCAGCTCGTTGGTGTTCATATATGAATCGCTGTAGCCCCGGCGCGAGTACATTGTAAGGTCGCTGGAGAGCTGAATCTTCCATGGCAACATGTACTGGAGTGTGATTCCGTAATTGTAGTCATATACGTTGATAGTCTGGAAATTGACACTCTCGCTAGATGAGTTTCTGTAGTCCAGCGAGGCCTTTAGTCCCAGCTGGAAATCAGAGGTAAGCCTCAGGTCTAATGTCATGGTATTGCCAAGCACGTTGGTCCCAACCTCCTGACGCAGTGGCGTATCCGTGGTGCTGGTGTAGTCTACGCTGTTGGTGTAGCTGTAGCGGGTTCTGTAGCCAATCACGTATTTCTGGGTGGAATCTATTGGAATGCTGATGCCTGCATTTCCGTCGATATTCCAGTTGCCGTTCACGTTTATAGGTGTTACGGTGCTGATGCCTGTTGCCCTGTCGTAAACTGTGGCCATTGCGTTTGCGTTTTTGTTCACATTGCCGCTGATGCTGCTCGAAAACTGGAAACGGCCCTTGTATCTGTCCTCATACATAGCGCTGTAATAGTGGTATGTGGAGTTGTCGAGGTTTGGGTTTCCGCGTCTTATGTAGAGCGGATTGCTGTTGTCCACGATATCCATGAGATAGCTTACGTTGGGCATGCTCTTGCTGATATTGTAATGGGCATATATGTGTAGTCCCCTTTTATGATTGGAGCCGTATATTGAGATGCCTGGTGTAAAGTACTGAAGCCTGCGGTCAATGGCAGTATCTACAGATGCTTTGCGGTATTCTATGTCCTCGTTTTGCAGGTGGTGTTCCAGAGAACTATTAAATGAGATATACATGCCATTCTTGAAAGAGTTGAAATATCCGTAGCTTAACGAATTTTGGTGGTTATGTGTTTTGGTATCCGAATATTCGCTGTTGTTCTTATCAAGTGTGCTCAGCAGCTCCACCTCCGATGGCAGATAGCCTATGGGATGGCTGAAGTCACTGAAGCCATCCAGATAATGCAGCTGATACAGCGACCTGTTGGATTCCGTTTTGTAGTTGTATAAATTGTAGCGGTAGGAGATGGAGTGCTTGTTGTCTTCGTCCAAAGTATAATCTACTCCTCCTCCTATATGTGTTTTCAGGTTTTTGTAGAAATTGTCATTGTAGCGGTTAAGCTTCTGGGCAGCATCGCTGTTTCCCGTGGGAAACTCCAGGTTGAAGTGGCTGAAGTCCGGGGTGGCCTGATTGCTGTATTCTCCGCTTCCTCTTAATGAAAAGGAGAGCTTGTCGTTGTACCGTGGACCAAAATTCGCACTGCCGAAGCATCTGGTATTCAGGTCGTGGCCCTCGCCGTGGCTGCGGTTGATGGTCCTGTTGATGGAATATCGGCGCAGAAGATTCCCGGCCATCGGGCTCATGATGCTGTCGATCCACTGCTTGCCCCACTGCTCGCGGATGTCGCTGTCGAGTATGGCCGATGCGTTGCTGCTGTTGTTGCAGAATTTGCGGTAGTTGAACTGCGGTCTCAGATATGTATAGAGTCCCTTGAAAATGCCCAGCACGGGTTTCTTGTATTCCTGATAGCTGAACTCGTGATCTGATTTTATCTCATAATTGTAGCTTGTGCGGGAATTCACGGAGCGGCTATATGTGTTGCCGCCATCCAGGAAGCTCTCGCCGTTGTTTGTGGTATGGTCGTTGGCCTCGGAATATCCGAACGAGGTGGTTCCACGGTAATTCTTGGTACCCTCGTTGTTTTTCTTGCTGGCCGACATTCCCACAAAATACGATTCCAGAAGACCTGTGCTCTGCTGAAGCGGTGTCCAGTCGCCCTGCTCGCCGGGATTTCGTCTATCGTTCAGGTTATTGGCGTTTCCGAAAAACGACAGGCGACCGTTGTCGGAGAATCTCGACATGAAGACCCTGCCCATGAATCTGTCGGCCTTGAATTTCTCCACATCGTACATCGATGCGCCCACGCCGGCCTCCATGTTGCCTATCCAGCCCTTGGCATACTCGCGCTTCAGTTTCACGTTCATCACAATCTCCTTGGGAGCGGTTTTCTCCTTGGATGTGCCGCGTGCGTCCTTGGGAGTCTGCTCGCTTACGCCGATGTTCTTCACCATAAAGGCAGGGAGATTCTGGAGGAAGAGCTCCTTGTCCTGACCTATAAGTTCCTGACCATTTAGCTGAAGCTCGTCTACCTGACGTCCGTTTACCGAGATCTGACCGCTGGAGTTCATCTCCACACCGGGCAGTTTTTTTATGAGGGCGTCGAGCATGGAACCCTCGGCCATATTGAAAGCCTGGGCGTCGTATACGAGGGTGTCGCCGTTCATGTAGAATTTCAGGCGAGTGGCGGTTACGGTTATCTCGTCGAGCTCCACCTCGTCCATCTGCTGCTCCTTTTGCAGATAGATGGTGGGGAGATAACGGTACTGCTCGTTTTTGTGGAATTTGTCGATGCTGAAATCCACGTATTTGGTCTTGTAGCCGGGAACGGCAACCCTGAAGGTATATTTGCCGAGTTCTGATACTTCGTAATCGAATGAGGAATGGCGGCGGTCGTTCCAGACATTGGTCCAGAATTCTGCCGTATCGATGCAGCGTCCGTCTCTGATAACCTCCACAAAGGCAGTATCAGGGCCTTGCTGAGAGATAAAATCCACCAAATCGCCCACCACCTCAAGTTTGTAGGTCTTGGTGCTGTCTTTCTGTTGCGCCATGCACACGGCGCCGCAAAGTGCCATGCACAATGCGAGAATGAGTGTTTTCATGTTACTTTTTTTTTAGTGTTTAATCAAATAAACGGGCAAATGAAAATCCTTCCATTTGCCCGTTTGTATTATCCATTGTCAATTATCCATTGTCCATTAAACAATCTTCGATTGTTTCTTACATCTTCTCCAATACGTTAATTCCCAACATATTGAGACACTTCTTGATGATTCTTCCTGTGTTCTCGGCTATGGTGAGACGGAACTCACGGATCTGGGCGTCTTCCTCGTTGAGCATTGGGTGGTCGTGGTAGAAGCCGTTGAACTGCTTGGCGAGTTCGTAAACGTAGTTGGCAATCTGGGCTGGGCTGCAGAGGTTGCAGGCGTCGGCGATTGCTGAAGGGAAGGCGGCAATGTGCTGAACCAGACTTGTCTCGGCCTCGGTAGCCTTGTCGAAATCGGCTGAGAGCGCCTCACGTGCCATAGCCTTGTCGCTGAGTTTGCGGAAGATAGAGCATATACGTGCGTAAGTGTAGAGCACGAATGGACCTGTGTTTCCGTTGAAGTCGATACTCTCGGCAGGGTTGAAGAGGATTGTCTTTCTTGGGTCAACCTTCAGGATAAAGTACTTGAGGGCGGCCATAGAGATTGTGGTAACGGTGAGGTCCTGCTGCTCTGGAGTCATCTCGTTGAGTTTTCCGAGTTCCTCCGAAGTCTTGCGGGCGGTCTCCTTCATCTCGTCCATAAGGTCGTCGGCGTCCACTACTGTGCCCTCGCGCGATTTCATCTTGCCGTTTGGAAGTTCCACCATTCCGTAAGAGAAATGTGTGATACCGTCGGCCCAGCTGAATCCCATTTTCTTCAATACGAGTTTCAGGGCCTTGAAGTGGTAATCCTGCTCGTTGCCAACCACATAGATAGCCTCGTCGAAATTCCACTCGCGCTGTCTCATTGCGGCGGTGCCGAGGTCCTGAGTCATATATACTGTGGTGCCGTCGCTGCGGAGGAGCACCTTCTGGTCGAGGCCGTCGTCGGTGAGGTCGATGATTGTGGCGCCGTTCTCGTTCTTGGTGCAGATACCCTTCTCGAGGGCGGCGAGCACGTACTGCTTGCCCTCAAGGTAGGTCTCAGATTCGTGGTAAATCTTGTCGAACTCGATGCCCATACGCTTGTAGGTAACGTCGAAACCGTCGTAAACCCAGTTGTTCATTGTCTTCCAGAGTTCTACGGTGTCCTTGTCGCCCTGTTCCCATTTCTGGAGCATTTCGTGAGCCTCTATTATTGATGGAGCCTTCTGCTTGGCGTCGTCCTCAGTCATTCCCTGAGCCATAAGTTCCTTGATCTCAGCCTTGTAGTGCTTGTCGAACTCCACGTAGTATTTGCCGATAAGGTGGTCGCCCTTCATTCCTGACGAGGCAGGTGTCTCGCCGTTGCCCCATTTCTGCCAGGCAAGCATTGACTTGCAGATATGGATTCCGCGGTCGTTTACGAGGTTCACCTTTATTACATTGTTTCCGCCAGCCTTCAGAATCTTGCTGATAGAGTCGCCTAAGAAGTTGTTTCTCAAGTGGCCGAGGTGGAGAGGCTTGTTGGTATTTGGTGACGAGAATTCAAGAACGATCTTCTTTGACTTCTCGGTAACGGGAGTGATTCCAAACTCTGGATCCTCATTGATTTTCAGGAGCATATCGGTGATAGCCGATTTCTTCAATACGATATTCAGGAAGCCCTTTACAACGTTGAAGCCCTTGCAGTTGCTCCAGTTT
>JAKSLV010000210.1 GCA_024401025.1 Bacteroidales bacterium
GCGAGTATTTTATGGTCTCCATATTTACAGAATAATCTGCCAATGGATTGTTTACTGAGTAATAACACGCCAGCTTGTTGTGACTTGTGCCGCATATTATCTCATAGTCGGCGTTCAGGAAAGCCACGCCGTCGTCAGGAAGCGAATCGATAAGTTCGAACTTGGTCTTGCGGACGTTCTCGATATTGTGGAAAGTATCGAGGTGCTGCTCAGCCACCGAGGTCAGGATTCCGTATTTTGGATGAACGATATCACAGATTTCCTTGATGTCGTTGATCTGCTTGGCGCCCATCTCGCAGATAAAAAGTTGATGAGTAGGCTGCATATACTCGCGGATAGTGCGGACAACGCCCATTGTGGTATTGTACGATCCCGGAGTCATCAGCACATTGTATTTCTGAGAGAGGATAGTATTCAGGAAGTGTTTAGTTGAAGTTTTTCCGTAACTACCTGTGATTCCCACAATTATCATATCCTGATGCTCACCGAGAATGCGCTTGGCGTCGTTGATGTACCAGTTGCTGATGTGATTCTCAACGGGCTTCAGGATTATATTGCTGAGAGGCAGTATCAGGAAACTGAGAATGGCTGTACTAGCCAAGCCCATAACCACATGAAGGAACAAAACCCTATCGCCAAGAATGATACAATAAATAGCAGTGAATATCAGACACAAGCCTATCGACGTAAAATACAGACGCTTGGCCCTGGCTGTGAAATTGAATTTCACCTTGGCTTTTCTCGTGAAAGCCTTGTAGGACAGGAACAAATACAATGCGCCAGCCACAATAAACAGCACCGACAACACCGCGGCGTTTGGCATAAACAATCCCAACACGGCAAGAAACATAGGCACAAATTCGCCCATGCGCTGTTTGTCGTTGATATTGTTTCTCAGCCATTTAAAGTACCTCTCGTTGCGGTAAGAGTTCTGCTGGAAAACGTGCAACTCATATTTATACTTGGCAAAGAGCCATACCAAGACAGCCGCCGCCAGAAAAAATACCGATATAGTGACAAGTAATTGCATTTCTGATATTTACGATTTAAGGAAATTATCAACAATAGTTAAATAATAAGGCGTGTTCTCCAGAAAACTGTAATGAGTGCAGCCCGGGAAAACCACCAGACCGGCGTCAGGAATAAGTTTCTCCATAATCTTGGCGTCGGCCACCGGAGTCGCAGTGTCGTTCTGTCCCCAGATAAGCAATGTCGGAGCCTTTATTTTCGGCATCTCAGATTGCAGGTCCTCATCCACCACCTTCTTCAAGACCTCCTTCATTATGCCCGAGGCGTTCTTGTAATCCTCTGAGGCCATTGAGTTTACGAAAGGCTTCACAAGTTTCTCGGTGGCCTTCTCCCCTATTATCTTGGTGGAAAGTTTCTTCATCTTCGAGAAGATTCTGGAAACAGATATTTTGGTGTTCTGAGGCTTAACTCCAGCAGCATCAGTAAGAATCACCTTGCTTACGTAACTATTTCTGGATGAGAGCAATATAGAGACTCTTCCGCCAAACGAGTGACCTATGAGTACGGGATTTTTAAGCTGAAGCTTCTCAATGAGATCCTCCACGCAACGGGTGTATTCCTCCACGCCCCAAACCTCAGGCGGCTCCTGACTTTTGCCGAATCCGGGGAAGTCGATAGAGGTAACCCTGAAATTTTTATCGAGACCAGCCTGAACGGTACGCCAGATGTCGGTGCTGCAACCCCAGCCGTGGAGAAGGAGTACATCCTGCCCCTCGCCCGTCATTA
>JAKSLV010000211.1 GCA_024401025.1 Bacteroidales bacterium
AAGAGGCTCATCAGGAGGCTCTTAGGTCGGCTTTGGGTTTCTATGCTTTGGGTACTATGTCTATTGAGCAGATTGCCCAGATAATGAAACTTGATGTAGATGAACTCAAGGACTATATCATTGACAATTCTATCAAGTCGTAGAAAAGAAGTATAATAATTGCAGTTTCAATACGTTGATTGCGTGTGGATTGTGATTAAATATTATGTTTTTGTTTAAAAATATTTGGAGGAATGTGATTTTCTCCCTAATTTCGCCTTATAGTTAACCTTATTAAATAATCAACGCAAAAAATGGCAGATACAAAGTATTTTTCTGATGAGATTTTGGCAAGTTACGATTTGAGTTTTGCCGAGTTGGAGAAGATAGAGAAGGCTCTTGAGAATCCTGAGATCTCTGTTGACGATCTGTCGGAAATGGCCAAGAAATGTATCCCCCTTATCCGTGCCTGCAAGGACAAACTCCGTGAGACTCAGGACAGCGTTGATCAGATCCTTAAAGAGGTGGAGGCTTAATTTCAGAAGAAAATGCCAGAGGTTGTTTCGGGTAAGAAGGTCTATTCCCTCGACGAGTTTGTGGGAAGCATTCAGCGGATGTTCGACAAGCACTATTGCGGTGAATACTGGCTGAAGGCCGAGATTTCGAAACTGAACCTCTACACCAAGACGGGCCATTGCTACCCCGACCTCGTGGAAAACCGCGACGGCAAAACATTTGCGCAAGTATCAGCATTCATACATAAGAAAAATTTCCAGGCCTTCAACGAGAGGTTTCTATCCTCTGTGGGCGAGCCACTTAAGGACGGGATGAAGGTTTATGTGCTTTGTTCCGTAAGTTTCAGCAAGAGCCGTGGCGTCCGCCTGGAGGTGAAGGATATCGACATTGATTCTATTATCGGCGAGCAGGCCCGCAATCATCAAAATTCCATTCTAAAACTTAAATCCGAGGGTGTCTTTGCCCTTAACAGAAGCCTCAGACTCCCCACAATTCTAAGGCGCATTGCAGTGGTTTCGGTGGAGACCAGCAAGGGATATCAGGATTTTTGCGCGTTGGTGAAATCCGTGCCGAGTATTCAGGTGCGTTTGTTTCCTGCCCAAATGCTTGGCAACAAGGCCGTTGCGCAGATTACAGAGTCGCTTACGGAGATCAGAAAATATGCGGAGGCCTTTGATGCTGTATGTATTATCCGCGGAGGCGGAGGCGAGGTGGCTTTGCAGTGTTTCAACGACCTGGACCTCTCACGACTTGTGGCCACGTTCCCATTGCCGGTGCTCACTGGTATCGGACACGTCACCAACAAGACTGTAATAGAGGAAGTTGCAAATCAGGAGTTTGTGTCGCCCAGCGATTTGGCCAAGTTTCTTGTGGACAGGTTTCAGGGCGAACTGGCTAAGTTCAACTCGCTTGTAAGCAGAATCCACGCGCAGTTTGGCCGTCATATCAGCAGAAACGCCAACCGTCTTAATTCGCCGTCGGCAGGCATAAAATATAAATTCCGTATGGCCTTTGAGCGCAAGATGCAGATTCTGAGGTCCAAGACCAACAGCATAAAGCAGAAGTTCAATGGCGTGTTTGTCCGCAAGCGACACGCGATTTACACCAAGGCCTCTCACATAGTTTTGCAGATATCAGGACAGCGACAGTTGCACCTAAGGCTCCTTGACGAGAAGGCCGAGAAGTTGACTCTCGCCGAGCGCAAGATGGTGGCTTTCCGTAATCCTCAGCAACCTCAGTTCCGTATGGTGGCCGAGCC
>JAKSLV010000212.1 GCA_024401025.1 Bacteroidales bacterium
TGGGGCTGGCGGACGATGTACGTGATTGCCTCGGCGATGATTGCGGTATCAGCCCTCTTCGTTTACCGCTGGTTTCCGAGCGTGGAGCCCACATACACTGGCCGTTTCTCGTCTCTTATGCTCAGTATCAGGCGTTTGGCGGTGGACAATCCCAAATCTATTGTCTATTCCATACGGTCGGCGTTTGCGTTTGGTTCGTTTCTCGGAATGTGGGGTTGTCTGGCTTTCAGGATGAAGGAGGCGCCATTCTTTGTGGGTAGCGATGTGGTTGGTTTACTGGGACTTTGCGGAATGGCGGGTGCGCTCACGGCCTCAAACGTGGGACGCTATATTCCACGTTTCGGAATCGAGAAGATCAATGCTATCGGTCTTGTTCTCCACGCCACGGCCTGGACGATTATGGCGATTTTTGACGATCATTATTGGGGACTGATTCTCGGTATCGTCCTGATTGACATTGGTATGCAGTGCATTCAACTGAGCAATCAGAGCGCCACGATGAAACTCTGCCCTGAGGCTTCGTCGAGGATGAACACTATTTATATGGTCACGTATTTCGTAGGTGGAAGCCTCGGCACATTCCTCGCAGGAAGCCTCTGGAGCGTTTTCGGCTGGCTTGGCACGGCGCTGGCAGGTGGAATTATGATTGCCGGGGCTGTGGGTGTGACGGTAGTGGGGAGGAGGAGGCTATTGAAGTGACTGTCTCAGAGCCTCTTCTATTTTCCTCGTCCAATTGTCGCTGATACCTACCTCTTTTGCAAAAGTTCCGAAATTTGCAATGCTGTATCTGATGTCGGCGATTATCTTTTCTGCTGACTTAATGTTTTCAGTATCAGCGATTTTCAGAAAATCAGTCTCTGTGATATTGTCGTTCTTGCCTAATATATTCAGTGACTGACGGTTGGCGTATCTGGCCGCAGAAAAATCTACGGCAAAGGTTATGTCGTAGGCGGGTGCGAGACTCCATTTGCCTTTCCTGTCCATTATGAAACTGAAATTCTTGGTGTGGTCGTCAACGTTTCTGGCCAACACATTGAAAACCATTTGTCTGAATATCTGTTCCTTTTCGGCTTGTGACAAGTGGAGGCGTCGCGCTATGGTAAACATATCGTCGTATGAGTCGGCGAGTTCTGATATTCCCGCAAGCGTCTGTACGTGAAGTTTTTCTCCATTTAACCTGTCGAAACGCTCTGTGAGAAAATGCTTTCGTCCTTCCACTTCTATCAGTTTTGAATTCATCATTTTTATGCCTGCTGATGTTGCCATTTTGTAGTAAGCCATTTCCACAAGTGTAGAGGGGAAGTCGTCGCCCTCGTTGAATTTTATGATGTGATATGTATAGTCTTGTGGCAGAGAGGCCTGGCCTGACCGAATCTCGCCCGTCCTGTTGTTGATAGCGATAATGGCCTTGGCCCTACGTCCGCCTGCCGATGTACCAACCCTGCAAAGGTCCTCTATCAGGATGTTCTCGTTGGTGAGGATAGTGTCGCTCCTGTCTTTGAGAATCTGCATAGAGATTTTGTAAAGTTGTTCGGCGTAAACCTTTGTGCTTTCGTCGGCGCAGATGTGGGCTGGCTCGTATTCCAATGCCCCCATTCCGCGTTTGCCTACAAAACACAACCTATCCAAGGGAGAGATTTTCTTTGATGAAATGTTGTTGAACGCTATCCATTTCTTGAAGACCTGATTGCCCCACGAATCGGGCAACGAGTCGGCCACAAA
>JAKSLV010000213.1 GCA_024401025.1 Bacteroidales bacterium
ACACTATCACCTTGGTATCAGCCACCTTGGATGTCCAGTAGAAATCTCCTGATACGGTGCTCAATGGCTTGTAGATGATGAAATGATCGCCCCAGAGGTCGGTCATATCGCTGTCTTTGGGCAATACGGCCTTCTGAATGGTCTGAGCATAGTTTACCGAATCGGTGATGAGCTTGTTTTTGGCCTTCAGGGAATCGCGCTGCGACTCTATCTCCTCGCGCTGAATCATCAGCGATTTGTTGGCGCCATCGAGCGCACGGCGGTGCCTGCTGATGCGGTAATAGAAAAAAAGCAGACATCCCACAAATAGCAGTATGAACGATATTGCGAACACAACCTTGGTGGTGAACTGCTGCATCCGGGCATCCTTTTCGGCAATGGTGCGGTCGTATTCCAGACGCATCTGAGTAATTGTGGAGCTTACGGCAAAGTTTACAGAATTCTCGTTGAAGAGGTATTTGTAGAAAAGCTGATTGTATAGCACGGCCTTTTCCAAATCGCCGATGGCCTCGTAATAGCTGGCACTCACCCAATAGAAAATGTCACGGATCGACTTGTGTTCCGGTTTCATGATCTGAGTCTGCAACGAATCTATGGCAAGGCCAGCCTCCCTTAGGTTGCCATTGGCTATCTGATAATGGATTATGGAAAGCCTGCCGCGCAGGGCGCCGCGCTCGTAACCCATCTGCAACCTCAAAGTATCCAAGGCAGAGCTGAGTATGCGCATCGAATCCAGGGCAACCTTGCGGCGATTGCTGCCCGGAGCCGAATTTTTATGAACAAAAAACAATGCGTCCAGCAGATAGCGGTTGGCGTAATACCTGTTCTTTACACTTTGTGTATTCAAATTATACGCAATCTGAAAATACATAGTGGATTTTTCGAGCGCATCCATGCATGAATCCACATCGCCGAGAAGAAACTTCCTGAAATAGCATTTGCCAATTCCAGTATAATCGTCGGAAATGCGCAGCTTGTTGTTGGTGATGGAATCCAGCTCCAGAGCCATCTTATACATAACCTCGCCCTGGTCATACATTTTCTGATAAATGTAATTCTCGCTTATCGCCCTGTAGCAATGCGCTATCCAGACAGTATCAGAAATTTTCTGATAAAATTCCAGAGCCTGATGATAGTATTTGTCGGAAAGCTGATAATTCGACATATAGTAATAATTGCCAGCCATCTTGTAATAGTTCCAAGCCTTAATTCGGTCATTACCAATGGAATCCGCCAGCATCAGGGCCTTGTAATTGTAGGAAATCGAAGTCTCATAATCGTCATATTGAGCATACGACCAGCTGTAATATCCGTATGCCTTGGCCACAAAAAACGGCATTTTGTTCTGCCGGGCCAGCCTGATAAGATGGTCGGCCCACATTATTGTGGAATCAGGATTGTAATGGTCAGAGGCAATTTGGTTACAAAGCACTACCTTGTTGGTATCGGAATCACTCATGGAACGGAACACCGCACCCAGGCTGTCGATGCGTTTCTGACTGGCATCCTGGGCGAACAAAGCAACAGAAAATATTGATAATATGGTTATTAAAAAAAGCCTCATTCCTAATGATTCCTGCAATTATTATCATAGTCATACAATCCTTATGCCAATCAGGATGTTGTCGTCGAGCTGCGGATATCCGTTTTTCCAATCCTCCATCACGCGGTCCACGT
>JAKSLV010000214.1 GCA_024401025.1 Bacteroidales bacterium
TTCTATCCCAAGGTAACAGGTTTCGTCCAGAACAGCCGCCTATCCAAGGAGGGCGAGGACAACTGCAACAAATACACCTGCGACAAGGTGAAGCCAGCCTACGGAACCTACAAATCGGCTGACGGAAAGCGTGTTGTGGAATTCTCCAAGGATGGATCCCTGACGCTGCCCGGCGGATACGTGCATTATCCCGTGGCCTTTGAGCAGCAGGGCGACGTACTTGTATGGTACGAGGTTTTGGACAATACTATTATGGAATACAAATACAAGCTCTAACTTTTGGGAAAGCTTTTCTACATAATAATGCTGGCATTGATAACTGTATCAGTGCCAGCATTTTCGCAATATGGCGATGCCGACAGCCTGATGCTGCAATACCGGAAGCAGATAGGGGAGGCCTCGGCGCGTCTGGAGGTGGACCCGCTTGTGGTGGAATCGGTTGTGTATCCCGAAGTGGTGAGATACTCGGCGCTTCAGGACGAGATAGAGAGATTCCTGGTGCATGGAGTTTATGTAAGATTCGGACTCTCGCAGGGCGATTTCAGCATCGGAGTTTTCCAGATGAAGCCCTCGTTTGTGGAATCGCTGGAGCGTAGATGGAATCTTGCCGACACTCTGCCTTCGCATTATCTGCTCTATTTCAGCACTATGAACCGCAGCGAGTTTTCGCGGAGTCAGCGTATCAGGAAAATGACCTCGGTGGAGGGACAATGCCTCTATGCGGCTGTGTTCGTGAAACTTATGGAGCATTGCTTGTATGTATCAGCCAATATCCCTGATGCTGCGGAACGTGTGCGGCTGATGGCCACGGCCTATAACCGGGGAGTGGTCTGGAACGTTACTACTTTGGACCAAATAGAAGAATGGTCGCACAAGGCCACTTTCCACACCGACATGATAGCCACGCCATTCACAAAATATTGCCGCTACGGCGACATTGCCGTGGAACATTACAATTTTTTGAACAAATAATTTGGTGGTTTCAAAAAGTAGTTTTATATTTGCGGCATAATTACACAATATATAAATTTAAAACGTTTCCGCAATCGATTGGAAAAGCCTCTGAGAGGCGTAAATAACGTCAGTTCGACGAATTGACAATTATCGCCTTCGGCGTTATTTTAGAAAATCTTCGCCGTAGGCGTATTCGATAATTCGTCGAACTCACGTTAAATATGAATAACCGAATGCGGAGCTTTCGGAGATATAAAAATGGAAAAAGATCCAATGGAATGGGAGGTTCTTGGCAGTGAATACCTCTACAAAAGACCATGGCTTACCGCGCGCCGCGACCATGTGAAACTGCCTACAGGAGTTGAGATGGAGGAGTTCTACGTGTTGGAATATCCTGAGTTCTGCAATGTGATAGCCATCGACAAGGACGGCAAATATCTGCTTGAGCGTCAGTACCGCCACGCCCAGAAACTTACGGCCTACGAGATTCCGGCCGGCTGCGTGGAGAAGGGCGAGGACCCAATGGAGGCCGCCAAGCGCGAACTCTACGAGGAGACCGGATACGCCGGAGGCACTTGGAGTCACGTGATGACCATAAGCCCAAACGCCGGAGCCTGCACAAACTACAGCCACACATATCTGGCCGTGGGCGTAGAGAAGGTTTCTACTCAGCACCTTGAGGCCACCGAGGATATCAAGGTGGAGCTCTT
>JAKSLV010000215.1 GCA_024401025.1 Bacteroidales bacterium
TTGTAAGGCACATCTCAAGGGCGTGGATTATACGGGTGTGGTTGTCGAGGTCGCATTGACTATAGTACTGAGGATCAAGCCCCAAGAGCATAATCCTGAGCCTGACAATCTCGCCGTCGTTATACATATCCCAAAGCATCTTGCGGATTTCGGGATCGGGGTCGGGAGCAGAGTCTATGCCGTTGCAGACTGCGTCCACATACATCATAGAGCCGCCGCACATCACCGCCACGTCGTGATTCTCGTGGATTTTTCTGATGGCTGATATAGCCTCCTCCTCAAATACAAACGCATTGTAACTGTCTGTCACCGAATGGTTCTGCATCAGATGATGAGGCACCTTGGCGAGAGTCTCAGCATCAGGAACCGCCGTGCCAATCCTCATCTCGCGGAAGATCTGACGGCTGTCGGCGTTCACGATCTCGGTGCCGAGAGCCTGGGCCACACGCACCGCCGTATCAGTCTTGCCCGATGCTGTCGGACCTTCTATTATTATCAGTTTCTTCATCTTGTGCCTCGCGTTTCTTCAAAAATTCCACATAATAAGTTCTTACCAGGCAACTGAACGGAATGGCGACTATAAGTCCCAGAAAACCAAGAAGTTTTCCCCATACCGACAGCGAGAGCAGTATCATTGCCGGATTCAGCCCCGTGGTCTTTCCCATAATCTTGGGAGTTATAATCATATCCTGAAGTATCTGAACGCTCACGAAAACCGCCACCACGCTCAGTATCACCACCCAGACCGGGCTGCCGTCCTCCATAGCCTTCACGAAACACAGCAACAGCGCCGGCAGGAAACCCGCTATCTGAAGATATGGCACGATATTAAGCGCGCCTATCAGCAGGCCAAGCATCACTCCGAGCGGAAGCCCCACCAGCCAGAATCCAAACGCATAGAGCACCATCACGGTAAGCACTATCAGTATCTGACCTCTGAAATATTTGCCCATCTCGGTGGTGAACCGCTTGAAGAAATGCAGCGACTGCTCCCTGTATTTCGATGGAATCATATTCTCGATGCCGTGGCTTATGTCGCTGAAATCCAGCATTATGAATATCAGATACAGAATCACTATAGCAAACCCAAGCACGCTGGATACCGCATTGAAAGTCTTGCTGAAGAGACTCGTGATCCTGGGCAAAACCTGCTCCACAAACTGCCCGATATTGTCGCTGTTTATGATGGAGGTAAGGCCGTCGTCTCTGCCTATAGATTCTATGTACTGAACCGCAAACGCCGGCAACACATCCCTCCATTCCGATATCAAGTGCTTCTCGTTCAATAGAGTATACAGATGCCGCACCTCATTTATCAAGGTCGGAAATATCAGAAGCGACACGCCCACAAACAGCGACAACGTAATCAACAGTGTGAGTATCACCGCTATCCACCGCTTGCGCACATATTTGCTCAAAAACACCACCACGGGGTTCAGGATATACGCCAGCATAAAGGCCACGGCAAACGGCAGCAGCACTTCCCTGAGGTAATACACCAGAAACATTGCTCCCGCCACCGACAGAATCCTCAAAACTGTCCTCAACCCATTGGAAATATGCGTGTTGTCCATTCTAATCTCTAATCTTTAATCTCTACTCTTTACACTTTCAACTTTACACTTTCCCCAGAAACTCCATAGTATCCACTCCGTCGGCAAA
>JAKSLV010000216.1 GCA_024401025.1 Bacteroidales bacterium
GTTATCTCAGCCTGAAAGTCACATTGTTTTATCTGTTCGATGATCTGGTCCACGATGTTTTTGCGGACAAGGATTGTCATCTCGAACTTTTCGGCGCCGCCCATTTCCGCTATCTGGATGTCGTTGTCCTTCACCAGACGCATTATCTGGTTCATAGTGGCGTAGGGAACTGATACTTTGAGAGTTTCGGTAATCAGGCGTTCCTCCTTCTCGGCGGCGTCGAGAGCCAACTCGCAGGCGTGGGAATATGCGTCGATGAGGCCGGGAATTCCTAACTTTGTGCCTCCGAAATACCTGACCACCAATACGATAACGTCGGTGATGTCCTTCGACCTTATCATATTGTACACAGGCAGTCCCGACGAACCCGAAGGCTCGCCGTCGTCGGCCGCGCGGAACTTGTCGCCGGTGGGTCCCAGTCGGAAAGAATACACCACGTGGGTGGCGTCGTAGTATTTCTTCTTGAAGGCCTTGCGGATCTCGTCGGCCTCCTCCTCGCTCTCTATGTGATAAGCGAAACTCAGAAACTTGCTACCCTTCTCCTTGAAAACCGCCTCGCCGTCGGATGAAATTGTAATGTAACTGTCGTTGCTCATAGATGCAAAGTTAGCGAGATTATTTGAAAATGAAAAATAAAAATGAGTTTGTCAAATGTCAAAAACTGCGATTTGGCCTATCGAAAAAGTTAATGTCTTGATATTTAAATAATTAATTTTTGAAAGTGTCGGTTGCAACCGACAAAAAATCGAAAATCTGTCGGTTGCAACCGACAAATTTTTACCACTCAATCTCTGTCTTTCCCTTCTCCCTGAGCCATGCATTTGCCTTGCTGAAATGCTTGCAGCCGTAGAATCCGCGGTAAACGCTGAGAGGGGAGGGGTGGGCGGTTTCCAATATTAAATGTTTTGACCTGTCGATAAGTTTGGCCTTGCTGCGGGCAAAGCCGCCCCAGAGCATGAAGACCACGCCGTCGCAATGGTCGGAGATTGTCTTGATTACGCTGTCGGTGAAGGTTTCCCAACCCTTGTTCTGATGAGAGGCTGCCTCGTGGGCGCGGACAGTCAGCACTGAGTTCAGGAGGAAAACTCCCTGCTTGGCCCAACGCTCAAGATTGCCGGATTGTGGCTCGGCTTTTCCGAGGTCGTCGGCTATCTCCTTGAAAATGTTTTTAAGTGACGGTGGGAAGGCCACGCCGTCCTGTACCGAGAAACAGAGACCGTGGGCCTGCATTGGCTCGTGATAGGGGTCCTGACCCAGCAAAACCACCTTCACGTTATTGAACGGACAAAGATTGAAGGCGTTGAAAATGTTCCTGCCCTCGGGATACACCGTGGTGCGGGCATACTCGCTCTTTACGAAATTTATCAGCTCGGCAAAATATGGCTTGTCGAACTCAGGCTGCAACAGAGCCTTCCAGCTTTCTTCTATCTTTACGTCCATAGTTAATTAAGAATTAATTATTAAGAATTAAGAGCTTTTATTGTATATGTGACTATCGACCCCGGAGTGGGTCGAGCGTAGCCTACGTTAACCCATAGTACACGCACCGCTTGCGGTGTGG
>JAKSLV010000217.1 GCA_024401025.1 Bacteroidales bacterium
GTAAAGTTGAAAGCGTAAAGTTTAAAGATTAAAGATCTTTGAGCATTATGCTTTTCAGCTTCTGCTTGAATGTGCTCTCGGTATCGGCAATAAGGCTGTCCATACGCTTGAGTTCGTCGGTGGTCATCATAGGAAAATCCTCGTCGTCGCCGTAGGATTCCAGACGGCTCCAGATGGTGTCCACTGATATTTTCGATATGTCCATAGCCGGTATGAAGACTGGATTTCCGGGATTGTCGGTCTTTACCTCGGCCAGGAGACCTACCTCCTGAAGCCTCTGTGCAATGTACACAAAAAGTTTCTGCGATATCTTGAGCTCGGCGCTCCATACCGACGCCTGGCAGGGAGGCTTCTGATTTGCAAAATTGCCAATTATCTTCGACATTATCAGCAGCGAAATGCGTTTCTGCAAGCGTCCGCTCATATTGCCAGCCGTGCGTTCGGTGGTATAGAGGCTCACGTTCTGAACCGAGTAGGCCAGCTCGCAGCCCAGCAGCACTATTATCCACGAGGTCTGCACCCACATCAGGAACAGCGGCAGCGCGGCAAAACTTCCGTAGATGGCTCCGTACTCGCTGGCGCCCACTTGGAATGTCACGAAAATCCACTGCCAGATCTGGAATATCACACCCGTAACGCTGCCGGCTATCACCGCGCTCGACACATCCACCTTGGTGTTCGGCATTATCAGATACAGAATGGTAAACATCACTGCCATAAGGATATACGGCACCAGTTTCACCAGAACGAAGAGCAGCGGACCCAGATAATCGGAGAAATACGCGCTGGCCTGGGTTTGCAGGAAAAACGTTACCGAACTGGCAATTATCAGCATTATGGGCGTGAAAATCATAATGGTGATATAGTCGGTAACCTGTCGCAGAAGGCTGCGCGAGTTCTTTACATTCCACATGTGGTTGAACGATTCCTCGATATTGCTAAGCAACTTAAAGACAGAATAGAGCAGCATCACCACGCCAATACCCGCAATGATGCCGCCCTTGGTGTTCTCCAGCATGCTCGACGAGAAGGATATCAGATAATTGGCAGTATCAGGGCTGGAGGCAAAACTATTGCGGATGATATCCTCCACAAGATTCTCGAGGCCGAAACCCTTGGCAATGGCAAAGGCCAATGCAATAATGGGCACCACCGAGAGCAGTGTATAATATGTGAGGGCGCTGGCCCTGATGCCGCACCTATCCTCCACAAAGCCCTTTACGGTGATTATCAGCACCTTGAAGGCATTATAGAAGCGCTGTTTCCTGATGCTGAGGCCGCTCATATCCATCTTCCAGATATCCCGGAACACAAACTCCTTGGCCTTATTGTATTTTTCTGCTAAATCTGGCATATCTTGTAAATCTGTTCTGGGATGCAAAATTACAAAAAATTCGCACAAACTACACCACACTATAACATTTTATTAACGTCTGATTTTTACTTTTGCAGACAACCAAAACATCAGAAAAATGATACTGCAACTATTGATAATTTTCGGATTCCTG
>JAKSLV010000218.1 GCA_024401025.1 Bacteroidales bacterium
TGGAGCACCATTCCAACATCGTTCCCTGGCAACTTATGGCCGGAAGGAAGGGCGCCAGAATCAAGGTTCTCCCCTTCGACGACAACGGCGAACTCCTTCTCCATAATCTCGAAAGCCTCATCACAGACAAGACAAAGATCGTCTGCGTCAACTACGTATCCAACACCCTTGGAACCGTAAACGACGTTAAGACAATAATACAGACCGCCCACAAGCACGGAGTTCCCGTAATTGTGGACGCCGCACAGGCCATCCAGCACATCAAAATCGACGTTCAGGACCTCGACTGCGACTTCCTCGCAATATCGGGTCACAAGATATACGCCGAAACCGGAATCGGAGTGCTCTACGGCAAGGAGAAATTCCTCGAGGAAATGCCTCCATACCAGGGCGGCGGCGATATGATAAAGAACGTATCGTTCGACCTCACAACCTACGCCGAGTTGCCGCTGAAATACGAGGCCGGCACATCCAACTTTGTGGGCGCAGGATCGCTCCACACAGCATTGGACTGGGTAGATAGAATCGGGCTCGACAACATAGCAGCCCACGAGGCCGAATTGCTGAAATACGCCACCGAGAAAGTACAGGACCTCGGCGGAATCACAATCTACGGCCACGCCAGAAACAAGGTATCAGTGCTCTCGTTCAACATAAACGGCGCACACCCCTACGACGTGGGAATGATACTCGACAAACTTGGCATCGCGGTACGCACCGGCACACACTGCACCGAGCCGATAATGAAGCACTTCGGCATCCCCGGCACCGTGCGCGCCTCCTTCGCCCCATACAACACCAAAGAGGAAATCGACATCCTCTGCAACGGAATAATCAGGGCAAAGAAAATGCTTGGATAAAACATTTTTGATTTTTAATTTTTGATTTTTGATTGCTCTTCAAAATCAAAAATTGAAAATCAAAAATCAAAAATCAAAAATGCAATAAATCAAAAATGTCATCTATGACCATCAACGAAATACAGGACGAGATAATCGAGGAGTTCTCGGCATACGACGAGTGGCTCGATAAATACGAGTACCTGATAGAATTAGGCAACTCGCTCGATACCATAGAGGAGAGCAAGAAGACTCCCGACAACATCATTCAGGGCTGTCAGTCAAGAGTTTGGCTCGACGCCACACTCGAGGACAACGGCACAATAAGTTTCAAGGCCGATAGCGACGCCATCATCACCAAGGGCATCATAGCATTGCTGATACGCGTTTTCAACAATCAGACACCCGACGACATCGTAAACGCCGAACTCTACTTTGTGGACGAGATAGGCCTTAGCGCCAACCTCTCCCCCACCCGCGCCAACGGCCTCGTGGCTATGATAAAACAGATAAGATACTACGCGCTCGCATTCCGTGCGCTCAACAAATAAATGAAATGGAAGAAGCAACAAAGAATATCCCCCTCTTGGGAATAGAGACTCAGGTAATCGACGTTCTTAGAACCGTTTACGACCCTG
>JAKSLV010000219.1 GCA_024401025.1 Bacteroidales bacterium
CACAGCACCACTGGAACAATCTATCACGACGCCGGTGCGGATTATGTTTTCAGCGATATTTCCGACGACAAGGCCGTGATGCCGCTTTCCTTCGAGCAGGTTTTGGCAAAGGGCCACGACGCTGATTTCTGGTTTTTCAAGTATTACAGCGATTCTGACTTCTCATACGAGAGCCTCGCCAATGATTACGAGCTCTACGCCGAGTTCAAGGCCTTCAAGGACAGGAACATCTGGGCCTGCAACACCAAGTATCTGCCTTATTATGATATAGTTCCGTTCCGCCCCGACATTCTGCTGCGGGATATGGTGGCGATACTCCACCCCGAGATCCTGCCGGAATATCAGCCGCGGTTCTTTACAAGAATGAAATAAGTTTTTGCGCGCCTACGGCGCTTTTTGGGGGAACACGAATTACCATAAATTATCACGAATTACCAAAAATTTTTTCATTAATAAATTATTTATGATAATTCGTGGCCATTCGTGGTAATTCGTGTTTAAAAAAAACGCCGTAGGCGCAAACACCTGCTTTCTGTGAAATGCAAATCAAAATCTCCATATTATCCATTCTTTTCGTCGTGTTGGCGGTGGCGTGCGTGGCTACTGGCAGCACGGAACTTTCGCTGTGGGATATGGGGAAGGACGAGATAGCACGGAAAATCATTCTTGAATATCGTGTGCCTCAGTGCATTACTGCTGTTTTGGCTGGAATGTCGCTGAGTGTGGCGGGGCTGATGCTTCAGACCACCTTCCACAATCCGCTGGCCGGGCCGTCGATTCTTGGAATCAGCACGGGAGCGTCGCTTGGTGTGGCTGTGGCCACTATGGCTATAGGTGGCGCATCGGCGGCGTGGATCAATGCGGCATCAATCTCGGGCGCGCTGATTGGCGCTTTCGGAATCCTGGCGCTGATAATGGGATTTTCTATGTTCTTGAAATCCAATACGATGCTTCTGATAGTCGGAATAATGATAAGTTATTTTGCATCGTCGGCGATATCGCTTCTTAACTTTTTTGCGCCAAGCCAGAGCGTCAAGAATTTCACCGTTTGGGGAATGGGCAGCTTCAGCAATGTTATGTTTAGCCAGCTGACTCTATATTCTCTGGGTTGCATTGTTGGCATAATGGCCGCCTTTCTTCTCCTGAAACCGCTTAACGCAATGCTCCTCGGCGACAACTACGCCG
>JAKSLV010000022.1 GCA_024401025.1 Bacteroidales bacterium
ATCCGTATCGAGGCTTCGTCAGGTCTTTCTAAGGAGGAGATCGAGCGTATGAAGAACGAGGCCAAGGCCAACGAGGAGGCCGACAAGAAGGAGAAGGAGCGCATCGAGAAGATGAACCAGGCTGACTCTCTCATCTTCCAGACCGAGAAAGCTCTCAAGGAGTACGGCGACAAGATCCCTGCTGAGAAGAAGGCTCCTATCGAGGCTGCCCTCAACAAGCTCAAGGAGGCTCACAAGAGCGGTGATATAGCTGCCATCGACGCAGCTTCAGCCGAGCTCAACACAGTATTCCAGGCCGCAAGCCAGGAGATGTACAATGCCGGTGCAGGTCAGCCAGGCGCAGGAGCTGCCAATGCTGGCGCACAGGGCGGTGCTTCTAATGCTGGCTCATCAAACAAGGGCGGCGACAACGTTCAGGATGTTGACTACGAAGAGGTGAAGTAGTTTCCTTAGCGCTGAGGCGCTAATTGACAATGCAATAATTGACAATGGATAATTAACTAAGGCCCATTACAGAAGTATGATTTTGTAATGGGCTTTTTTATAAAAATAGAAAGACTATGACAGACCAAGAACACATAGAGAAAATAATACAAGAAACATTCAAGGCTTTGAATAACAATAATAGCCATTTGTTGATAACTAGTGAGTTAAATGAACAACACCTGCGTTTTAATTTTGTCGAAAGATTAATCGAAGAAATCAAAAGTGGATGGGATGTAAAATATTCGGTAGAAACACCAACAAATGGGAAATATAAATTTTCAAATAATGGAGCAAATGTACCTGTCCAAAGAGAGATAGGTCAAAAAGGTAGTTTTGACTTAACAATCCACGACAATAATCTATCCCAAATTATTGCTTTGATTGAATTCAAAGCAAAGAATCCTGATGGACACGAATTCGCTAAAGATTTCTGCAAATTAGGCAACTCTAAAGAAGGTGATAATAATACTCTTAGATTGTTTATTCATATTTTGAATAAAATTGATGACACAACTATTGAAAGTTTGAAATATAAGTACGAGGGGAAACAAAAGCATTCCTCAAAAAAAGCTGACGATTATATCGGATACGACAAAAGTAATGACAAAAAAATAAACGTTGTTTATGGATTTTTTGAAGATTCAAGGAAGAACACAGGGCGAAAGGCAAATTCAACTTATCCACAAATGGTGGTGCAGGAAATAGACAATAACTCATCTTTTAAATTACATTAAAACTAATTGAAACTACAATATGAAAAAAGAAGAAATTACAGAATTATTCAACAAGTTTGAGGAAATTTCATCTACAATTGATGATATAGAATGTTGGAGTGCAAGAGATCTGTATCCAATACTAGGTTATACTCAGTGGCGTAATTTCGAGAAGACCATTGAAAAAGCCAAAGAAGCTTGTAATAATGCAGGTGAGACAATTCAATATCATTTTGCTGACGTCAGCAAAATGATCGGGCTAGCCAAAGGAGCAGAAAGACAAGTAGACGACATTCTATTGACACGCTATGCTTGCTACTTAGTTGCGCAAAACGGAGACTCCCGAAAGCCAGAAATCGCATTTGCCCAAACCTATTTTGCCATTCAAACCAGACGAACAGAACTGATCGAAAAGCGATTAGCAGAAATAGAGCGAGTACAGGCAAGAGTAAAACTGCAAGAAACAGAAAAGTTGTTATCAGGTGTTTTGTACGAAAGAGGCGTAGATGATAAAGGATTTGCAATAATCAGGTCTAAAGGAGACCAAGCCTTGTTTCATTTAAGCACATTACAGTTGAAAAGAAAACTTGGTGTGCCTGAGAAACGTCCAGTGGCAGATTTCTTGCCAACAATCAGCATCAAGGCCAAAGACTTTGCGGCAGAAATGACAAGTGTCAATGTACAATCGAAGGATTTACAAGGTCAAAACTCAATTGAACAGGAACATATAGATAACAACAAGGCTGTACGTGAAATGTTGTTGAGCCGTGGCATTGTACCTGAAAACCTTCCTCCGGCAGAGGACGTAAAAAAGGTTGAACGTCGCTTGAAAAGCGATGAAAAAAAGGCGATGAAAGGCAAAACAACTGACTAAAAGTCAACATACTCAATTGGTACTAAAATAGTTAACATTTTGCTGACGTCAGCAAAATGTTAACTATTTATCATATTCAACCCTTCAAAACGATAAAAACATATCGTAAATTACTTATAGGCAATACAAAAGTCTATATCAAAAATTAATTTTACCTCTCTTGCTGTTATCGGGCACGTGGGCCCGACAATATCAAGAAAAGAGATTACCCAAACTGGGATTGAAAATTGCTAATTGAAATCACAAGCAGCGATTTTATTAAATCATTGTATTTTAATATTTTACAAAATTTATCCACAAAATAATTGAGCCATAACTCGATTTTTTTTCGAGTTATGGCTCAATTACTTCAATATTCACCTCTCAATCAATCAAAAACCGACCATTTCTATACTTCCATAACTATCTCATTTTCAAAATGTGGCAACTTATCACCACAGATAACTCGCCACATTACCCCAAAAACAGCCCAATGTGGCAACTTATCCGCCTATCGAACTCACAAAAATCACGAACAAAAATTTTCAAAACCCAAAATCATAAATAATTATATTTCAACATTTTACAAAATTTCTCCACAAAATTTTTGAGCCATAACTCGATTTTTTTTCGAGTTATGGCTCAACTACTCATAAGCAACACCTCAATCTTATATCGCCACTTTGCGATAAAATCTTACGGATTTTGGGAAGTTGCCGACAAAAAATCACTATCTTTGCATTCAAAAATTGCTTATTATGGAAATTCCAGCTCAGATAAAGGAACTCGTCGACCTGGCCCTCAAGGACGCCATCATAACGCCCTTGGAGAGGCAAACTATTGTGAATGAGGCGATAGACTGCGGCATCAGGGAAAGCGAGATAAACAAATACATAAACCAGAAACTTGATGAGAAACTCAGCAAGCGAAGCAAGGATCAGCTGAAGGCGTGTCCAAAATGCGGCGCTCAGATTCCGCTATTAGCTGACAACTGCCCATACTGCGGCCACGAATATTCCAAGGCTGATATCAGCGACAAAAAGCAAACAGCCGACAGCCACGCCGCCGCCATCATAGAATCCGAAAACCAAAGAATAGAAGACGAGAAACAGAATCTGGAACATTGCCCTAACTGCGGGCATCCGTATCCGCTGATATCTAATATCTGCCCGGCGTGCAAGCACGTGCTACATCACAACGAGGAGAATGAGCTTAATATTCAGAGACTTATCGACAAGATAAAGGACGGAGCTAATAGGATTAAGAAAGTGGAAGGTCCGTCGATTGGCAACATACTGCTGTTCCGGGGATGTGCCACAAGCCTTTTTGTGATAGCTGTGATGATATTATATTTCACAAAATTTCCATCCGGATACCTGCTGACACTGGCCGCCATAGCCGCGCCCTTTGGACTGATATGCCTATTTTTCGACAACTCGCAAAACAATCCCGTCGACAGGTTCAACAGGGCCTACAACAAGTTCCTCTCGGAAATCAAGGTGGCTTACAATCATATCAACAATTTCTACGGCGACCATCAGGAGGCTTACTCACTGCTGGACGATACCTCAAAAATGCTGCATCAGCTCAATGAACAAAGGGAACAGGAAATCCGCAAAAAGCATTTCATCATCCTGCTGATTGCTGTAATTATAATTGTACCTTACTTTTTTATCTGAAAAAAACTGAAACAATATGCAAAAACAGGCTTCAAGAACAGAATTTCAGGAAATAGCCAAGGCGCTGGAGGAAAAGGTGGTGTGGTGTCAGAACCAATATCACAATTCCTTCAAGGATCTGCTAAGGAGAAAATTCAAGGCTTTCTCTGGCTTTTGGGCCGGACTGGCCATCTGTATTCCATTGATATTCATTTGGGAAGCAAGGCGAATCCCTGTGTATGGCGATTTTATGATATTCTGGGTAGCGGCCACAATATTAGCCGTCTTTTGGTCAATCGCCTTCAACTACAACAAGAAAAACAATCCGCCAATCCACGACAATGGCGCCATCAAACTGATAGAAAGCATCGAGAACCGGTTCGGCCATTTCAGCGATGTAAGGAATTATTGCGGCAATACCATGCAAATCATCACCGAATCCATCAGATACAAGAAGGAGTTGGCGAGTAGATTCAATACATTATTTGCCATCTGCTATTTCCTGATACTGCCTGTTATGGTTATATGGGTGGTTGTAAAGAATTTTTTCTAAACAGCATCCCCTACCCCACAAACAAATCATCCATCACCACTGTTTTCTGGAAGATGTCAGAATATTGATTTTGAGTAAGTCCAAATGTTGTTATCAGGATTGGGTGGATTGTTTCCTTGCATTTGGTAATACGCTCAAAGACAGCCTGTTTGTTGCGTATGTTGGCGTCGTCGGTTTTCTCGGTGATGTATTCAGAGGAATAGAATTTCATCTCGCAAAGGTTTATGACATTATCGGCACGGCGGATGATGAGGTCTATCTGAGCGCCAGGGAAATCGTTGCCGCCCTCGTTTCGCCAGGTGAATTCCTCGGTGTTTACCGACGGGATACCGAGCGCCTTTTTTATCTGCGCGATGTGATACCAGCACACCGATTCAAACGCGAAGCCCTGCCAGGCGTCCATTGCCTTTTTGCCTGTCTTGTCTTTCCAGTCCTTGGAATCGGGCTGTTTTTTCTTCTCCACTATCGAGAGCCAATACAATGTAAAGAAATCCACAATCCTGTATCTTTCCTCTTTCTGAGGCTTGCCGTAAAATGTGTATTTCTGAATGAAGTCGCTTTCAGACAAGGCTTTAAGAGTATTGGTCAAGCCTCCGCCGTCAGGAATTTTCGTCTTTTGGGCGATGTCCTTTTTTGTGTATCCTTCTTTTCTTGTGGCCAGAAAACGGATGATTTTCAAACAGTCCTGATGATTGGTGAACAGCGACACAAACAGCTGATCCAACTCGTCACGGAGTTTAGCCTCCTTGCCTGTGAGTAGATACTCCGTTATCTGGTCAACGCTCATTCCCTTTTCGATGAGCGACAGGTAATACGGAATGCCGCCGAGACGCATATACATTTGCAATTGAGCATAGCGTTTCAGCGAGATTCCACGGTCCTTGTAGAAAAGTTCGGTTTCGTGGAGGGTGAATGGATGAAGTTTTATCTCACGGGTTATCCTGTTGTAGAGTCCGCCTTTGTTGTGGAGTATTTTATCTGATATCCAAGAAGTTGCCGAGCCGCAGACAATCAGCATTATCTGAGGGATTCCTGACGCCCAGCCGTTCCAGAAATGCTCCAACGCTGTCACAAATCCGGACCTTGGCGTATCCATCCAAGGCAGCTCGTCGATGAAGACAACCTGTTTTTTCTTTGGATCTTTCTTTATCTTGTCAGTGAGGAGCGTCTTCAGGAGCTCGAATGCAGAAATCCAGTCTTTCGGAACAGGGAAATCCCTGAGTCCGTATGTTCTCAATGACACCGAAAATGCCTGCAACTGACTGAAAATCATATTATCACCCAATACTTCAACGGGCGAAAGTCCAGTATGATGAAACGACATTATTGGGCTGAAATATTCCCTTACCAGATAAGTCTTGCCAACTCGTCTGCGTCCATAAACCACAAGAAATTCTGGTTTTCTTGAGGCTAATATTTTCTTAAATTCCTGAATCTCAGGTTCTCTGCCGATAATCTTCTGCATAATTGGTCCTCCTTATTTTGCCGTAAAGGTATAAAAATAATATGAAACGGCAAAATAGTGGCCCACTATTTTGCCGTTTCTATGTAATTTTAGGTAGAAACGGCAAAATAGCGTGTCCTTATTTTGCCGTTTCTATGCAAAAATACCTCAATGTGGCAACTTATCCATCCGATAACTTGCCACATTGACCCTAAAACAACGCAATGTGGCAACTTATCCGGTCCTTATTTTGCCGTTTCTATATAATTTTAGGTAGATTCGGCAAAATAGTAGTGCCTTATTTTGCCGTTTCTATGTAATTTTAGGAGGATTCGGCAAAATAAGGAAACACTAAATCGCCATTCCAAGAAGCTCTTTCTTGATAAGTGCTATCATAATGCTTGTGTTAAGATTAAGAGCGTCAATAGGATACATACGGCGGATTTCGCCGTGCCAGAATCTGTCCTTGTAAAGTTCAAGAATTTCGGAATCTGAATGACCGGATTTTATGAGGTCGGCTTTCCAATGAGCAACTTCGTAACAGGCCTTGCCGATATTTGCGAGATAAAAAGCCGTCTGCTCCTTGTTGAGAAGTCCGAGATGTGGAGCAATCAAAGTCTCGATTTCCATCTGCTGAACCCTCGCTATGGAATCCATACACCACTGATATCCCACAAGATACGAGGGAACAATAGTCTTGTCGCCATCGTAAACGCCGAGAGTCTCGGTGGCGAGCATAAACTTCAAGTCCTTGCAATAATATCCAACAGAGCATTTTGTGTGACCGGGAAGGTTCAGGACCTGAAACTCCATATCGCCGGCCTTGATTACGTCGCCATCATCCACCATGACATCAACGGCAAGCTCATCAACAAGACACTCATAATCTGAGACACCGCAGGTGGCGGCGAATTTGCCGTCGAGCTCGCGCATCACACGCTTGGCGCCGGGACGCTGGAAGATGTCGGCGGCGTAACGGCCGGCCACAACCTTGGCGTTGGGATACTTGCGCTTTACGTACGGAGTGGCAAGCGCATGGTCGTAATGCGAATGTGACAGGAAAATATAGTCGAGAGACCTGCCATTGAGGGCCTTCTCCACCTTGTCGGCTATCTGATAGCCCGTGAAACCGAAACCGGTATCGTGCAATATTGATGTAGTGCCGTCGTCGATGAGGAACGCGCAGTCGCCGGGCTGTACGCGGCAGTCAGTTACTTTTAGCATTTTTCTGATTTTTTTTGATTAAAACAGCTGCAAAGATAATGATTTTTCCATTGATGCCCCTCCCTCATAGGTACAATTTTTGTTTGGTTATCTTGATGGTAATGATTACCTTTGCACAACAATACAATTATGGATATATCATGACACTCATATATATTTTTTTGTCTCTGATACTTAACCTAAATACTGTGGACACGCTGCAGGAAACGGGCAATTTTGCCGACAGCGTGGCAGCCGTATTGCAGGAGGCACCGGACAGCAGCAAGGCCAGGGTATGCAACGAGATATCCTGGAACGTGCACCGCGAGCATCCCGACGTGGCGCTTGCCTACGCACTGAAAGCCATAGAGTATGCCGAGGAATCCAACAATCAGCGCGAGCTCTGCATGGCGTACACATGGGCCGGAGTAAACCTGAGGACCCTGGGCGAGGTGGCCAAGGCCATCGACTACTACAACAAGAGCATAGAGGTAAGCCGGAATCTGGGCTGGCAGCTCGAGGAGGCCTACGGATACATAAACCTGGGCGTAATATACTGTTTTCAAGAGAATTATGCTGATGCTGAGACTTTCCTGAAACGCGCCGAGAGCATCGGAAGCAAAAACCACGACCAGAGGATGCTGGGATACATCTACGGATACATGGGCGAAACATACCGCGGACTATCGCAATACGACAAGGCCCTGCAATATCTCGACAAGGCCTACAAAATCCGTCAGGAAATAGACGACCAGGCCGCCCTCAACGCCATCGACAAGAGCATCGGAAACGTGTATTTCTCCAGCAAAAACTACCCCAAGGCCAAGGAATATTACCGGAACGTGCTCGACAAAAACCGCACAAACCCCGACATAGAACAGCTGAGCGGAATATCGCTGAACATGGCACAGATATACTACGAGGAAAACTCGCTTGACACAGCCCTGCATTTCGCCAACTTCGCCCTAGGCGTGGGGCAGCGCATGGGCAACAAAACCCACATAAAAAACGCCTACAAGATACTGGGATTCATATACTACGCCAAGCACGACAACTACAACGCCGCGCAAAACCTGATGGCCGAGCTGGCATACAACGACAGCATAGAGCACGCCGGACGCGCCCAGAAAATGTTCGACGTGCAATCGGTGATGGCCAAGTATCAGAAAGAAGAGGAAATACGCAAAATAAACGATTCCAGCAAGATACAGGCGCTGGTGCTGATAGTGGCGCTGGTATTGCTGGGCCTGGCGGTGCTGGCATTCGCATGGCTTAGATACAACCGCCGCCGCGTAAGCCTGCTAAACGAGACCCTCAGCAGCCAGAAAAAACAGATTACCGACAGCATCAGCTACGCACGCAAAATACAGGACGCCATACTCCCCGAGGACGGAGCCTTTGGCCGCGGCTTCAGCGACAACTTCGTGCTCTACAAGCCCAAGGAAACCGTAAGCGGAAACCTCTACTGGTATTACGAGACCAACGCCTGCGAGATAGTGGCCGTGGCCGACTGCATATCGCGAAACGTGGCCGGAGCTTTCATGACGCTCCAGGCATGCACCGCGCTTCAGGAAATTGCATCGTCGGGACTGATGGACGCTGGCGAGGTGCTCAGGAAACTGAAGCTTACCCTCCGCGGAATAATGAAGCACGACAACAAAAAGCAGGGATCCACAACAAACATAAACATAGCTCTGCTGATAATAGACAAGGAAACCAGAATGCTGGACTACACAGGGGCCAAGCTGCCGATGGCGCATATCAGAAACGGCAAAACCACCATCCTGAACCCGATGCCCTACAGCACAGGCCAGCTGTCTGATACCGGCAAATTCGATTCGGAAAAACTACAGCTGATGCCCGGCGACTGCATATACCTGAGCGCCGACGGTTTTGTACCGAATACAGGCAAGCATCAGACACAAAAAACATACACCGACCTGCTGGCACAAAACAGCAACGCCGACATGGCCTGCCAGAAAGCCGCTATAGAAAAAATGTATGCTGATGCCGAGGCCCTTGCCGACGACATCTGCGTAGTAGGTTTCAGAATATAAACAAAGGAAAACACCATGAGGATTACCAGATACATATTACTGGCCCTAGTGCTGATGCTTGCCGCCAATACGGCAGGCGCGCAACAGCTTACACGCGAGGTGGACAGCCTGATATCTACCGCCAGCATGCTGCCAGACTCGCTCAAGGCCGCCAGATACAACAAGATAAGCTACAGATCCAGGTATCAGTGGCCGCTGATAGCATTGCAAAACTCGCAGCAGGCCATCAAGTGGGCCACCGAAACCAACAACTACGTGGAGCTGTCGAAGGCATACAGCTTTGCCGGTCTGGTGGAACGAAACATCGAAAACTACAACGAGGCCCTCAGATACTACGACCTTAGCCTGAAAACCTGCGAGAGATGCAACGACAGCCTGCAGCTGGCCCACACTTACAACAACATAGGAAACCTATACATATTCCTGGGCGAATACGACAAGGCCGCCCAAAACCTGGACACTGCCCTGAAGCTTGGCCAGAAGATAAACAGCATGGACGTGATAGGATACGTATGGGCCAACTACGGAACGCTCTACACCAAGCTGGAGAGATACAACGAGGCGGTATCGGCCCTGTGGAAATGCGCCGAGGCCCGCAAGGGCGAGGGATTCTCCAAAAACTCGAAGATGCAGGTGCAATACAGCCTGGTGGACATATACATGGAAACCAACGAGCTGGACAGCGCAAAAAAATACCTTTACAACTTCCACCGCGTATACGTTGACACCATGTACACATGGCTGAGCGACAGCTGGCGAAAACTGGCCATAGTATACGAGAGGGAGGGCAACACAGATTCGGCATTCTATTGCGGAATAAAGGCCCTGGAAACCGCCGAGCAAACCCACGACTACTCTTTCGTGATGAGCGCCAACCACGTGCTGAACAACGTGATAATGAACAGGAAACTGTACAACATGGCCGCCAACAGCCTCTACGAGCAGGTATCGATGCAAGACCAGATATACGCCGAGGACGTGGCCAAACACAAGAAATATCTGGAGTTCAGCTCCGAATACCTGGCCAAGCAGTCAGAAATCGACAAGATGAGCGCACAATCCAGATACAACACCATTCTGATAACGGTGATATGCCTGCTGCTGGCCGCCGGCCTGATAATGGCGGCGTGGATGCTGAAAAACTACATGCGGATACGCAGCCTGAACGCCGAGCTCACCGAGCAGAAAAACGAGATCGACAACAACATACTGATAGCTCAGAACATTCAGAAATCGATACTTCCCGAGATGGACTCGTGGGGCAATTGTTTCGACGACAAGTTTCTGCTCTTTAAGCCACGCGACGGCGTAAGCGGCGATTTCTACTGGAAATACGAGGACAGCCAATACGAGATACTGGCGGTGGCCGACTGCACAGGTCACGGAGTGCCGGGCGCATCGATGAGCATGATAGGCGCGGCCGCCCTCCAGGACATCGTATCGCACCACGAGCGCGCCGCAGCCCAGATACTGGAGAAACTAAGAAACCGCATAAAGACTCTCCTGCATCAGAACTACAAGGAGCAGAAAATCCAGGACGGCATAGAGATGGGCATTTTGGTGATAGACAAGCAGACCATGATAATGGAATACGCCGGCGCTTACAATCCGCTCACATACATACGCAACGGCAAGCTGTTCATAATGAAAGCCGTAAAATGCCCCGTGGGCATCTACATATCTGAAAAGCCTTTCGCAAGCGAGAAACTCCAACTCCAGAAGGGCGACTGCATATACATGATGAGCGACGGATACACATCACAGTTTGGAGGCAGCGACAACAAGAAAATCTCCAAAAACGATATGATGGACCTGCTGCTGGAAAACCATCACAAGCCAATGGATGAGCAGAAGGCCTGCCTCGACAACTATTTTGAAAACTGGCGCGGCGATGGTCTCCAGATCGACGATGTGCTGGTGGCAGGGTTTAGAGTGTAAAGTGTAAAGTGTAGAGATTAATACCTTAAACCGGCTATTGTTACGTCATCCACTTGTTCCTCGTTGCCTTTCCATTCCTGATACTCGCGGATGAGGATTTCGCGCTGCTCGCGCATGGGGAGGGCGTGGATATCCAGAAGCAGCTGTCGGAAACGCTTGTGTGGATACTTGCTGTTGTCGTCGCCGCCAAACTGAGAGGTGAAACCGTCGGTGGCAAGGTAATATACATCGCCAAGCTCCATCTCCAGATACTGCGACTTGAAAGGCAACTCGTTCACGTAATATCCTATAGGCGCCCTGGTGGCCTTAAGCACGTTTAGCTGGCCATTCCTAACATACATAAGCGAATTGAAGGCGCCGGCAAAATCCAGCACCCTGCGACTCCGGTCCACTATCACCAGCGATATGTCCATGCCGTCCTTCATGGCCGACTCGTCGTTCAATCTAAGCATGTATTTCACCTTCTGACGCAGCAAGTTGAGCATCTCTCCGGCATTGCGGCATCCCTGACGCGCTATATCCTGCAATGCTGATACTCCCATCATGGTAAGCATTGCGCCCGGCACTCCATGTCCGGTGCAGTCGGCCACGGCAAGCATCTCGTAACGGCTGTCGGCATAGCGCCAGTAGAAATCGCCGCTCACGATGTCGCGGGGCAGAAACATCACAAACCTGTCCTCGAACGATTCGCCGAAACTGCCGGTATCGGTAAACACGGCCTTCTGTATGGTGTGGGCATAATCCAGACTGTTTATCATGGCGGTGCGCTTGCTCTCCATATCTACATTAAGCCGCGACGCCTTGCGCCCGGTCTCCACTATGCGGCGCATGCCAATCACCAGAATGGTAAGCAGTATCAGGGCAAAAAATATGATGTGGTAGCGGCGCTGCCTGTCTATGCGCGATTTGTCGATGGTGCTCTTGTTGTGGATATACTGGCTGGAATACCTTATCTTGGTGAGCTGCTCGGCCAGCGCCACATTAAAAACCGTATCGTTGATATCGATAAACTCGCGGCAACACAGCGACGCCTTCTGATAGTTGCCCTGGGCTATGTAGATGGAATCCAGCAACTTGTAGCCGTTCTCTATGGACGATACATTGCCCTGCATCTTGGCATACTGGAGCGATTGCTGCGCAATAATGGCCGCCGAATCCAGAATGCCCATCTTGTAATACACCTGCGCCATGCGGGACCAAACCTTCTGCATCTGCCCCACCGACGGAGTAAATTTGGCGTCATGCAGATACTGGTTTATGATAGCGCGCGCCGATTCGTAGTCGCAATCCTCCATGTAGATGTTGGCCATCTCGCCAATGGGCGCCAGGCACTCGTAGAAATCGTTCAGGCTGTCGCGCCTTATGAAATATGATTTTTCCAGATACTCGATGGCCGATACGTAGTTGCGGAGCTTCTTGTCGATAAGGCCCATGTTCATGTACGCCCGCGCCCTTATGATATTGCTGCCAATGGAATCGGCCAGGCGCAGCGCCGTGGTCTCCAGCATCAGGGCGGTATCAGCTCTGTCCAGATATACATACACATTGCCCAAATTGCTGTATGCCAGAGCCTCCAGCTCCAAGAAACGGTATTCTGATGCCAGCTGCAGAGCACGTCCGTAACTGTTTACGGCCTCCTGATACTGCCCAAGATTGCGCTCGTTCATGGCCAGTGCGTTCATCGACTGAACCTTGTAATATCGGTTGTCCATCAGGTCGGCATGCTCGTACGACATCAGGGCATACTGCACGCCCAGCATGGGATCCACATCGCGCGATTCCCACGATATCTCGTAATAGAGGCGTGGCAATACGGTATCCTCCACACTCACCGACAAGGCTATCAGGCTGTCGAGACGCCTGTAGTCCTGCGCAAGTGCGCCGCACGCCCAAAACACGGCAATGGATAATATGGCCATGAAACGTTTAATCATCCTGCCCACCTCCTTTATATACAAATCCTGCAATGGTTACGTCCTCCAGACGCTTGTGGCCGCTCACCCAGGCCGAATATTCCGATTCTATTATCTTGCTCTGCTCGTCCATGGGCTTGGTGTGGATATCGGCCAGAAGGCTGTAGAGCCTATGTCGCGAGAACGGCTGGCCGTCGGGGCCGCCCTTCTGTACGCAGTATCCGGGAGTCATGAGGTAGATCCTGTCGCCGGGCTGCAGCTTCAGCGCGTCGCTTACGAAAACCTTGTTTAACGGCGACTCGCTGCCGCAATTTTCCTGAAACAGGCGCACCTGCCCGTCGCGCACATATATCATGGGAGTCTGCAATCCGGAAAAATACAGGCAGTGGTCCTGCTTGTCCATCATGATAAGGCTGATATCCATGCCCAGCGGATCCACCACAAAGTCATGGTCACGGCGGCCCGTAAGCACCTGCACCAGCCTCTGCCTGAACATCTGCAAGATGGTGGACGGATACTGCACTCGCTCGGCTATCTCATGGAGTATGGCAGTGCCCAGCATGCTCATACAGCCTCCGGGCACTCCCTGAGCGCCGCTGTCGGCCACGGCAAATAGCTCGAACCTAGGAGTGTCATGATGCCAGTAGAAATCGCCGCTTACATCCTCGCAGGGCAAAAACAGCATGAACCTGTCGCTGAACACCTGGCCCACCTTGGTGATGTTGGGCACCACGGCCTGCTGTATTTTCTGGGCATACGCTATGCTGTCCTTAAGCTGAGTGTTCTGATAATCGAGCTCGGCGTTTATGTTGCGCACATTCTCGCTCCTTAGGTATAGCATCACGGCCAGACACACACCCAGCACCACAGTAAGCATCAGGGCAACGGCAATGGCTCGCTGATTGGCGCGCGCCTCGCGGTCCTGGCTTATCTCGTATTCCTGGATATACTGCTCGTTCATGGTCTGTATGTCGAAAATCTTACGCGATATGTCGGCGGTCCTTATGGAATCGTTGTACTGGATCTGTAGTCCGTAGTATTTCTCGGCCATGCGGAAGTTTCTGATGCTGGAGTATATATCGCCCATTATGGTGCAGGCGTCGCGGATGTAGCTCTTGTTCTTGAATCTGGATGCGCACCTCATGCCCAGGGTGGCGCAATGGAGTGCCGAATCTATCTTGTTCTCTTTCAGATATATCTGGGCCAGGTTCACGTTTATCGTGGCAGGTATGTCGGTATCGGGCAAAGTATCTATGATGCTCTGCGACAGGCGGTAATAATGCTTGGTTTCGTTGTGCCATCCACGGGCAAAATACACATTGCCTATGTCGCGGTAGCTTACGGCTATGTTTACGGCCTGCTCGGGATGCTGCGACCTTATCTCCAGGGCCTTGGTGTGCCACACAAGGGCGCTGTCGTAGTTGCGGGAAAGCAGCGCCGCCCTTCCAAGGTTTACGTAGATGTAGGGAATGGCGTTCTGATCGTTGATACGCTCGGCAATATCCAGGGCGTCCATGAGATAGCGGGTAGACAGGCTGTAGTTTTTCATATAGACCATCATGTTTCCAAGGTTGATGTATGCCCACGGAATCTCGCTGTACACATTGTTGTTGATGGATACCGACAGCTGAAGGTTGAAATGCGCCAGGGCCTCGTTGTAGTTGCCCAGATGGCGGTTTGCCGTGCCCAGAAAACTGTGCGACACGCACTGCTGCTTGTAGTCGTTGTATTTTTGGGCCAGCTGAAGGGCGCGCTCCAGATAGGGAATGGAGGCCAGCGGATCGGAATACAATATTGCCTGCCCCACGGCATTGTAGGCCATTGCGGCAGTATCTTCCCTAGCCGTTTTCGCAAGCCTTACAAGGCTGTCGACCCCGGCTGTCTGGGCTCTGGCAATGTTACCCAAAACAAGCAATAATATCACTCCTACTATCCGCAACAATTGGCAAATCTCTATAAAACGGTTACACTAAATACTCTTGGTTCGCTCCCTCAGGTAGGCGGCCTCGGCGGCATCCAGATGCGGACTCAGCTCGCGGAAAACCCTCTCATTGTATTCGTTAAGGAAATCTATCTGAGGCTGCGTCATCAGTTCCTTCAAAACCGGCCGCGTGTCGATGTGGCATAGAGTCATCACGTCGAACTTCAGGAATCCGTCATACTGCGCCTTGCATACCCTCAGCATGTTTTCGGTGCGTATACCGTACTGGCCCTCTATGTATATGCCGGGCTCGTCGGTTATCACCATTCCCTCCTTAAGCGATACGTTGTTGCTGGCCGTGGAAATCGACTGCGGGCCCTCGTGGCAGTTAAGGCAATATCCCACGCCGTGGCCGGTGCCGTGTCCAAAACGGCGTCCGTGCCTCCACATGTGCATGCGGGCCAGCGCGTCCAGCTGATGTCCCGTGGTGCCCTCGGGGAAAACCGCCATGGCCAGCTCTATGTTGCCCATCAATACCAGCGTGTAGTCCTTGGCAAACTGCGAGCTGATGCTTCCCGTGGCAATGGTGCGAGTGATGTCGGTGGTGCCCAGCAAATACTGTCCGCCGCTGTCCACCAGATATATGGCATCTGGCGCCATGGCCAGGTTGGAGTCGGGGCTTGGTGCGTAGTGAGGCATGGCGGCGTGCTCGTTGAAGGCCGATATGCACTGGAAACTCTCCTCGAAGAAAGTATCGCCCTTTTGGCGCTCCTCCAGCAGCATATCGGCAAGCATCAGCTCTGTAATGGGCCTGATGCCGCCCTCTATCATGGATTCCATCCTGTAGAAGAAACGCTCCATGGCCAGGCCGTCAATCAGCATGGCCTTGGCAAGGTTGCGGGTCTCGGTATCGTTCTTTATGGCCTTGGCAAACTGCACGGGGCTCTTGCGGTCCTGTATGGTGCAGGTATCCGGTACCGACGATGCTATGCGCGAATTGGCCACCGAGCAATCCACCTGCACCACCGTGCCGGCCGGCAGCTCCCTGAGGCTGGCGTATATGCAGGAATATCCCATTATGTGGATGTCCAGTTTTTCAAGGTGGTCTGATACTTCGCCAGAAAATCCGTGGCCGTCCACAAACCATACAGCCCTACGCGCGCCGTCCGCAATGGATAGCAGCATAAACGAGCGTATCAGCGGACAATATTCTATATCGCCGCCGCGGAGGTTCAGTAGCCATGCAATATCGTCCAGATTGGTGAGTATCAGGGCTCCGCACTTGTCGGTCAGCATCCGGGAGAAGAGGTTGTCGATTTTCTTGCGTGACGGCATGCCGGCGTATTCCACACCCAGCAAAAACACATCCGAGAACTTGGGAACGGGGCGTCCAAGCCAGAATTTTGGTGTAAGGTCCACATCGTTGCGCACAATTATTCCGGCTGGCTCCAGCTTGCGGCGGAGTGCCTGAAATCCCTGCTGCGATATCAGATTGCCGTCCATGGCCACGGTGGATCCCTTGGGAAGGTTTTTGCGGAGGTAGTCCATATAGCCGGGATCGTTGTTGGAGGCCTTTTTCATGAGCGACACTCCCGAGCCCCTGAGCTCGATATCGCCTGAGATGAAGAATCTGGAATCGGTCCACAGGCCGGCAAAATCCGGCGTAACTATCACAATGGCGTTGTCGCCCGAGAAACCGGTGAGAGCCCTCACCACCATCTGGTCATGAGGGATGTATTCGCTGTTGTTGGGGTCGGTATTGAATATGATGTATGCGTATATGCCCTCGGCAGCCATGGCAGAACGCAAGTCTTTTAGCATGCTGTTCATATTATATCGGGATAGCTGGATGGGTTATAAAAGTTTTTTGCCGTACTGACGGTCGTAGTCGATGTAGGTATCGCGCACCAGCCTCTTGAAATACTTGTTGAGCCTGAGGATGGATATCAGGTAGTTGATGAGATACACCGCCCATATTATGAGCAGCGTAATCACTCTCCACTCATTGGGGCCCCACAGAAAACACAGCGGTATCAGGCTGAAAAGCATGCACAGGACGAAAATCTCCTGAAACTCGTATCTGGCGCTCACCTCTATCTCGCCCAGGTTTTTGCTTACATCCAGTTTTCCCTTCTTGATGCCGTTGAACCTGTTGAACCCGTTCCAAATAAAACGGAAGCTGTTGCCGGAATACTCGTAGTGGCACCTGTGCTCGAAACGGTTGCGCATATAGGCCTCGTCCAGATCCTTCCGCAGCGTGCGGAACAGGTCACGGGCAAACTCCTCGGGGCTGAGGGTGGAATATATATTGAACTTGGTCCTGTAATGGAGCAATGGAACAAACATAACTTTTAGCTATTAGTTGGATAAAAAACATCAGTGCAAAGTTATGATATTTTCCGAAAAAAATCAATCGTTTTTGTAACTTTTTCCGAAACTGCCACCTTTGGGACGGTTGTCGGCCATTACGTGGCGGCGGAACTCGTACTCGTAGTGGTAATAGCGGAGCACCGTATTTGGCTTGAAATGAGCGGAAAGCTCCTCGTAGAGCGATTTGCGGGCGTCGAGCTCGCGCTTGTCGAGTGCGAAAGAATTTTCCATCATCTTGCGCGATACGTCGTCGGAAATCTGGCAGATCGGCTGGCAGCGCTTGGGGTCGTAGTTATGACGGCGCTCGTCGCTTATCTGGTCGAAAATGGCGTCGTACTTATTGTATATTGGCCAGAAAACCTGGGCCTCCTCCACGGTGAAATTCATCTTGCATGTAAGGAACGCAATCTTGTCGGCCTTGAACTGCTGTTTCATGGCCGCAAAATCGGGAGCCTCAGCCTTTTCCTGAGCCTGCATCTGCATGGCCGACATCAGGATGGCAAATATCAGGAATAATCTATTAGCGAGTTTCATTAGTTGTAGAAGTATGAGAAGTTAATTGGTGATGCGGCGTATTCGGAATACACAAAATCGGCGTAGCTGTCGGAATCCAACTCAACATCGCTGCTGCTTGCCTGCTCATGGAGCATCTCCATGACGCTGTAGTCGCTTATGGTGGATTCTATATCATCTGTGTAGTACTGATAATAATCGCTGTATGCCAGGTCCTGCGAGCTGCTGTGCGGAGCCATGAACCAACCCGTGGCCACTACTGCGCAGATGGCTGCGGCGGCCGAGCAGATGCTCACTATTATGCCGCGGCGGCGGCGACGGCGGCCTTCCTGAAACTTGATGTTGGCCATCACGTTGTCGGCCAGCTTGTCGAAATATCCGTCAGGCACATCAAAGTTCATCTTGAATTTTATGTTTTCGTTGTGTATTTTCATGTTCTGTTTTGTTTGGTAGTTGTAATTATAAAACGCTGGATAAATATAAAGGTTTAATTTACCGATAAAATAGTTTCTATTTTTTTTACGGCATGGTGGTAGGAGGCCTTTAGCGCGCCCACCGATGTCTTCAGCATCACTGCCATGTCGTCGTATTTCATCTCCTTGTAGTATTTCATGCAGAACACCAGTTTCTGTTTTGCCGGCAGCATGTCGACGGCCATCCTGAGCTTGTCGGCTATCTCGTCGCCGGTATCGGAGCTCTCCATATCGTTGCTGGGCGGCACCACCTCCACCTCCTCGTCGTCGAGCGAGATGGCGTAGTCGCGCTTGTTTTTGCGCACAAAGGTGAGCGCCTCGTTGGTGGCTATGCGGAACAGCCAGGTATAGAGGCTGCTCTCCAACCTGAAGTTTGGGAGTGCCCTCCACGCCTTTATGAATGTATTCTGTAGGATATCGTCGGTTTCGTCGTGCGAGGATACTACTGTCCTGATGCGGCTATAAAGCTGTGAGCCAAACTGATTCACAATAATGCGGAAAGCCGCCTCACGAGTGCTCTCGTCGGCAAAGAGTTCCAGGATATCATTGTCGCTGTACCATTCGTGTGCCATAGGTATGTGTTGTGTGGTTTCTGAGCTGCTAAGGTAAGATTAATTTTCGTAATTACATAGTTAATTAAACAAAAAAAACAGCCAAAAAGGGAAAAAAATCGCAAATAGTCGGTTTTGCTGGTGTACCATAGTGGATTACGGCGCCTGCCATAGTGACGTTCCAGCTCCCATAGTGGATTACGGCGCCTACGGCTTGTAATCTACTATGGGTTAACGCAGGCTACGCTTGTCCCCGATGGGGACGGGGGGATTAGAGGGTTACCAATATACTAAATCAATACCGGAGATCCTTGAAAAATGCTTTTTGTTGTTCGTGACCATCTTCAAACCGTTGTTGACAGCGGTAGCACCTATCAACAAATCGAAATCGGCAATAGGAGTACCTGCCTTTTCCAATGTGTATTTCAGATTACCATACACCTCCAACGAAGGATAGATTGGCAATATCTCAAAATGATTAACGACAAAAGCCACATCCTCGAAATGTTCCCTGCGCTCACTCTTGAAAGCGCCATAATACAACTCTGCAATAGTAATATCAGAGACATAGCAATTCGACATACCCGCTTTTATTACTTGTTTTCGGATATTTCCCTTGTCTTTAATCATCATTATGCAGATATCAGTATCCAACAGATACTTTGGATTCTCGTTTACCATACCTCAACACTCCTCTCGATTCGTGAATTCCTGATATCCTCGGCAATCTCCTCCGCCGACTTGTCACCGCCCCAATCCTTATGAAGGCAATCGAAAATATGGATATCGTCCTCCTTGGCTTCCATAATGCCTTCGTCGCAATTCTCAAAAGCTTTGGCAAAAGGATAGCTGAGAAGCATCTTTGCGAATGCCGACAACTGTTTCTCCAGCAAACTCTTGTTGAATAACTTAACGCTGGGCACATCAACTTTCAATGTCATTGTTTCCATGCTGATTATTTTTAATGTTCATTACGCAAAAATAAAGAGAAATAACTTCTAAAACAAATTTATTTTTGAGGGATTGTTTTTTAAGAATGATCACATTTTTTATCTGAACGGGAAAACAGCACTTAATTTGCTTTTCAACGTTCTTGGAGTGCTAAAAAACCTGCAAAACAAGTTTTGCTAAGGAAAATGCAAATGGGGGAAATAAAATAGTGAAAATTGCTCAGCATAGGAATTACCCATAGTGGATTACGGCACCTACGGCTTGTAATCTACTATGGGTTAACGCAGGCTTCGCTTGTCCCCGATGGGGACGGGAGGAGGGAGAATTTTTGATTTCTGCAAAAAAATGTTATAATTCAGCTTTTTATTTGGGAGTGCGTGGTTTTAGTGATATATTTGCATCAGTAATAAAACAAAAAAATGAACGAGAATCTTCTTAACTTAGAACCAAAGCTTCTCTGGAAGAATTTCAGGGAACTCACACTTATACCCCACCCCAGCAAGCACGAGGGAAAGATCACCGCTTTCCTTCTGGAATTTGGCAGGCTGCACGCCGACGAGGCTTTCATCGACAAGACAGGTAATGTAATCTGGCGAAAGAAGGCCACTCCCGGCATGGAGAGCCACAAGGGCATAATCCTGCAGGCTCACTGCGACATGGTGCCTCAGGCCAACGCCGACAAGCAGCACAACTTCCTCACCGACCCCATCACCACCATCGTGGACAACGGCTTCGTAATGGCCGACGGCACCACACTGGGCGGCGACGACGGCATTGGTGTGGCCGCAATAATGGCCATTTTCGAAAACAGCAGCCTCAGGCACGGCCCACTGGAAGGCCTCATCACCATCGACGAGGAGACAGGACTTACCGGAGCCGTAGGGCTGGAGCCAGGAATCCTAAAGGGTGGCACTCTCATAAACCTCGACAGCGAGGAGCACGGCATTTTCTACATAGGATGCGCCGGCGGCGTAAACGTAAACATCAGCATGCCGGTAGACCTGGAACACGTGGACGACGAGATAATGACCGCACACCGCCTTACACTAAGGGTGAGCGGATTCCTGGGCGGACACTCGGGCGCCGACATCCACAAAAACCGACCAAACGCCGCCAAGATTCTTTTCCGCCTCATCAACAGGATGCAGGAAGCCGGATTGTATTTTGGAGTGGGCAAAACCGAGAGCGGCAACATGCACAACGCCATTCCGCGCGAGGCTTCAGCAGAGATTTTCGTAGCCAGCATCAGCTATCAGAAATTCAACGAGATGCTGGAGGATTTCCAGCGCACCATACATGACGAATACGGCATCAGCGACCCACAGGGAAAGATAGAGGCTCTGCCATCCGACGCCATGATTCAATACATGGACGACGCATCGCTCCGCAAGGCCAACTTCATAATAAACACCCTTACATCGGGCGTGTTCGCCATGAGCGCCGACATGCCGGGACTGGTGGAAACCAGCAACAACCTGTCTGTATTGCGCATCGAGGAAGGCATGCTGAAGATTCAGTGCCTGCTGCGCAGCTCGGTGCAGAGCCAGAGCGACTACCTGAAAGAGCTGATAAAAATGCAGATGGATTTCTGCGGCGCCAAGGTGGAGTTCGAGGGCGAATACCCGGGCTGGAAACCCAACCCAAAATCCGACATCCTGGAGGTTGCCAAGAAGGTCTATAAGGAGGAATTTGGCAGCGACCCCGTGGTAACGGCCATCCACGCCGGCCTGGAATGTGGAATGATAATCGACAAATATCCCGGCATGGACGCCATCTCCCTCGGCCCCAACGTTTTCGGAGTCCACACCCCGAGCGAGAAAGTGGAGATATCATCATGCGTGGATTTCATGCGACTGCTTGAAGGGATTTTGTCCAAATAATTACGAAATCCGAATTACGAATTACGAATTTCCAAACCAATGAAAAAAGCATTAATATCAATATACCTGATGCTGCTGTGCATGGTATCCATGGCGCAGGAAAACGTTACGTGGAAATACAGCGCCAACACCTTGAAAAACGGCGACGTGGAGCTGATGTTTGACGCCACCATAGTACCCGGCTACCACCTCTATTCGCCCTACAACCCCGCGGGCGCGTCGATGCCGCTCAGCATCACCTTCAACGACAGCGACGCCTTCAGCACCGACGGCGTCATAAAGGAGCTCACCAAATACGAGGAGCACTACGAGGAGGTTTTCGACGCCACCGAGCGCTTCTACAACGGCAGCGCCAAGTTCAGCATCGTAATAAAACCCAAAACCACGGAGCCCTTCAGCGTAACGGGCAAGATAAAGGGTCAGGCCTGCAACGACGCGTACATGTGCACCATGGTTCGCGACGATTTCAGCATACCCGTAATCCCTGCCCAGACCAAGGCCAGCGAAAAAAAAAACGATAGCCCCAAGGTAGCGCAAGAGCCCAAGGCCGAGATGCCGTCAGCATCAGCCCCCGAAAAATCTGCCCAAGCCTCAGCCCCTGATACTGAAGCTGATACTGAAGCTGCTGCTAAAGCTGAAGCTGCCCCTGATACTGCCCCTGATACTACAGCATCGGCAGCTTCAGCCCCGGAGATTCCAGCTACCACACAGCCGGAATCCGCAGCCCAAGCCCCCGACGGCGGCAGCCTCTGGACCACATTCCTGCTGGCTTTTCTGGCCGGACTGGCCGCCATATTCACGCCATGCGTGTTCCCGATGATACCCATGACAGTAAGCTACTTCCTCAAGGACAAGAGCGGACGCGGCAAGCTAAACGCCATCATCTACGGCATATCCATAGTGGCGCTCTACACGCTGCCCGTGGCCGTGCTGATACTCATAAGCAACCTGGTGGGCGGCGAGAGCTTCACCGCCGGAATCTTCAACGCCCTAAGCACCCACTGGCTGCCAAACATAATCTTCTTTGTGGTGTTCATGATATTCGCCATGTCGTTTCTGGGCATGTTCGAGATCACAATGCCATCATCCATCATCAACAAGGCCGAGCAGCGCGGCGACAAGGGCGGCCTCATCGGCATATTCTTCCTGGCCTTCGTGCTGGTATTGGTAAGTTTCAGCTGCACAGGCCCCATCGTGGGCTCGGTGTTGGTGGAGAGCGCATCAGGCAACAATTTCCTGAAACCCATAATCGCCATCCTCGGATTCTCGATAGCCTTCGCGCTGCCATTCACGCTCTTCGCCTTCTTCCCCGAGATTATGAAGAAAATGCCCAAATCGGGCGGCTGGATGAACACCATGAAGGTAATCCTGGGATTCGTGGAGCTGGCCCTGGGCCTCAAGTTCCTCTCAGTGGCCGACCAGACCTACCACTGGCACATCCTGGACCGCGAAACCTACCTCTGCATCTGGATAGCCATAGGCCTGATGCTTACCCTATATCTGCTGGGCAAAATCAAGCTGCCCCTCGACGACGACATGCCTCACCTGAAGGTGCCAAGGCTGATGCTCGCCATCATATCGCTGTCGTTTACGGTATACATGATTCCGGGATTGTGGGGCGCGCCGCTCAGGGCACTCAGCGGCTACATACCGCCCATCACCACTCAGGATTTCGTAATGGGGGCCAATATCAAGAGTGCTGAAGCTGCCTCCAATACTGATGCCGCCTCCACGCTGTGCGGCACTCCCAAATACTCCGACATCCTTAAGCTGCCCCACGGAATGGTATCGTACTTCGACTACAGCGAGGCCATCAGCTGCGCCAAGGCCAAAGGGAAGCCTGTATTGCTGATATTCACCGGACACGGCTGCGTAAACTGCCGCAAGATGGAGGAGAACGTCTGGAGCGACCCTCGTGTAAGGCAGAAGATGCAGCAGGATTTTGTGATGTGCTCGCTCTTCACCGACGACCGCACACTTTCGGCCAACGGCGAGAAAACCATCGGCGAGGTAAACACGGAGCTTCAGATATCCAAATTCCAGATAAACGCTCAGCCATACTACGTGATACTGGACGCCGAGACAGAGGAACCAATAACCGAGCCTCAGGGCTACAACCCCGATGTGGAAAGCTTCCTGCAATACCTCGGCAAAAACCAAACACAAAAATAAAAAAGCAATGAGAAGATTCCTGTACATCCCCGCCATAATAGCGGCAGCATCAGCCATGATGTCGTGCCACAAGGAAAACATAATAAACGAGGTGCATGTGGACACCACGATAGTAAACCATACCGAATACCACGCCCAGTTCGTGATAGCCGACCAGCAGCCCGTAACCCAGAGCATCAGCCCCATAACCCTGAGGCCGGGCGACAAGGTGGCGGTATGCGCGGCCAGCAACGCGGTAACGGAAGCCGAGATAAACGACGGCATCAGGACCCTGGAATCATGGGGACTTAAGGTGATAAAGGCCGACAACCTGGCCGACGCCGACGGACGCTATCCCGGCACCCTAGACCAGAGGGTAAAGGGCATGCAGGCCATTGTGGACAATCAGGAGGTGAGGGCGATATTCATGGCCAGGGGCGGATACGGATCGGCACAGATACTGCCATACATCAACTGGAAAGCCATGGAGGAATCGCCCAAATGGCTGATAGGATACAGCGACGTAACCGCCCTCCACATAGCGCTCAACAACATGGGATTCCAGACAATACACGGCCCAATGATGGTGGGGTTCAACAAGGACTCGCAGAGCATCAGCAGCCTCAGAGACATACTCTTCGACAACGGCAAGGCCGATATGGAGATACCCGCCAACAGCAACTGCATAGCCGGGCAGGCATCGGGACGCCTGGTGGGCGGCAACCTATCGCTGATATACGCCATGAACGGCACCGCGTTCGACCTCAACACAAAGGACGCCATCCTCTTCATAGAGGACACCGGCGAGGCCAACTACTCGGTGGACCGCATGATGCTGAGCCTGAAGCAGAGCGGCAAGCTGGACCAGATAAAAGGCCTGATAGTGGGCGACATAATAGGCGGATCGCAGGGCATGGACCTGCCCGTAAACGAGATAATACACAAGTATGTGGGCAACCTGGGGATTCCCGTGGTGTACGGCATTCCATCGGGCCACAGCAACAGAAACATGCCCCTGATACTGGGCAGCAGGGTAAGCATCTCGGTGGACGGCCACACGGCAAAGATACAATATCAGAACGGCGCCGCCATAGCCAAATAACGCCTGCCCAATATGACAAGAATCCTGATGCTGCTGATGCTGGCGATGATAACGGCAGAATCGGCCCACTCCCAAAACAGAAAAGCCCGGCACATACTGCAACTGCTGGACAGCGTGCAGACCACGTTCCAGAGCCAGAACTCCTACAAGAAAGACGCCTGGTGGGACAAGGCCATGTACCACACCGCCAACATGGAGGCCTACCGCCTGACGGGCTGCGACAGATACCTGAGATACTCCGAGAAATGGGCCATCCACAACAAATGGATGGGCGCCCGCGAGGCCAACAAGGCCAACTGGAAATACCAACGCCCGATGTATGAGCATGACAACGTGATGTTTGCCGACTGGCAGGTGTGTTTCCAGACCTACATAGACCTCTACAACATAAGCCCCGACCCCATAAAGACCGCGCGCGCCATAGAGGTGATGGAGTATCAGACAGCCAGGCAAGAATCCGACTTCTGGTACTGGGCCGACGCGCTATACATGGCCATGCCGCTCATGACCAGGCTCTACAACCTTACGGGGCAGCGGAAATACCTCGACAAGATGTATGAGTGGCACCAGTTTACATCCATAGTGATGTACGACCGCGAGACCGGCCTATACTTCCGCGACAGGAATTATGTGTACCCAAGATTCAAGAGCAAGAACGGCAGGAAGGAATTCTGGAGCCGCGGCAACGGATGGGTGATGGCCGCGCTGGCCAGAGTATTGGACCAAATGCCCAAAGACTACAAGCACTACGGATATTTCAAGGAAAGATACATAAAAATGGCCTACGCCGTAAGGGAGCGTCAGCAGGAGTGCGGATACTGGACCCAGAACATCGACGATCCCGACGAGATGCCCGGCTACGAAACATCCGGCACGGCCCTGTTCACCTACGCCATGGCCTGGGGAATCAACAACGGAATACTCAGCAAGAAAGACTTCGGACCCGTTGTACGCAACGCCTGGCAGTATCTGGAAAACACCGCACTGCTGCCCAACCACCACATAGGCTACATACAGGACTGGGGCGAGAAAGCCGAGCCCGGATTCCCGATATCAGAGAAAAACCAGACCATTTTCGGCACGGGATGCTGGATATTGGCGGCGGTGGAATACTGCAAGTATCAGGACCGCAAAACCTACTCCACCAGCACGAAACCGGCCCAGTAATACGGATGGCTGAACCTGTTGCCGCGGCGCAGATAGTCGCGGGCGTGCTCCAGGGCCTCGCGCTCGGTGTGCCCCTGAAGCAGATAAATGTAGAACCTGCGCATGAACAGCGATGTGGCGTCGTCGGCCACGTCCCAGAGCGACATGACAACACGCTTTACTCCGGCCAGCTTGAAACCACGCTGCAATCCAAACAGACCGTCGGAATTGATGAATCCCAGACCGGTCTCGCATGCCGAGAGCACCGCCAGACTGGTGCCCGAGAGGTCAAGCTCGGATATCTCCAGGGCCGACAGGATGCCGTCGTCGATAACGTCGGGCAACTCGGCACCCGAAATCCAGTTGTTGGCCCCGGCAAACACCAGGCCCGACATATTCAGGAGGTTGGCGCTGCTGTCCTGGGGATTGAAGTATCCGTGGGTGGCCACGTGGATTATCGATGGCGAGTGTCCCGAATAGTTTTTAAGGCTCTCCTCCACGGCATCGTTGCCGGTGTGGAAATATGTGTCTATCACCTTCTCGGTGCGCATCCTCACATAGTCGCACTCCTCGTAGGTGGAAGGCAACTGTTGGTACCTCAACGTGTCGCCCTTGGGCAGACGCTGGCAATACCTGAGCGCATCGCCCGATACGTAATTGCCGGCGGTGGCTATCTGCTGATCCACCCCCAGCCCGTAATTGATGCCTCCAAACAGGGCTATGTTCCTGATGCTGTCGTGCCGCTGGCTTTCCTCGAAAAACGCCGAGCTGAAAATCCTCACCATATTGTATTTGTACGACATGATATTGCCATCGGCATCCTTCATGTTTTCCAAGGCAATGCCGTTGAGATATCCAGTGGGCGAGAAATAAAAAGTCTTGGCATCAGGGAAACGGTCCACCACCGCCCCCCAGATCATCTTGGTGAGCGCGGGATCGGAATATATGGCGGAAATGTCGTCGGGCGACCTCCGCCTGAGAGCCTGGTCGAGAGAGACGCCATTGCCAAGCCTGTAGTTTCCAAGATTATTCTTGTCGAACAGCTTTATAATCACCGGAGCCTCGCTCTTGTTGTTGAACGCCACGGCCATATACGGATACGTGCATTTTTCGGGCATCACGTCCAGCAGCTCCTGGTCGTACTCGAACACCTCGGAAAACTCCACCACCACATCGCCATCCGAAAGCAGCGGCCTCACCGACTCGAAACCGGCCTGAAGCAGCCTCCTGAGATGGCTGTTGGTGCTGTCGCTGGCGTAGAGAATGCCCTCGTAGTACTTCGACACGCGGTAGAGGCTGTCTAGCAGGTGGTCGGGAAGGTCTCTCTTGTTTTCCGAAATCATCTTGCGCAGAAACGACACGTTTCTATATATCATCTGATTCTCGGGGCTGCTCTCGGCGCATTTCTTAAGGCGGTTTTGCGATACAAAATACAGTGTTTTCTGCGTAAGCACCGATTTGTAGACGGCCTTGGCCAGCTGCGGAGAAATATCAGGAAGCTCGTAGGCCATCTGCAGCAGATGCGAGCAGGCAATGTCGGTGCGGCTCCACAAATCGTTGAATGCCATATCGCTAAGATATCCGAAATTATGCACCAGCATATTCGAGAAAATCCTCTCGGCAGATATCAGATGACGCTCGATGGAATCGTAACGGTGGCTAAGCAGCTCCAGCGCGGCGGTCTGCTCCATGAGCTCCAGCGCCGACGAGCTCTCGTCAGGATTAAAAACCTTTGGGATATCCCTGATACATGTGGCAGCCACCTGCATGCCGCTTTCATATTGCCCTGATGCTATCGAGTATCTAAGGAGCAACAGCAGCGACTTGAATGTAAGCTGGTGATAATCACCGTATTCCTCACGGTAGTTCTCATACGACTGTTTCAGGTAGCTGAAAGCCCGTGGATAGTTATGACACTCGGCATAATGTTTTCCCAGCAAGTATTGCAGGCAGGCCAGATCGTCCAGCACCAGGTCGGTGGTATCAGAGGCAAAATCGGCAATGCTGTCTATCATTGAGTTGCGCCCCAGCTTGTGCAGAAACTCTATCCTGTAGGCATAGTCGTAGGCATCCAGATTTCGCCCGCTATACCTCTTGGACTTTGTAGGCAGCAATGCCACGTAGCGCTTGTAGGCAGCCACCGACGAGTCCCAAGCCTTCAAGGCCTCCTCATATTCATTCAGATACTTGTAATAATAAGCCTTGGCAATGAAATAATTACGCACCAGTTTCTCATCAAGCTGATTGCGGTTGCCGGCCAGCTGATAGTATTTGTCGAGCGAGTTGTTCCAGAAATTCATGGATATCCTGCTGGTGCCAATGCGAGGGCTCTGATACAGCACCCTGGTGCTAGAATTGAGCGCCTGTCCATACTGCCCTGCCATCTCGAAACTGATGACGCTGCTCTTGAAAGAATTAACGGCCGCGCCTATGTCTCTCTGATTCTGATAAATATTGGCCCTGATATAATCCAGGAATCCCCTGAAAGAGAAGTTGAGCGAATCGCGCTCGTTTACATATTTGGTGGCCATGTCGCAGTAGTCCATGGCCGTATTGTCCATATCCTGACTGTAGCAGAAACGCAGCAAATCCCTGAACGTGCGCTCTATAACATCCTTGCTCTCCGACATAAAGGCATAATCCACCACATCACCCATGAGATGGATAAGTCCGGAATAATCGTCGGCAATATCAGACATAAGCCCACATCCCGACAATGCCGCACGGCTGTAAACAGGCTCCACGGCCATCTTGCCACCGGATATGGCGGTCTTGCAGATGTTGAAAGCCTTGGCATACTCGCTGTGAGCCATAAGGGTATCCACCGCTGGCACAAGCTTTTCCACCGACTTGAACTTCTGAGCAGAAGCAGCCTCAGGCAACACCAACAATAATATAAAGAAAGCCGCTGATACAGTATTCCATATCATCCGCACCTTCAAAAAAGTGTTTGTCATAACAAACCAAATAATTACCAATACTATTTTATAAAAAATCATGCACTTAGAATGCATTATTTAAACGTGCGAATATAATAAAAATTGCAATCTCAAAAAAAATTAACCGCTACAAAAAACAATATCACATGCCAATATACATAAAACACTTTTTTTGCACGGCAGAGGGAAAAATCAAAAAATCTTTTATATCTTTGCCCTATAAACTAAAAACCTAAACTATCATGACAGAATCATTCGCATTTGACCTGGAAATTCCAGTATCATTCAATTATAACTACGACGACCTGAAGGCCCAGATCGTGGAATTCGCCCAAAACCTCGTAAGACCAGCCAAGAAGTCAAAAACCTTCGACGACGTGGCCGAAGATGACTTTGAGGCAAAAATGCTCCGTGAGCCAGTAGAGCCTTATACAGTGGAGGAACTTCACGAGAGGATAGCGGAGGCTGAAAGAGATATCGCAGAAGGAAGAGTCTACTCTCATGAAAAAGTAATGGAAATGGCAGAGACTCTAATAAAAACCGGCAAATTCCCAGAGCTATGAAAATCCAATGGACCAAAAGAGCTACTATTGAATTTGCGAGAACATTAACATTCATATACCAAAATTATGGCTCAAAATCTGTCGCAAAAGTCAATAAGCAATTTGCTAAAAATATCAAGATGATATCTAAAAATCCATATTCTGCGCCTATTGAAATATCTTTGGAAAATGAAGCGCGGGTATATCGTGGTCTAGTAGTGAACAAATTAAACAAAATAATCTATTACATAGACAACGACACATTACATATCGCTGATATCTGGGATACTCGCAAAAATCCCGAAGATTTGACAAACAGAATAAAAAACTAACAAAAATGCTGTCCAGAAAATTCCGGGCAGCATTTTTTGTATCATTAATTCTCTATCAAATTCAGCATTTTGAGAGTGGCCTTAATGGCGGCCTCGGTCT
>JAKSLV010000220.1 GCA_024401025.1 Bacteroidales bacterium
CAACCAAAACATCAGAAAAATGATACTGCAACTATTGATAATTTTCGGATTCCTGGCGTTGGGCGAGCTCGTGGTCTGGATTACGGGCATCAAGTTTCCATCGTGCATCATAGGCATGCTGATGCTTACATTCTCGATGAAGATGGGCTGGATAAAGGAGAAGTGGGTGAGCAAGATAAGCGCATTCCTGCTCGACAACCTCGGCCTGTTCTTTGTGCCGCCGGGAGTGTCGCTGATGCTGTATTTCGATCTGATAAAGGCGGAATTCTGGCCCATAGTGATGGCCACGCTCGTAAGCACGATAGTGGTGCTGGTATTCTCGGGCTGGACTCATCAGATTATCAGGAATTTAATAAGAAAAAAAGACGACAAAGATGGAGATTCTGAGCAATAACTATCTGCTGCTGTTCCTTACCTTCGGAGTATTCTACGGAGCCAAGAAACTTCAGCTGAAAACCAAGTTCATACTGGCAAACCCGATACTGATAACCATTGCGGTGATGATAGCGTATCTGATGCTGCTGGATATCGACTACGACACGTATCAGAAGGCCGGCAAGATGATAGATTTCTGGCTTCAGCCCGCCGTGGTGGCGTTGGGCGTGCCATTGTACCGTCAGCTGAATGCGATAAAGAAGCAGCTGATTCCGCTGATAGCGTCGTCGTTTGTGGGATGCAATTTAGGAATAGTATCGGTGGTATTGACGGCCAAACTCTTTGGAGGCAGCAACGAGATAGCGCTGTCATTAGCAGCCAAATCGGTGACCACGCCCATAGCGATGGAGATCACCAAGACCTTCGACGGCATACCCGCCCTCACGGCCGTGGTGGTGGTTTTCGCGGGAATTTTCGGCGCGATATTCGGATTTCAGACTATGAAGCTTTTTCGCGTAAACAATCCGATATCGCAGGGCTTCTCGATGGGAATGGCCGCCCACGCAATGGGCACAAGCCGTGCCCTGGAGATAGGTGCGCACTACGGAGCGTATTCAAGCCTGGGCCTTACGATAAACGGCATACTCACAGCAGTTTTCGCACCTATGGTGCTGAGGTGGATGGGGGTGATATAGCTATTCCTTCACCACCTTCACCTTATACTTGAAAATCTCGTTCTCGACCTCCTCTTCCAGGAAGTT
>JAKSLV010000221.1 GCA_024401025.1 Bacteroidales bacterium
TTTATGTTTGCTGATGCTGCTTCTATTCCTGGTCGGGCTGCTGACCGTCGTGGGCCTTCCAGGCACATTCTGTGATCCTGATATCAGAGAAAACAGCCTTGAACGACGACTGCTCGGGCGAGCATGCGTAGATTCCGAACTTGATCTGGTCGGCGGCCTCATACATGTGGCAGACTCTCATTTGGCTGAAATTCTCGCCGTCGGTTGAGCATTCTATGCAGTAATCGTCCTCTCTGCGCGATAGTCTGTACCACATGGTCTTAACGTCGGCAGGGATTGCTGTGGTGGCCCAGTCGCTGTAGCCGTGGTTAGTGGCCACGCTTCCAAGGTGCTGAAACTGCTCGTTCTCATACTCCACCGAGCCTTTCAGCCAGTTGTCGCTGTCCAGATACATTACAATTCCGCACTGGTCGAAACGGTGATGACTCTCGGTGAAATCGGTCTTCACCACGAAACTGAAGAATTTCTCCCTTGTGCTTATCTGCAGGGCAGGAGCGTTGTCGTTCCTGAAATGGTAGTAAGTGCGTTGCCAGAGGTCGGTGCCCGGCTTGGTAGTAATCTCTATGGTGTCGCCCTTTATGGCCGAGCTCTCAGGCTCTCTTGTCCATACGAAATCATTGAGGTTTAGCGACTTGCCTTCTTTGAGCACCTGAGCCACAATGTCAGGAGTAGTGTCGTTGGTTTCCATGGTTTTCTGTTCCATTTGCTTGTTGTCGGTTTTATTTTCACCGCACGACAGCGTCAAGCACGCCATCATGCCCAGGATGATAAATTTTTTCATTATTTTTATTGTATTGGTTATTTCGGCCAACAAAGATAATGATAATTGCCGGTTTTGTAGATTTTATCAATTGATTTTTTTTCGATGCGGATTTATAACCGCAGATTTTGCGGTTATGGATCCGCAAAATCAGGAATTTTGTGAGAAAACGGCCCAAAAAGGCAGGAATTTTGTGATTTTCTAAATGTTATGTCAGTATGACACAGTTATTTAGGCTTTGCTGAAGCGTTGGATAGGGGAGAGGATATGAAAAGAGGAGAGTGAGCAATCTGAATAATTACTATATTACAAAAAGTTTGCTATAATCAGCGCTAAGTGTCAAAAAAAAGTAGTTAGCGCTA
>JAKSLV010000222.1 GCA_024401025.1 Bacteroidales bacterium
CCCCAAAATTAGAAAAATATTTTCATAATGACAAGAAAAACTATTACCTTTGCGGTGTTATAAAAAAAAACAATTGCAAAATATCATGAACAATACCGGTAAAATTCCTGTAACCATTCTTACAGGCTTTTTGGGTGCAGGCAAAACTACACTTCTGAATAATATCATCAAGAAATATTCCGACAAGAAATTTGCCGTAATCGAGAACGAGTTTGGCGAGGTGGGTATCGACGGCGGCCTTATCGTGGGCAACGTGTCCAACATAGCCGAGCTTAGCAACGGATGCATCTGCTGCAACCTCAGCGACGACCTCGAGAAGACTCTCAACAATCTGCTTACATCCAAGTATCATTTCGACAACCTTCTGGTGGAGACCACAGGTATAGCCGATCCTGCCGGCGTTATTGATACTTTTGTGGCTTTCGAGGAATTCCAGCGCAAGTTTATCGTGGATTCGGTAATCTGCCTGGCCGACGCGCAGACATACGAGGATTCGGCATCGGAGGAGCCTGAGGTTCATCGTCAGCTGGCAGTAGCTGATATCATCATACTCAACAAGATAGAGGATGTGACTCCCGAATACGGCGAGCATGTGAAGAAGCTGATACGCTCTGTAAACCCCGGCGCCAAGATGTATTGCGTATCCCACGCCGACATCAGCCGCTGCGATATCCTTGACACTTTTGCGTATACATCAGCCAGCGTGGAGAAACTTGTGATGGATTTCCAAAACGCTACTCCGCTCAAGTTCGATATGATGGATATGGAGAACACCATATCGTTCACCAAGAATCCGGCCAACAAGCACAACAACGCCTTCCGCCACAGCATAGTATCAGAAGGCTTCACCATACCCGGCGACCTCGACGAGGAGAAATTCGTCTACTGGATCCAGGGAATACTTCAGTACAATTCGGCAAGCATTTTCCGCATCAAGGGTATTCTATCAATAGCCGGCAAGAAAAACAAGTACATCTTGCAGTCGGTGCGTCAGTTTTTCCTTGTGGACGAGGGCGACGAGTGGCAGCCCGGCGAGGAGCGCCGTTCAAAGCTGGTGTTCATAGGAAAGAAACTGGACCGAGATTCCATCCAGGGATACTTGGAAGGTTTTGTG
>JAKSLV010000223.1 GCA_024401025.1 Bacteroidales bacterium
AGGCTGTACCGCGATTTCAGGGTTTTAAGGTCACGAACTCTCTGATACAGATTTTTAAGGTCCTGACGCTCAGACTTTTCTACGGCTTTTCCGAGTTGGATAATGGAACTGAGAACCGCGCCCTTGTATGCAAGGCAAAGATTGTAGAGAAGTCCGTTCTGGGAATCGTCATTGACGCTATGAAGGCTGAAAATCAGATTGTTGTTGTCAACATTTCCCTTAATGCTGAGGTATTTTCCGTCCTCGGCTATCTGGAGAAGTTTCTGCGTAATCTCGTCGGACTGCATCCTGCAAAGTATCCGCAACAAAATGTCGTTGCTTTTTGTATCGCCAAATTTCGGGCAGACCTTAGCAACGGCGTTCACATACTTACTTGTGAGCGCGGGATCGTTGCGGTCGGCTATCTTGTTTCCGAACTCCAACAACGCCTGATAATCAACCACATTGCCGAGGCAAGCCTTGTAATATAGGTAGGCGATTCGGGACTGGAGGCTGATATCTGCGGATTTCAGCGACTTGTTGACGGAAGAATAACGGCAGGCTTTGTTGCTGAGGCTCAGGGCTTTCAGGTAATCTGACTTCTGCTCGTAAGAACTGGCTTGCTTAAGGAAACATAAAATCTGCCCATCGTAGCAATCGGGCGGGTCGGTGTGGTACATCAGGGCCTTGGAATATGACTCTATCGCGCTGTCGCTGAGGTCTTTCTGCTGATATATCAGGCCATACTGAAAGTATAGGTTGTGGAGGATTCGGCGGTTTTGGATTCCGTGACTATCCATAAACTGCGACAATTCCCTAAGGTATTCCAAAGCCTTGTCGCACTGATTGGTAGTGGCAAAAAGCCGGCTTCCCTGAAGGAGGTTTTCGGCAAGTTTTTCATATAATGCGGTGTCAGAAACCTGATAATAATACTGACGTAACCCGCTGATATTCTGCAATGCCGAGGCGTAGGAATGGCTCTCGATATCGAGCAAGATCTGTTGCTCCACAAAATCGGGCGGAATGGTTCCCGTGATTTCAC
>JAKSLV010000023.1 GCA_024401025.1 Bacteroidales bacterium
GACAGCCTCCGCACCATGACCTGGCACCACCGCCACCCTATCGATTATTACCTGATTTGCATTGCCTGCACCAACTACGAGGTTTACAGCGACTTTGTGGACCTGGACGACGGCTCGAAGGTGGAGATCGTAAACATGGTGTATCCAGAATATCTCGACAGGGCCAAGATACTGAGCAAGAAACTGATACCAGTGTTTCAACTATACTGCCGGCTGTTTGGAAAATACGCTTTTGCCGACGAGAAATACGGTCAGGCGCAGTTTGGCTGGGGTGGCGGAATGGAGCACCAGACAATGACTTACGTGAACAATTTCGACATTTCGCTCACCGCTCACGAACTTAGCCATCAGTGGTTTGGCGACAACATTACCTGCCGTACCTGGAACGAGGTTTGGCTAAACGAGAGTTTCGCAACTTATTGCGAGTACATTACTGCGGAAAACGGCCTGCTGAACAGATCCACAAACCGTTGGATGCAGAATGCCAACGGCTATGCCACGTCGGATGAAAACGGCAAAATCTATGTGGACGACGCCCTCGATTTCCACAGCATATTCAACTATGCCACAAGTTATTGCAAGGGCGCGTTGATGCTCCACCAACTGAGGCTGACAATCGGTGACGAGGCGTTTTTCAAGGCCATGAAATCGTATGCCACGGATCCTAACCTTCAGTACAGGACCGCCACAGCCACAGACTTCATAGCCCACGTAAACAAGGCCTCCGGTCGCGACAATTCCTGGCTTTTCAATCAGTGGCTCCATCAGAAGGGATTCCCGATATACACCGTGGACTGGGCACCTGCAAAAAAAGGCATCAAATTGAAAATCAAGCAGAAATGCAGTTCACCTGACGGCAATTTCTTCAAAATGATGATTCCCGTAAAACTTATCAGCGCCGACAAGAAACAGGAGGAAACCATTTGGATTTTCAACGAATCCGACAACCAGGTTTTCGACTTAAAAACCGATTTCCCCGTCTCTACAATCCAGATAGACCCAAGGCACGAGACCATCACCAAACAGCCCGTGGTGATAAAAAGGGACAAGGTGAGGTAACAAAAAAAGGCAAGCTCTCGCTTGCCTTTCTCGTAGCCACGCTGAGAATCGAACTCAGATCTAAGGTTTAGGAAACCCGTATTCTATCCATTGAACTACGCAGCCGTTGTTATTTCGGACGCAAAAGTAAAAACAAAATTCCAACTATCCAAATTCTTTAGGCAAAAAATTTTTCATATTTGTAATTTTATTCTTACCTTTGTAGCAAACAAAATCAAAAAAACACAATGAAAGTAGAATTAAACAAAGTAGTTTCGGTAAACTATATACTTAGAACTGAGGAGAATGGCCCTATCGTGGAGCAGACTCCAGACGACAAGCCTCTTGAGTTCCTCTTCGGCAGAGGTATGCTTCTTCCTAAATTCGAGGACGCCATCAACGGTTTCGAGATTGGTCAGGAGGTATCATTCCACCTTTCTCCAGAGGACGGATACGGCGTTTACGACGATAGATACGTAGCCAACATTCCTATCGAGGTGTTTATGCAGGACGGCAAGCTCAACGAAATGATCTGCCACATAGGCGCCCACATTCCTATGCAGGACAATAAGGGCAACCATATGATTGGCAAGGTGATAGCCATCGAGGAGAAGACCGTTAAGATGGACTTCAACCACGATATGGCCGGCAAGGATCTCTACTTCACAGTAAAGGTAAAGGAAATCCGCGAGGCCAGCGAGGAGGAGATCGAGCACGGCCACGTTCACCACGAGGGTCACTGCGGAGGCTGTGGCGGCGGTTGCCACGGTGAGGGCGGATGCCACAAGGAGGACGGCGAGGGCTGCTGCCACGGCGACCACGATCACGAGGGCGAGGGCTGCTGCCACAAGGGCGACCACGACCACGAGGGCGGTTGCTGCCACAAGCACTAAATTGCCGTAGAGACGGACCGCAGTCCGTCTCCACAAACAGACCCGTCTCCACAAACAGAATAAAATAACACAAAAAAAGCCGCAGCTGACAAAATCAACTGCGGCTTTTATATTATCTATGCAGCATCAACTACTTACTTTACGTCCTTTACAAGGCGTACCGCCATACGGAAAGAGTATGGACGGCAGCCACGGGCTCCCCAAAGGCTGGCTACCTTGTAGCTGCTGAAATATGTGGTATCCTTGCTTGGAGCATTCCAGTACGAGGCCTGCTCGTTTACGTCAATGTTGTTGTCGCCGCAATATGGCATAAATACGGCACCGGCCTCCTGAAGCTTGTTGAACTGCTCTACTGTATACTTGTTGACGGTCTTGAGTTCGTCTTCAAGCTCCTTTTTGGGATTGATGGTGGCGCTTCTTGCATTTTTAACGCTGCCTGATACCTTTACTCCCAAATCAGCAAAACTCTTGAATGTAACGCCATCAGGACAAGTGAATTTGTCAGGCATAATGATTATACCTGCGTTGTCGCCCACATAGGCATAGCACGACTTGCTGGCAGCATCAGGACGCTCGAAAAGAATGTAAGCCCACTCCTCGCCGGTAAGGGTGCGCCACATATCTGACTTGCCCTCGTTGCCGCCGTTCTCGATAACGTTGGTACCGAAATCCACAAACTCGCAAGGATACTCACACCTGCGGGCTTCTGGCTCCTTGGCACCGGTAAAGGCGAAAATATCTATCACGCCACCGGCAAAATCCTTATAACCAACGTTTTTGTTGGCATCGCCTGAGACAAACTCATACTGATTGTCGGCGAAAAACCACTTCTGCTCGGGGAGCTGACAGCGGAGGTTGCCCTGCGAGAACTTCACCTTCTTGGTTTCTGATACTGAGAACTCGCCGTTGAGCGTGCCCACTTCCTTGCTGCACGACTGGATTCCAATCATTGCAACGCCCATCGCAAAGAGGGCGATTTTCTTGAATGAAAAATTCATAGTATTAAATATTAATGGTAAATTATTGTATTTCAAACATTTCGAAATCGTCGGTAACTTCTTTCAGCATCCTTTCCAAGTCCACGGGGCTGGTGTGGGTGATGAAAATCTGACCAAACGTATCATCGCTGAGCACCATCTTTACAATGGCGTTCACGCGGGTGGGGTCCAGCTTGTCGAAAATATCATCCAGCAACAGTATCGGCCTCTTCCCCACCCTTCCGAGAAACGAATACTGAGCCAGCTTCAGGGCCGTGAGGAAAGTTTTCTGCTGACCCTGCGACCCGCTGTTTTTCAGCGACATACCTGATACTTCGAATATCAGGTCGTCCTTGTGGACACCCATCGAGGTGTGCTGCAAAACCATATCCCTGCGCAGCGAATCCTTCAGGAGCTGCTCCATCGTAAACTCGTCGAGCTGAGATTCGTACCTAAGCATCGGCAGCTCGCCGCCGTTTGTGGATATCAGCCCGTAATATTTCCGGAACTCGCCGATAAAATCCTTCACAAAGGCTTTCCTGTTGTCGTACAGGATTTTGCCATTGCTTATAAGGTGCTGGTCCCACATTTCCAGCATTATGGGATCCACCACGCCGTTGCTGCTTTTAAGAATCTTGTTGCGCTGAAGCAGCGCGCGTCCGTAATTCTGCAAGGCCACCAGATGACTGTTGTTGAACTGCGATATGGCGCTGTCGAGAAACTTCCTGCGCTCGGCGCTTCCGTCCAGTATCAGCCTGATATCCTGGGGACTAATAATCACCAGCGGCAGCAGGCCGATATGGTCGCTGATGCGCTCGTATTCCTTGTCGTTGCGCTTCATCTGCTTGCCCTTCTTGCGGCTGAAATTCAGGAGAATAGTCTCGTCGATGCCGTTCACGTCGTAGACGCCCCTCAGCGAGAAAAACTCCTCGTCGTTTCTAATATTCTGAGTATCAGTGCTGTTGATAAAACTCTTGCTGAACGATAGATAATACAGCGCATCCAGGACATTGGTTTTGCCAACGCCGTTGTTGCCCACCAGGCAGTTTATCTTCTTGGAGAAAACAAACTCCCGCAACTCGTGGTTCTTGAAATTTACGATATTTAATTTCCTGATATTCAAGTGTTGAAGTGTTGAAGTGATTGAAGTGATAGAAGTGCTCAACATTTCAACACTTCAATCATTTGCTTAAAATTCCAGATTCAAATCCTTTTTCAGCACGTCGAGGTTCTCGTTTTGCTGGGCCAGATACTTGTATTTGTCGCTGTCGGTGTACACGAAAACGGAGTTGCCCGATTCGGCCACCTTGGTTACAACCTCGATTTTTCCATTGTGGAGCTGCTGACGCACATAGTTTACAAAACCGGCCTTCACCTCGTTGATGGCATCGTTCTGCATCGAGTTCTGGAGGCTCATTTCCAGCACGTAGTTGTCCTTGATCTCGGGCACGCTCTGCGAGAAAATGGCGTGGAGCCTTGGCTTCTTGGTCCTGTAGATCTCGGCGAGCTTTGCCCAGAGAGTGGCCACCTGCTCTCGTGTAAAATCCTGACACTCATTCACTACCGTAATGGCTGTGGCGGCGCCGGACTGCTTCTGACGCTCCTCTTCCTGCTTGGCGAGGTCGTTTTTGCGCTGAAGATATGCCTGAATCGAAACCGAATTTGCGGCCACCTTTTTCGCAGGGTCAGCTGCCTGATTTACAGGGGCTTGAGAGACGGAAACGGAGCTTGCGGCAGTCTTAGGGTCAGCTACATTATTGCTTTTTGCAGCTGACTCTGGGGCTGATGCCTGCTGCTGAACTGGCTGGCTTGCAGGCTGTTGTTGAGGCTGTGCCGGAGCGGAGGCCTGAGGCTGCTGATTCTGTGGCTGAGGCTGCTGATTCTGTGCCTGAGTCTGCGGAATGGCCACCTGAGGCTGCTGTGCCGGAGCCTGCGCCGTAATCTTGCCGCCAATGTTGCAGAGTTGCATCAGCATCAGCTCCACAAGAAGACGCTTGGATTTGCTCTCGCGGTAGTCGAGGTCGCATTTGTTGGTGATATTCAGGGCCGTATAGAGGAACGGCAGCGTAACCTCCTTGGCCTGCTTCTTGTAGCGGTCGCGGATATCGGCGCCCACCTCCAGGAGCTGAATGGTGCTCTCGTCGCGACATACCATAATGTCCCTGATATGCTGGCTGAGGCCGCTCACAAAGTGGTGGGCATCGAATCCCTTGTTGAGAATTTCGTTGAAGGCCAGCAGCGAGCTGTTTACATTGCCCTCGCGGAAATAGTCGATAAGCTTGAAATAATACTCATAGTCGAGCACGTTCAGGTTGTTGATAACGTCCTGATACGTAAACTTTTTGCCCGAGAAACTCACAATCTGGTCGAAGAACGAGAGCGCGTCTCTCATACCGCCGTCAGCCTTCTGCGCAATCACATTAAGGCCATTGACGTCAGCATCCACACCCTCCTTCTCGGCAAGGTTCTGGAGATGAGCCACAATATCCTCCACCTTCATACGGTTGAAGTCGAAGATCTGACAGCGCGACAGGATCGTGGGCAGAATCTTGTGCTTCTCGGTGGTGGCCAGGATAAACTTGGCGTGGGCAGGCGGCTCCTCCAATGTCTTCAGGAACGCGTTGAAGGCCGCCGTAGACAGCATATGAACCTCGTCAACAATATACACGGAGTATTTTCCAATCTGCGGAGGTATGCGTACTTTATCTATCAGCTGACGGATATCATCCACGGAGTTGTTGGAAGCGGCGTCGAGCTCGTGAATGTTGTATGAGCGGTTCTCATTGAACGCGCGGCAACTCTCGCACTCGTTGCAGGCCTCCATATCAGGGCCGGGATTCAGGCAGTTGATGGTTTTGGCAAAGATACGCGAACACGTAGTTTTGCCCACACCGCGCGGACCGCAGAAGAGATACGCCTGAGCCAGCTGCTGGTTTTTGATGGCGTTCTTCAATGTGGCCGTAATGCTGCCCTGCCCCACAACCGTATCGAACGACGCGGGACGATATTTTCTTGCTGATACGATAAAGTTTTCCATAGCTAACTACTATCTACTATCTACTAATATTCAATCTTTCTAATCTGTACCCAGTTGTAAATGTTCCACTCATAATCGGTGGTACCCATCTCTCTCTGGCCATCTTTCACATTTAGCAGGCGCTTGGTCCAGTTGCCCTTGTCGTCGCGCTCCAGCACCTTTAAGGTTGTCTCGTTTTTGCCCTCGTAGCCTTCCTCATAGATGGCTTCTGAAACCGCCTTTACACGCTCGTTCTGGTCATCAAGCTCGTAAGTCCAGGTGATGCCACCCAGACCCCTTATCTTTTCCGAAACCAAAAAACCGGCCTCGTTGCAGGTAAACTGGTCCTCGAAATCGAAGCCGAAATCGCTGCAATACCAAGTCATCTTCTCGAGCTTGTCGTTGCTGTTGCGTACCAGCTTCTCGTAACCGGAATGCTTGGAAATCTTGCCGTCGGCGCCAAACTCCATAGTAGTCTCCTCCTCGGGCTTTGTGCCGGTGGGATTGCCGTTGGCATCAGAATAAAACTCACTTACAACGCATTTCTTTACATTGCCCTTCAGCTCAAAGATTTTGCCATCCACCATTGTGTATGGGTCCTCAGCCTTCTTGGGCTCGTAATTTACCTCAGTGGCTGATGCATCAGTCTTAGAGTCAGCTGACTCCGAATTTGTCTTGGCGCCGCCGCAGGCCATAAGGGCACAGCAGAGAACGGCTGGAATAAAAAGTTTTTTCATAAGTTAATCAAAATATGTAATTTTACGGGAAATCTCTTTAGTCACCTCCTCGGGTTCGCCCTCGTCAGGTTTTCCAACCGTATGGCACTTGGCCTTTGTCCAGTTTCCGTGGCTGTCGCGCTCCAGGATTGTGTAGTCGCAGGTAGTTTCATAACCAAGCGAATCAAAATAATAAGTGTACTTGGTGGTGTCTGATACCAGCTCATCATCGGCATTGTAAGTGAAAACCTTCTCATATTCCGACTCGTCGGTGGTATGCACGAATCTTTCGAGAAGCCCTTTGGAATTATATGTAAGGAAAGTTCCCATTTCCTCCTCATCCACGTCGATGGATATGATATTGCCATTGGCACCGCGCACAATATTATTTTCCATACCATCTTTACCGACGCGCAGGAAACTCTCATCGTCAATTACCTGACCTTCAGCATTGAAGGCAATATAATCATACTCGTATGTCACCTTGCTCACCTTGCCGCGGAGGGCGTAAATCTTGTAGTCGCCCTTCTCGAAATCGGCCATCTGGCTTTTTTTCGGGGCTGAAGCTTCCGTTTTGGCAGCAGCCTCAGTAGCCGATGCATCAGTCTTAGAGTCAGCTGACTCTGAATTTGTCTTTGCGCCGCCGCAGGCCATCAAGGCACAGCATAGAACGGCTGGGATTATGAGTTTTTTCATAAGTTAATCAAAGTATGTAATTTTACGGGTTATTTCTGAAGATTGTTTCTCAATACGGCCATCGTAATCAATAGATTTGTCCAGTTTAGCCTTGATCCAGTTGCCGTGGTCATCGGTATTCTCGATCACGCATTTGGTAACAGAAGTCGAATACTCGTCGCCGCAATTGGACGTATCCACAGATTCCACCACATTCTTGCCATCATAGAAATAGTAGCATTTATTGGTGCATACGCCATCCTCAACCATAGTCTTGAAAGTGCCGTCGGCATTGTAGGTGAAACTCAGCGTGGTAAGGAAAGGCTCCTGATCCACGTATACCGAATCAAGATACTCTATCCTTACAAGCCTGTCCTTATCATCATAGAAATACTTGGCAGCATCGGGCAGGTTGGTGAATCTGGTTACCTTGCCATTCTCATCAAACTCCACGGTGTTGCACCTCTTCACCCTACCTGACACCTCGAAGGCCTTGCCATTAACCATAGTATCACCATTGCCGCCACAAGCCATCAGGGCACAGCAGAGAGCTGCATAAAAAATCACTCTTTTCATAAGTTAATTAAATAAAATTAGCAAAGCAAAAGTAAAAATAAATTTCGGAAAACAAAAAAAAATATCTAACTTTGCGTAAAAGGATTACGAATAAAACTTATGACGAAGGAAGAGAAAAATATCATCCGCAAAAAACTGGTGCGTCAGCTTATAGACGAAAACTGTCTTTGGTCGTACGACACCAGCAAAATCACCGACCTCCCCGACGAGCTGCTTGTGGAGAAGGTGCTGGTGTACCTCGACCTCAAGGAAATCAAAGATTTATTCAACATTCTCTCCTACAGAAAGATAAAGAGCATTTGGAAAGAACGCCTTGTGCCTCAGGGCGAATATTACTATATGCTGAACAGGTTTTTCGCCTGGTATTATTTCGGTGCCAAGAAACCTGATGCTTACCTCAAGAATTTGGAAACCAGACATTTCAAGAAATTATGGAAGGATTAGCGCCTCAGACTTCGGATATTTTTGAGAAAGTAACACAACTGGAATGTATCAGGGAATATGTTTTGGTTGGCGGTACAGCCTTGTCGTTGCAGTTGCAGACAAGGAACAGCGAGGATCTCGATTTTATGAAATGGAGAACTTCCAAAAACGAGAAAATGGAGGTTGACTGGCCAACAATAAAAAAACAGCTCGCCAGCATCGGAGAAGTGGAGCACGTGGAAATAATGGATTTCGACCACGTGGAATTCAAGGTTTCTAAAGTAAAAATCTCGTTCTATGCAACAGAACGTTATGCTCCAGAAATGCAAGTAATTACGCTAAGAAACAATCTAAGACTTGCTGATCCCGAAGCCATCGGGGCAATGAAAATGGAAGTTCTGATGCGCAGAAGCAACTTTCGAGATTATTACGACATATATTCGATTCTCAAAAGCGGAGGAAACCTCAAAAATATGATTGACAACGCATTGAAACATTCTGGACACAAGCTCAAAACCAAAAACCTAATTGCGATGCTGTCAACTTCCACAAGATTCCATCTTGACGAGCGTTTTGCCCAGATGCAACCCAAATACAACGTGTCGCCGTTGGATATAGAGAATTATATCAAGGAATTATTGAAGGAGATATAAAAAAGGATAACGAATAATTAGCCCACGACCCCGGAGTGGGTCGAAAACCCTTTGAGAAACGCCATCACTTCCCTTACAACGCCGTTTCCAGAGATCCACAATCCACCAAGATAAAGCACGGCTACAACAGCAATCTTGATGCAAAGTCTTATGTAAATATTTTCAAATGAAGATGCAGCTAAATACCCAGCCACGCACGATATCAGAATCAATGAAAGGTACGGCAAAATTGACTTGAAAAGCATTCCAATTGTAACGCCGTTTATCTTATGGACGTAATAATGAACCTGAAGAATAGAGAGCACATTTGTGGCCGTAAACGCGCATACCATTACGAAGATTCCGTAACGGAATGTCGCAAAAACCGCCGCAAACTGCATCAGACAACGTGTAACTACACAAATCATCATCCAGCCTGATTTTCCAGCACTTAGAAGCTGTTTCTGATACACCTGACACAGCGGAAACATTGCGCCCCAGATGCAGAGTACGGTCATAATGTCGGCACTCGGAAGCCACTTTTCCTCAATGGTGATCTCGATGAACTCGGGCGCAATGAGTCCCAATCCCATCAGACAGGGAAACGATATGAAAACCGTAACGGCCATCAGCTTGCAGAAAACCTGAAGAAGGTTGCTCTTATCGGTCTTGGCCAAAACGGGCTGCATAACGTTCTCGATGGCGAGCGAAATCGTCTGAGTACCAAGGCTTTGCCATTTGTAGCCGTTTGAATAGTAGCCTACTTGCAGTTTATTGAACTTGTTTCCGAGAAATGCGGTGAAAAAGTTCTCGTTAAGGAGGTGGAAAATAGTAGTAATCAGCAACTTGCTGCTGTATGGAAGCATCTCTCTGATTGGCTGGAAATTGTAGCGGAATTTTGGACGGAAATCGGAATATATCCAGAACATTATGGTAGTAACAAGAATGTAGACCACGTTCTGAGCCGCTATTCCCCAGAAGGCGAAACCATTGTAGGCCATCACAAGGGCCAAAACTCCCGATATTACCGACGCCGTAAGAGTTGACTTTGCCATCTCCTTGGCCATCAGGTTTTTGAAAAGGTATGCGTTGTGAGCCACGCCCGTAGACGAAATCAGAAATCCCAGGAAAAGGAAGCGCCCAAGTGGCACGAGAACGGGCTCGTTGAAAAAGTCGGCGATGATGGGAGCGCTGAAAAACAGAATTACGTAAAGCAGAACGCCGAGTCCGAGACTTGTCCAGAAAACCGAGTTGTAGTCGTCGTGGGTGATATCCTTGCGGTTGGTGAGCGCGCTGCGGAATCCCGATTCCTGAATGGCGTTGGCAATGGCGGCAAAAATGGTTAGCATTCCCACCGTTCCGTAATCATCCACGCCAAGCTTCCGCGCCAGAAAAATTCCGAACGCCAGATTCAGAAGCTGCTGAACCACATTGCTGACTCCTCCCCAGAAAAGGCCCTGGGCCGCCTTCTGTTTCAAGTCCACTTTTTTATACAAAAATTATATTGTTATGCCACTTTCAGTGGCAGTTTTTTTATCCAAAAATGTAAAGAATAAAAAATAAATAAAAAGAATTTTTTTTCGCCTACGGCTTTGGGGGGAACACGAATTACCATAAATTATCACGAATTACCAAAAATTTTTTATTTAAAACATTTATGATAATTCGTGGCCATTCGTGGTAATTCGTGTTTACCCAGCGCCGAAGGCGCCCAAAAACTAAAACGTAATTCTTTAAATTCTTTTTCAATTCTTTCAATTTTCGGATAAAGAAAAAAAACGCCACCGGCGTTTTCCTTCCATTCCACGTCTAATCCGACGTTTTGCGGAAGATTATCAGCTTGCTGAAAACAAAGTTTGCGGCTATCGAGATCACGTTGGCCACTATCTTCGAGAGCATCACGTTAAGCTCCCAGCAATCTATCATCAGGTACATTATGCCCATCTCGATGCCGAGGCTCACGATGCGGAAAAAGTAGAAAAGGGCGGCCTCGCCAATGTTCTCCTTCTTGCTTTTGCCCCTGCTCTCAAAAACCCAGAGCTTGTTGGTGATATAGGCACAAAGCACCGCCAACACCCAGCTTATAACATTGGATATCTGATAGTTGATACCAAAAACATAGTTGCACAGCCAGAAGGCCGCAATGTTCACCACCGTGCTCACTGCGCCGAAAAACAGGTATATAATCACCTGACGGTACTTATTATAAATACCGTCGAGGTGGATTTTTGAAAGTATGTCGATGATCTTTTGCTCCATTAATACGTAAGAATCTCAACTCCGTTTTCGGTCATCACGAAGGTGTGTTCCCACTGGGCTGAATCCTTCTCGTCCTCGGTAACCACGGTCCAGCCGTTGTCCTCGTCGATGAAAACCTTGTAGGTGCCCTCGTTGATCATTGGCTCTATGGTGAACACCATTCCGGGAACAAGGAGCATTCCTGTGCCCTTGCGTCCGTAATGTGTAACCTCGGGGTCCTCGTGGAACTTGAGGCCCACGCCGTGTCCGCAGAGGTCGCGAACCACCGAGTAGCCGTTCTTATGCGCGTGCTCCTGGATGGCGTTGCCGATATCGCCCACAAAGCAGTATGGCTGAGCGGCCTGAATGCCCACCTCGAGACACTCCTTGGCCACGCGTACAAGCTTCTCGCGCTCGGGAGTGGTTTTGCCGATGATGAACATACGCGATGCATCAGCAAAGAAACCGTTGTAGATGGTGGTTACGTCCACGTTTACAATGTCGCCCTCCTCCAGGATAATGTCGTCGTCGGGGATGCCGTGGCAAACCTCCTCGTTTATTGATACGCAGGAATATTTAGGGAAGCCGTTGTAGCCCAGGCAGGCCGACTTGGCTCCGTGGCTCAGAGTGTAGTCGGCCACTATCTTGTCGATATCGTTGGTGGACATTCCGGCCTTTATCTCCTTGGCCACAGTGTCCAGAATGCCAGTGTTGATGACTCCGCTCTTGCGTACGCCGTCTATCTGTCCGGGAGTAAGTATCAGCCCCCTGCGAGGCACTTCCCTGCCCTTGCTCTGCCAATAGAGAATCTTCTTGTCCATCTCTGTTGGCTCCTGACCCTGGGGAACAACCCAGGTTTTCTTCTTTTTCTTGTTAAAAAAGCCCATTTTTGTCTTGTTGTTTCAGAAAAAAATACAATGTGCAAAGATAAGAATTTATTTGCTGAAATTTACGATTTGCCGAAAAAAAATAATTATCAAAAAAATAGGGAAATAAAATAAATTTTACTTATATTTGCAATGCTGACAATTATGCGCGGCCAAGGGACGGGGAATTTACGCCCTGAGGCAGCATCAGCACTATAACACAATGAGATACAGCATATTGCAAATATTACGTAGTTTCCTGATACTGGTGTTTATGATTGTGGGCTGCATGTATACATGGGCACAGAATCAGAACAACACCAGCCGCGACTATATTTTGCTGATAACATCCTATGCCCACGACTCGGGCGATGTAACCTCTTTCATAAACGATCTGGATTCGGCAACGATAGACCTCGGCATAGACATCGACACCAAAATAGAGAGTCTGGGAGTGCTGAGCCTGCGCAACTGCAAGGAGTGGCACACCACAATGAACAGCATCCTGAGCAAGCATCAGACCAAAGAGCTTAAGGGCATAATACTGCTTGGACAGGAGGCCTGGGCCACCTACCTGAGCATGGAGAACGTGCCAAGCGTGCCTTTCTACGGATGCAGGATAACGGATTCGGGCGTGAACATCCCCGACAGCGTGTTTTCAGTGATGAAATGGGAACCCACAAGCATCAGCACCAGGGAAAAGGCCGAGCTTAAGAAATGCGCCGGAGCAATAATGGCCGAGTTCGACATAATAGGCACCATGCAGATGGTGATGAAGCTGTTCCCGAACGTAAACAACGTGGCGCTGCTTACCGACAACTCGTATGGCGGAGTGTCGCTGCTGGCAAAGTTCAGGGACGTGATGCGCAACAGCTTCTACCAGATGAAATCGGTGGAGCTGGACGGCCGCAAATACAACGTGAACGAGGTGAAGGACAAGATAGATTCGCTGCCTCCAAACACCGTGCTGCTGCTGGGTTCATGGAAGGTGGGCAAAAACGGCAACTTCTTCGTGCAGAAAACTATAAACAAGATGGTGGAGAACCGCCCCGACCTGCCTATTTTTACTCCCACAGCCCTGATGCTGAAGGAAGAGCTGTCGATTGGCGGAAGAATCCCCAACTTCAGGACCAACTACCGGGACTATCTGGAGAGCATTCTGCCGCAGATATGCTACGGAATCACCGACACTTTCTACGTGAAGGTGGGCAACCACTACGCCGCCAACGCATCCAAGCTAAAGGAGTTTGACCTGAACAAGAAAATGCTCCCAAAGGGCACAACCATAAGTGAGTCGAGGGCCGAGGAGGAGAGCAAGTATCAGCAAAGATTCACTATTTCGATAATAATAAGCGCCGCCCTGATAGCGATAATAAGCGTGGTGATAAACCTGCTCCAGAAGGTGAAATGGCAAAACCAGCAGCTGAACGCCCAGAAGCTGGAGCTCAAGAGATCCGAGGAGAGGGCCAAGAGGAGCGACAAGCTGAAATCCACCTTCCTGCTAAACATCAGCCATGAGATAAACACCCCCGCCAACGGCCTGCTGGGCTTCATCAACATCATGGAAAACAAGATGCCCGATTATTACGACTCGGAGTTCAACCGCGAGATAAAGGACAGCGCCTACAAGCTGCTCGACATCATAAACAAGATTGTGGAGTTCTCCAAGCTGGATTCCGGCATGCTGGAGTTCAACATCGAGGAGTTCAACCTATCCGAGGTGGTGGAACTTACAAGATCCAAGTTTGAGCGCACCTGCGCCAACAAGGGCCTGGAGATACACACCACGATACCCACCAACGAGTGCATAGTGGAATGGGACAAGGGCAAGACAGCCAGAATGCTGTCGATACTCACCGAAAACGCCATAAAATTCACCCACAAGGGCAGCATAAACATAGGATACTTTGCCGACAACAACAGGTTCACCATATTTGTGCAGGATACCGGAATAGGCATCTGCGAGGAAAACCAGTCGAGGATTTTCAACAAGTTCGAGAAGCTGGATTCGTTTACCGAGGGCACCGGACTGGGCCTGGCATACATAAAGGCCATCGCCGAGAAATCGGGCGGAGTGGCCAAGGTGGTTTCCAAGCCCGACTACGGCAGCAGGTTCATCATAGAGATTCCGTGCAGCGTATCCACGCCTCAGAAACAAAACCACAACAACGAGATAATTGCCGAGCTGTACGACGCCAACACCCTGCTGAAGGAGGAGCTGAACAGCCAGTTCAAGATTCTGGTGGCCGAGGACAGCGACGTAAACTACCTTTTGATAAAGCAGCTGCTAAGCAACCACACCATAACGAGGGTAGACAACGGCAAAAAAGCCATAGAGGCCATGCGCAACGACTGGTACGACCTGGTATTGATGGACATAAAGATGCCCGAGATGGACGGCCTGGAGGCCACCAGGGAGATAAGGAAGTTCGACTCGCAGACCCCGGTGATAGCGCTTACGGCCTTCAACCTGGAAACCAACCTGGGAATGGCCAAGAAATCCGGATGCAACGACCTATTATTCAAGCCTATAACAAGAAAGAAACTCTACGACGCCATTCTGGCTCTCATGTAGGAATATTAACAGAAACACACATTATATATAAGGCAAAATGGGAAACATATATAAGGAGGTATCGGAGCTGATACGCAAATCCAGATACACCATAGCATTTACAGGCGCTGGCATCAGCGTGGAGAGCGGCATACCGCCATTCAGGGGCAAGGGCGGCTTGTGGAACAAGTACGACCCAGATACTCTGGACATCACAAACTTCAGGCGCAACCCCGCCGGCGTATGGCCCTGCATCAGGGAGATATTCTACGAGCACTGGGGACAGGCACTGCCCAACGACGCCCACAAGGCTCTTGCCGGCATGGAGGAGATGGGCCTGCTGAAGGGCATCGTTACCATGAACATCGACGCGCTGCATCAGAAGGCCGGAAGCCAGAATGTGGTGGAATTCCACGGCACGCTAGACACCATGGTATGCGAGAGCTGCGGAAAGATTTTCGACAGCAAGGACGTAAACCTGGCCACAATGCCCCCCAAATGCGGATGCGGCGGAGTGCTGAAGCCAAACTTCATATTCTTCGGCGAGGGCATTCCCTCCGACGCCTACGAGAAATCGATGGTGATGGCGCGCCAGGCCGACCTCGTGATTGTGGTGGGCACCACGGGAGAGGTGATGCCGGCATGCTACATCCCAACCATAGCTGCCCAGAAAGGCGCAAAAATCGTGGAGATAAATCCTACCGAATCGTCGTATACCCATAATATCACCACACATTATATCAAGGAGACAGCCGGAAAGGCTCTCGCAAGTATTATGGAATATCTGAAAAGCTGAAACAATTATAAAAAGCAAAAATAATAGGAAACTGAAATGGACTTGACAAGGAAGCTGGCGGCGATTGCAATATCGTGCGCATTATCGGCATCTATAAGCCAATCATTAGCACAAAACAACGATACCACTGTTACTATCAGCAAAAACCAGCTGAAGATGATAGAGGTTCTAAAGCTGGTAGCCCAGTGCTACATGGATTCCATACCCGAGAAAGAAATTACAGAAATGGGAATCCGGGGACTTCTGGGCAACCTGGACCCCCACACCAGATACTACACCCCCGAGGAGGCCGCCGGCGAGCAAAACCGCACCTCCTGCAAGAACATAGGCACCGGCATCACGTGCAGGATTTTCAGAGACACCGTGATAGTGGTGGCCGTGGAGCCCAACAGCCCCGCATACCGCGCCGGCATAAAGCCGGGACAGAAGCTGGATTCCATAGGCCGGCACGCCGTAAGCCAGCGACACCTGCAGCAGGCCGACATCAACCGCATAATGGATTCGCAGACAGGCGACAGCACTTCCGTAGCCCTGATGCTGCGCAAAGGCACCAGACACGTGATGATAGGCATCGACAACTCCACCCCCAGCGGCATACTGGCCAGCTACGCTCCCAACGACAGCAGCGTGTACGTAAGGATATCAAAATTCTGCAAGGACACCGACCTGATGTTCAGGAAGGTGCTGAAATCGTATCCCAAGAAACGCCTCCGCAACATAATACTGGACCTCCGCGACAATCCCGGAGGGCTGTATCAGGCCAGCATAAACATCAGCAACATGTTTGTAAAGGAAAACGTGCGCACATCCAAGAGCATATACCGCAACAGCGGCCAATACTACTATCCCGACCACGACGGCGAGCTATCCGGAAGCAGGCTCTACGTGCTGATAAACGAGAACACGGCATCGGCCAGCGAGGTGATAGCCAGCTGCGTACAGGACAGCGACCAGGGCGTGATAATAGGCCGCAGAAGCTACGGGAAAGGCATCTCGCAGCAGGTGTACAAGATGAGCGACGGATCGATGATAAGGATATCCAACGCCAGGCTGATATCGCCCACGGGACGCTGCATCCAGAAGGAATACGGAATGGTTCAGAAGGAATACTTCTCCGAGACTGCCCACAGAAGGTCCACCGGCGAGAACCTATCGGCCAGCAACATGCCGGCGCCCAGCGACACCACCGTATACCGCACCCTGAGGAAAGGACGCAAGGTGTTTGCCGGAATGGGCGTGGTGCCTGATGTGTTTGTGGCCGAAGACACCACCACATATCCGGCCTGCTGGCAGGAATGGATCGACAACGGCGTGCTGTACGATTTCGCCTACTTCTACACCTACATCCACCGCAGCGACATCAACAAGGAATACAGAAACTTCAAGGCCTTCAAGAAATACTTCCACGTAACCAAGGAGATGCTGGAGTGTTTTGCCGAGTTCTGCAAGAAAGACAGCCGCGGCGGCAATATGGGCGGGCAATGCCTAAAAATGCCCGTAAACGCGGCCCAGCAGCAGAAAGTGGTAAGGCTGATTACCGCGGTGTTTGCACAGACCATCTACGGCGCCAACGAGCATCAGGAAATCATCAACCAGGACGACAACGACTTCCTTACAGCCCTGAAGCTGATAAACACCCCGTCGATGTACTACGAGATACTGTAAGCCCATCATACAGACACAATGAGAGCCGGAGTTTCTCCCAAGAGAATGGAACCCCGGCTCTCAAATTTTTACGTGAATTCGACGAATTGAAAGTTTCGCACAGATTACACAGACTACACAGATTTTTTAGATAATATCATATAATAAAAATCTGCGTAAAATCAGTGTTGTCAGTGTGAAATTAGTATCTGTCGTCGTAATCGAAATATCCGCCTGCATCCTCGTTCTGGATGTAGGTATCCAAATCGTCGTCAAAGTCAGATACGATGGTGTAATTATCGAAATCCTTGAACTCGTCGTTGTAGAACTGGCTGTCGTCCACTTCATCGTCGTCGATATCATCGTCGGCCTTTCTTCTCCTGCGCGACGGCTTGGAAGATCCGAAATCGTCATCAAAGACATCGAGGTCGTCGTCATTGAGATCCTCATCAAACTCGTCAAGGTCCAGATCATCGATATCCATCTCATCGATATCATCGTCGAACTCCTCCAGGAGCTTCTCGGTATCGATATCAATGTCGTCATCAGCAAAGGCCTCGTCGAAATCCAGATCCTCTTCCTCGAGAGTTTTCTTCTTCTTGGCAGCCTCGTAGCTCAGGAGTCCAGACTGTGGCTCACTGTATGTGCAATTGTTGCCATGCACACGTTGGTTAATCTCAAATTTCATTTTCTTGATATTTGTAGTGTCCTTATAATCAATTATTTTCCTTACGGAGGCGGTCCCGAAAACCGCGATGCAAATATGTATATAATAAATGGGATAGAATAATCTTTGGGCAAAAAAATTTCATTTCGTTTGCAAGTAGCTAATACACAGAGCACAATACAAACGAAATGAATACAATCCATCAGATTGTTGGTAAATCCATATTACTTCTGGAAACCAACAAGGATACCCAGACAGCCCTCCAGCTTGCCGCTGCCGCCGCCATCAAAGGGCACAATCTTCACCTTGATTTCCAGGTTCATAGTATGATCGGGAGTAAACTCGTAGAAAGTGATGCCCTCCAGCGGAAACATGTCGCCATCTGCTGTGGTCACCATCTTGTCGCGGGCCTCCTTGCCGAAATTCTTGAAAATCACCTTCTTGGCCTCGGTAACGGTAATCTCCTTGAAAAACATGTCCATTCCGCAAACAGCCAGCTTGTAGCTCTGACCCTCCAGGAACGTACGGTTTAGCTTCACGGTCTCGCCCTCAGATACCACAGGGGCAAGAAAATTACCGTCCAGGATATATGGCTCCAGCTCCGATTCGGCAATAGCCTCGATATACTCATGGCACTGGGCAAAAACCGAAACAGTCTGCATCAACAATGCAACTAAGGAACAAATAAATAATTTTTTCATATATAGTCAATTTACATCATTCAAAAAAAATAATCTGAAAACTAAAACAGCTGAGTGAAGCTATCCCTCACGGCCGCCACGGCTCCGCACAGGTCGGCAAAGAGCTTGGCGTCGTATTCGGGCTGCCCCTCCACAACGTAGGATCCTCCCAGATGGTCGTAAATGGCGCTGTAGGCGGATTTTATCTTCTCCAGCTCGGTCTTTACGTGGGCCACGTCGGAAGTTTCGCCAAGGCCTCCCAGCATACCCAGCAGATCCTCGAAAACAAGGCCCTGCTCCACAATAGTCTTGGCCAGCGCGGGATTCACCTTTGGGTCGGCGTTGCAAAGCTGTGTGGATATATAAAGGCTCTCTATCCACATTCCCATTCCCACCATCACGGCCGTAGGCCTGCGGCTGTTTTCCTTTAATAACGCATCAGAATGGAAAAAAGTTTCCGAAACCACCTTTAATAATTTGTCCTTGTCGGAAATATTGTCCTCCAGCTCCCTCATCTTCTTCTGCGTAATAATATCAGAGATATCAAGCCCTGATGCCAGGTCCTTGATGCAGTCCAGATACTTGAGGGCCACCTGTTTCTGATCGAAATAGATGGAATAGCTGAGGTCGGCGCAATAAATGCCAAGATTTATCGAAGCCGCCATATTGGTGGAATACCTCACGCCAAGCTCAGGCTTATGGAGAATCCTCGGCTCGTATTCCACACCGGTTTTCTGCACTATCCGGGCCACCTCCAAGGGCGACGGCAGCGAATAATAGTTGTTGGAAACCGCCGGCTGCGAGGTCTTTCCGTATGCCTGGTTTCTCAAATCCTGCTTCGACCTATCGCTCTTTGGCTCTGATGCACAGCCCATCATCAGCACCGATGCTATGGACAACAAGCCCAAGGCTTTTGCAATTCTTTTCATACTATATTGTTAATCTGATACTTACAAAAAAACCTAATAACACTGGGTTATAAACGGTTTATGGTTACAAATATATATTTATTCTAAGAAATATAAAATAAATATCTACAAAAAAATAGCCAAAAATGATATTTTTACCCTAAATTTACGTAACTTTGCAAAAAACAAAGCAATATATAAAATGACAACGGCAGAAAAGAATCTTTTCATCAAGAAACTAGGCACAGAAACCGACCAGCAGCTCTCTGGCACACTGGCGTATTACAGGAAAAACAGCGATCCCGAGCTGATGCCGCACATCCTCGGAATACTGGAATCAGATAGGTCGCAGGAGATAAAGGACGCCGTAATGGAGCTCTGCATGGACATCAAATCGGCCGATATGGCAATAGAGCTCTTCGACTACATGCAGTCCACAAGCCACACTCCTACCCGGAACCTGCTATTGAACACACTCTGGCAGATAAACCAGGACCTGTCTATCCGCGCATCACAGACAGTGGACATATTGCTGAATGTAAGCGAATTCGAGCCCGCATTCGATTGCCTCACCATACTGGAAAACTGCTGCGACAACATTCCGGAAGATGTGGCTGATGCGCTCCATAAACGCATCTCGGAAGCTGATACCAGCGCCAAGGAGCATCTTGCTGGCATAATATCATCGGCCGCCGAATGTATCATCAGCAAAAAAACAAACCTCTGAAACCGTACAAGCCGGTATCAGAGGCCAATAACATATTTAAACCTTGAAAAACTATCTCCAGTTGCAATAAGGATTCCGCGAAAGCTCCGAGTTGTAATACCTTGGATCTCCGGTAACCTCCTTGCCGAGAAAATCAGGCTTCTCGAACTGCTGACTCTCGCAAGTAAGCTCTATCTCGGCCAGCAGCAGGCCCTCGTTGTCGCCGTAAAACTCGTCTACCTCCACCACAAGATTCTTGTAGTTGACAATGTAACGGGTTTTCTCGATAACGCCGGGCTCGCAAATCCTGAGCATCTCGTTTACCTGATGCGCGGGTATCTCGTATTCCCACTCGTTGCGCGTAAACCCCGAATCAGACACCGAGCTCTTGATGGTGACATATCCCTTGTCGCCCTTTATCCTTACGCGCACGCATTTGCTGTCGTTGCGGAACACATAGCCCTGCACGATATACGTGCTTGACGATGCAAGATGCTTGAAATCGCCATCCACAAGAAATTTTCGCTCTATTTCGTAAGCCATCTCCTGATTTTATCTTGATTGTTTAATACTTACCTTCATTAAAAAGTGCAATAGGCAACATCATACCCTGATGCCGATAACGATGATATCATCAAGCTGATCGTAAGAATCGCCAATCCAGTTTTCGTGGGTTTCTATCACAATCTTTTCCTGATGCTTCATATCGTATGAGTTGATATCCATCACCAGCTTCTGGAAATTCTTTGTAAGGAACTTGCGTCCCCACTTTCCACCAAACTGATCGATGTAGCCATCGGAAGTAAGGTAGAACGAATCGCCCTCCTTAAGCTGGTACGACGACTTGGTGAAGCTTTCCTTCTCCCTGATATACACACCGATAGGCATAGAATCGGCAGGCATTATAGTAAGACGCAGATAGCCGTCCTCGGTCTCGCGCAGATGCTCTGGCTTCAGGAGATTGGCCTTGGCCTGCTCTTCCTGATCCTTGCAGAAATGCTGTACAAGATATCCGTTGTTGTTGGCGGCGGCAAAATGCAGCATCTTGGTATCCACATCGTATCTCACAAGCGAGAGGTCCATACCATCCTTCTGGCTGGAATTTATCGAATCCTGATGCAGCGCCATCTTCACCTCAGCCCTCAGGTGATTGAGAATCAAGTCAGGCTCGGTGATGTTTCGCTCGGCCACAATCTTGTTGAAAAGCGAGAGACCAAGCATACTCATGAACGCTCCCGGAACACCGTGACCGGTACAGTCGGCAGCCACCACGAATATAGAGTTGTTGTCGGCGTGGAACCAATAATAGTCGCCACTTACGATATCTCTTGGACGGAAGAATAGGAAGTGCTGAAGATTGAAAGCCTGCAGGAACTTAGGCGAAGGCGACACCGCAGTCTGTATACGCTTAGCATACACGATACTGTCGGTGATAGACTTGTTGGCCTGCTCGATAACCTCTTTCTGACGCGAGAGCTCCTCGTTCTTGGTGAGAATCTCGTTGTTGGCGGCAATAAGGTTTTCCTTCTGCGCGGTAATCTCGTCGTTCTTCATCTGGAGGTCGGCATTTGCACGCTCGATGGCAATCTGCTGCTCCTTGAGTTTCTTGTTCTTCTTACGCATTGCTATTACGAAGCCGATGAAGAAGAGGATTACTATACCAGCAAGTAACATAAACAGCAGATACCTTTCTGCTTCCTGTTTCTGTGTCTCCATTACACGTTGATTACGCTCCTGTTCAAGCAGAAGCTCTGCTTGTTTACTTCTGGCTTCAGTAAGCTCATTCTCCTGGGCCTGTCTTGCCATCTGCTCCTCAAGAAGTTTTTGCTTCTCCAAAGCAATCTGTTTCTCGGCCTCATTTCTTTGAAACTTCTCACGCTCCAGGATCAAAGCAGCCTCAGCAGCCTTTCTCTGCATTTCCTGAATCTCGAGTTGCTTTTCCGCCATCGCTCTAGCAGCCTCGGCCTGTTCGAGTCTCAACTGGTTTTCACGCTCCTGACGCTCCCTGATATCAGCCTCGTTGAGTGCGTCCTGATAGTTTTTCTCGGCATCATTGAGGCTTTTAAGGTCTTCCTGCTTCTTGCGGTTGATGTCCTCCTGATCACGGCGGTCCTGCTCGTCGAGAGCACGGAAATTCTCATAATAATCAAGAGCCTTCTCGTAATCGCCCTTGCGCTTGTATACATCGTTGCAGCCAAGGTAAACCTCCTTAAGAGTCTCACGGTCGTCGCTGGTCTCGGCATGCTGGAGAGCAAGCTTCTGATAATACTCGGCATTGTGGAAATCGCCGTGGAGCACATAAATATGAGCTAGAAGGTTGGCCACATGGGCAGCTTCCTTGTCCTGATTGTACTCGGCGCGCATATCGTAAGCCTTGCGGAGCTGCTCGGTTGCCTTGTCGTAATAGGCATCACCCATATTGTGGTAACACAATCCGATATTGGTATACGATGTAGCCCAAAGATTAGCCAAATCGGCATCATCATAAGCAAACGCCTGATCATTATTGATGAGCTGGTTGAAATACAAAACAGCCTCAGAATACTTTTTCTGACAAACAAGAGCGTAATTCATATTGTTATATGCATTAAGCTGCTCTTTTATACCATCATTCTTGATACACTCGTTATAAAGCTCCCTATTGTATTTCTCGAGCATCGGGTAATCCTTCTTCTTGATGAGAATATCATTGATGCGCTGATAATTCATCTTGGTGTTCACCCAGTCGTTCTTTTCCTTGTTGTATGAAAGCAACTCGTCGTAATACTTGAGGGCATTGTCGAAATCATTGTTGTGGTAATAGCCGGTTGCGAGGTGCTTCTTGGTCTCGATGGATTTGTCAGCGAGTCCCAAGATGTCGTATGACGCTTTTGCCTCGTTGAAACAGTCGATGGCACGGTCGAAATGCCTGCGGTTGAAATACACGCGACCCATCTGCATAACGATGTCGGCATCAGTCTCCCTATCGTGTCGTAGGAAACCATCCGCAGCCTTCTGAGAGATCAAGTGCTCGTCGAACTGCTTCTGAATCTCCTCGGCGCGGCGCTCAATAACCTTTCGGGCCTGGAGATAGTTCTGGATGGAAGCCACGGATTCTCCCAAGAGCATATTGTTATTACCAAGGAGCAGGCAGCAATTGAGCTGTGTAGACAAATCGTTGCATTCCTTAGCATATACGGACGCTCTTTGGGCAGCCTGAGACGATTCCCTATAAGAATGCGCCTCAAGGTACTTGTTTGCCAACTCGTAATGGAGTATGGCAAGCCGTTCCTTGCTGGTGTCCCTGGCAATCTGATTCTTTAGGCTGTCGATGGAAGCCTCCACACCCTTTTGCGCATTTGCGACCCAGGGCACGGCCATCATCACCGCTAGAATCAAGATCCGACAATATGTTATTAAATTACGCATCAATCTTAAATTGTTTTCTTGTTAACCTTTGTACAAATTGAGTTCCAAACTATAGTGTATTTCTAAAAATCTTAAAAATCGTATGTAATGCCAAACCTGAGAGACCTGCCGTACTGAGGATTGAATGGAAGATCCACATCCATGTTCTTCACATCAATGCCGCCATACAAGGCATCGGTAACATTGGTGACTCTCAGGATACCATTAAGACGCTCGTTGATCTTGATGGTAAGCGACACGTCGAGGTTGTAATATGCCGGAGCCCAGAAATATGGGTTCTCGGAGGCCTGATAATATGTTCTTGCAATCTTGGAACAATACGAATTGTCGAGACGCAGGTGGAACCTCTTTATCAGATCCATATCAACAATCACCTGAGCCTGACGCTCCGGTGTGCCACGCACGTACGAAACACGCATAAACTGGTCGTCGGCGTTTTCGTCGGCTGCGTTATTGTAGAGTTTCTCGTATCCGAAAGTATGTGTGTACGAGGCCGAAAGACCAAGCTTGAAATTCTTGCTGTCGGTCTCGAAGATGTCGTTGAGCACCAGGATACCCTGAAGAGAGTAAATCTGAGTCTTGGCGTCCTTCTCGTTGGCGTAGGCACGGGTCCAGTCGCGGCCCTTGGTGGAGCTGAAGAAATCTGTTACTCCTACATAATAAGGTGTAGGGTAAATGTTTCTATCAAGCCTTACCCAGCTTCTTACCAGCGGATCCTGTACGGTATTGTTGTAGCCCACAAACTCGAAATAGTTGCGGGTCTTAGCTCCATTCTTGTCCCTGAAATAGTATCTGAGACCAACCTCATACGACGAAATCTTCTCGGGATGTATGTCGTCGGTATCAGAAGGAATATGGTGAACGGCAATTGTGTATGGAAGTCCGGGAACGGCTTTCTCCATGGCAACACCCACACAATAATATATCTGAGCAGGTGATGGAACCTTGTAGGAGCTACCGTACGAGGCTCTCAATGTAATTCTGTTGTCGTCGGCAAGACGGTAAAGCGCCGAGATTCTTGGATTTACAGAATGTTCCCAAAGCGAGCTATAGTCATATCTTGTACCTCCCGATATCGACAGCCTCTTGAAGTCGAGGTCGGCAAGAAGATAGGCGCCGGCCTGCCAAGCGTTGTAAGGATTTACGCCGAAACTTCCGAAAACAGGATCCTCGAACTCCACCTTGTCGGAGAAAGTGCTGTAGGCATCAAAATCAAACTTGCGCTCACACTCAAGAGTAGGAGGCAAAACTCCGTAATACTGCCACGAGGCACCGGCGTTAAGGGTAAGCATTCTGCTCTTCTCCACGTTGTTGAAAACCTCCCAGTTGATGTTTTCCTCCACGCCAACCTCGTCGCTGGCGGCATAGGCATACTGTGGACCCTTGTTCCAGTTGACACCGCGGCTGGAGTTCTTGTCCATACGGTAGATGATGTATCTTGCAGATGTGTTGGATGTAAGGTTTCCGTATTTTACATCAGAGTTCACTGTAAAACGGTGGATGTACTCGCCAAGCATATTTCTAGGCTCGTTCCAGTTGTATGTGAAAGGGCTCTGACCAAGATCGGCAAAGTCCATACGGTGCATCATATTATATGTAACCTTTACACTGGCAATTGTGTATTCGGCGCCAAGCTGAGTGGCCCTCTGAGGAATCTCGCAAATCTCGGGAGTGTAGAAAGGCTTGTCGGCGCTGCCCACGTAGTTGATGTTGTAATAATGCAACTGCTGGAGGTATGGCGACAGCTTCTCGAAGTTCTCAGGATTCAGCATATCCCTGGTGATGTGCAAGTTCTGATCGCCGATATTGATCTCGAGGTCCTCACCGTTCTGCATGAAATAGTTCCATCTGTTGTAGAGGTCGTCGTCGGTAGGCACGTTGAGTTTGGAAGCGGCAATGTTGCTGCCGTAGAAAGAAAGCTGGCTAACATATTTTCCGTGGCCGAGCTTGGCACCCGAGTGGAAGTTGATGTAGCAGCTGTTTCCGGTGCCGAGCATAACGTCGGCCGAAGTAAACTGACCGGATTCAGGAGTACGGGTCTTGATGTTGATAACGCCGGAACAGGCGTCGTTACCGTAAGAAGCTGAAGCTGGACCATAAATGATCTGAATCTCCTCGGCCTGTCGGATTGGAATATTTGCGCCCAAAGGCATACCGTAATTGCCCTGAGGCTTCATATCAACATCATTCAAAAGTATCTTGGTATAAGTATTTCCCAAAAGGCCACGCTGCATAAAAGCCTCGCCAAGCTCTCCCGACTGAGGCTGCGAAACTCTGATACCGGGAACCATTTTCAGAACATCAGCAAGTGTGATATAACCATTTCGCACAATATCGTCATGGCTTATGGTGTAGATTGTAACAGGCTGCTCATCAATGTCCTTATTAGAGCGCAAAGCTCTAACGACGTGAGTCTTCGTGTTGGGAGGAAGTATCACATCGTCGATATCAAATATATTACGTTCTATCACCTGCTCATCATGCTGGGCGCTGGCGGCAATAGACGCAAATATCAGTAACACAAGCAAATAAACCTTTTTCATTGTCTTAGCTTTGTTATAAAAGTCTGTCTTGCAAAGTAAAACAAAAAAAACGAAATACACAAGTTTTATTTCAGTTTTTTTCTCATTTTTATAAAAGCAACAACCATTCCAAAAAAAATAAATTATTTTTTGAAAAAATGTAGCAAATCTCAGAATTATTATATATTTTTGGGATGAATTTATACCATAAAAAATGAGTACTTCAATTATCGCGGTAAGCAACCACAAAGGCGGAGTTGGCAAAACCACATCCACCGTAAACATAGGCGCCGGACTGGCTCTCACAGGCCACAAGGTGCTCCTTATCGATATGGACCCTCAGTCCAATATGACTCAGAGCTATGGCATCAACAAAGCGGATGTTACAGTATATGAGGTTCTTAAAGGAGAGGCTGAGGTGAAGACGGTAGAGGTGTTTCCAAACCTGGAGATACTTCCATCCACGCTGGATTTGTCGGGTGCCGAGATGGAGCTGATAAACGAGGCCGGAAGGGAATACATCCTCAGGGAGGCCATCGCAAACATCAAGGACAATTACGATTACATACTCATCGACTGCCCTCCATCGCTTGGCCTGCTCACCATCAACGCCCTGGCCGCTGCCACCGAGGTTTACATTCCCCTGCAAGCTCACTATCTGGCTATCAAGGGTTTAACCAAAATAATCGAGGTGATAGGCAAGGTAAAGAAACGCCTCAACAAGGACGTGGAGATTACCGGTGTGTTTGTAACTCAGTTCGACAAGCGAAAGGTGCTGCACCGAGATGTGGTGGAGACCATATACACCTACTTCCAGGAAAAACTCTTTGATTCGCGCATACGCGACAACATCGCCCTGGCAGAGGCCCCTAGCCAGGGTATGGACATTTTCCACTACGACCGCGACAGCAAGGGCGCCGAGGACTACAAGAACCTTGTGGCCGAGATTATGGAACGCCACGGCGAGGTTATTGAGTAATAATCAATTAATTGAATTTTAGCTATGGCAAAGAAAAACTTTAAGGGAGGGCTCGACAGCCTTATAGAAAACTCGCTCGGAATTAGGAAATCTGGCAAGAAAGGCGAGATGAGAGGAAACCCTATCGACCTTTTGCCAGAACAGAAACAGGACGACGACAAGGAGGAAAAGGATTTCTTCTTCAAGGCCGACAAAACCGAGAAGCCAAAAAAGGAGGCTGACAACAAGGCTAAAGAGAACGCTGCCACAACAGAAATCACCGAAGCTCCCAAAGCTGCTGAGTCTGCTGATACTAAAGTCTCTGAGGCTGCTGAGGCTGCTGAAACCGCTGAAACTCCCAAAGTTACAGAGGTTCCTGAAGCTGCTGAAACTACTGAGGCTGCCAAAGTTACAGAAGCTCCCAAAGTTACAGAGGCTCCTGAAGTTACAGAGGCTCCTGAAGCTGCCAAAACTACTGAAGCCGCAGAGGCTCCCAAAGTTGCTGAGGCTGCTGTAGTAACTGAGGCTGCTGCCACCGAGGCCACTGAGGCCGCCGAAAGCGAGAAAGTGGAGGTGAAAACCGTGATAAAGACTCCTACAATAGAGGTAGAGGCCAACGACAGCGAGAAAAATGTTTTCTTGAAGAATCTTGTGGCCGACCTTAGAAAGGAGTTGTTCCTTTGGAGAAACGGAAAGATTAATGTTCAGAGTTTCAACGCGACGCTCCACTCGCACGGACTAAAATACAATCCCGATAACAACGAGATTGAGGAATTCTAAGAAAAAGTATTTTTTTCAAGTATATATTATAGAGTAAACAGTTGTAAAAAAAAGAAAGCGGATTTTCGATTGGCAACCAATCAGAAAATCCGCTTTTGTTATTGATGCACAGGCCCTTTATTGAAGAGCCTGCGATATCATACTGCTATCCGAAAGCCTCGGAATCGGGATCGTTGAAGTCTTCGCCGTCCGAAAGGCCAAACTCCACAAACTCCTCATCCTCGTGCATCTCGCCGGAGATTACTCCCTCGGGCGAATCTTCCGAAACCACCTCGGTGAGAGCCAGATCGGGAGTTACGCCGGCTTTCTCGAGCTGCTGGCGCGCAATGTCCTTCATCTCCTGCTCGGTGTAGATTTTCATAACCTTGGGCTCGTCGGGATCAGACGAGGTTTCGGTAACTACTGTGGTAGTGGTAGTTGTGGTGGTAGTGGTAGTTACGGAGGTAACTGTACCGTCATTGTCATCGTCGTCGTCTTCCACATCCAGCGATACCGACGATCCAAGCGACTCGTCCATATCGTACATATCTATTACCTCGGGCTGATTACCGTCCTGATCGTGGGCATAGAACTGCGAGAGCATTTCCTCGTCCACATCGCCGTGCTCGTCGTCGTCATTGCTGCCGTTGTCAACGTCGTCGTTTTCAGTGTTTTCATCTGATGGTTCGGCGGCATCGTTGCCTGAGATGGCGTAATCACCGGCCACCTGAACTGACTCATCTGTATCGTCCAGATCATCGGGCGAAAGTTCCTGATATGCAACTTCTTCCGGCTCGTCGGTCTCGGAATCGTTGTTCTGGCTGTCCTCGATAGGCTCGCCAAGTATCGATACGTTTGTGGTGGTCTCGGTAGTGGTTACGGTAACGGTCTCCACCGAAGTATTGGTGTTGTCGTCAGAATCTGTGTCGCTGTCAACAATCTTTGTGAAAGTGTCGCCCTGATCGTTTATTACAATCGTTACAGGCTCGTTTGCAGGCTCTTTGTCGGCAGATTCCTTAACAACAGGCTCGCTGTCGGAAGATTCCTTAATCTCAACTACTGTAGATTCCTTTTCAGGCTCATTTTCAGGCTCATTTGCAGGCTTTTGAGCATTGTCAGCTTCCTTATCGGGAGTAAGGTCGGCAAGATTGCTCTGATAGCTCTCGCCCTGGTCCTGCTGATAGAATTTGGAAAGCTGCTCCTC
>JAKSLV010000024.1 GCA_024401025.1 Bacteroidales bacterium
GACTCTTGGAAACTGCATTCTCTATCTCGGGAAGGTTGTGTCCGAGGAGGTAAACCTGTATTATTGGATTCGGATATTCCTCGATTTTCAGATACTTCTCACCCGTCTTTGGGTTTATCTTCTCAACAGTCTTATAGACGCAGTTCTCGTTGTTGATATAGTGTTCGCCCAAGTAACGGCGAAATCTCATATACTCAGTATCGAGGAAAGCCTTCTGCAATTCTATGGTAACAAGCTGAGTCTCAGTATCAGAGATTTTTACCTTGGCTTGAAAATCCACACGGCTGAGCTTGAGCTCATTTATATCTATCAGAATGAACTCGTTGTTCTTGACCACGACATCCTCCACAGGATATCCCAAGAGATTCTCTATCAACAGTCTCGCAATTCTCGTATCCTGCATCAGATACTTGAAGACCGAGTCATATATCGGATTTGCAATTGTTACCATGGCATTTTTCGATTTTTTTGATTTTGATTGTTGCAAAGATAATGATTTTGCGGAAATCGGGCAAAAAACTCACTTCAATTTTCCGCAATACCTATCATAATATGCTCTCGTCTGAGGAATCTCTGCAAAAACCTGCTCCGCCGGAATTATCTCGCCGTGGAAAACGAACATGGTATCTTTACCTATCTTGGCAAAATTATCTTTGGTATGCAAATCATTTGAATAATATAAACCAGAATCTAAATCCCGGTTTATGTTTTTATACAACAATTTGTCTCCGCCCTTAGAACAATAAATAATATTCAATCCAAAGTTCTTGAATGCCAAGTCAGGACTAATCTTGGCGTAATAATAGTAGTCGTTGCCGAGCTCAACTTCTCCAAAAAATTCAACAGGCTTCTGATATTTATATAACAGTTTCTCATTAGGAGACGAATCATAAACATCAAATCGGCCACTTGCAGGGAAATAATTAACTATCATTGGTTTCCCAGGATAATACTTAGAAGTAACACCACCAATAATCGCTTCCTGAACCCTTTTAGAGAATTGCGGTACAAAAAATTTACCATATATAACCTTGCCTCCCAAAGAAACTTCACGCAACTCAGAAACTACCTTGAAGTTTTTTTCCGGATGATTGCTTTCACAAATTGCCCGTTCCGCAATCCAAATGAAAAAAGAAGAAACAAATAGGAACAACAAAGCTATGAAAAAACTACCAAACTTGCGATTGTTTTCAGCCGCATCAGATTTACTTGAATCATTGTCATTATACCAAAACCTATACACCAATACATAAAGGCATAGGAACATTGGCAAAGCGAACACCCAATACACTCCTTGGATGCCACCCATCAACAAATTTATATCAAATATAAATGGAATAGCAACAAGCAAAGCTAACAATAGCAATGACCACCAAACAAGTTTCTTATTCATCTGAATACGTTTCATTTTTCAACAATCAATATTAATTTTTCCTCACATACTCCACAAACACTCATTAATGTATTTCCAACAATCGGGCAAAAAATTATTTTGTCAGAAAAACAAAAAAAATAGCGATCGAACTGCCTGTTGCGATGGAAATACAAAAGTCTATAATGTCTTTACTCCCAATTCGAAACTCAGCATGTAATAATCATCATCGCTCATTTTCATTATCAACTCCTTCATACCGGAAAGATGGTCAATATAAGAGTCCTCGTACCTGATTTTTCCACTTTTGTTGATAATGAAGTGTTTGATTACAATAAACAATCCCAACACCAACAATACATACACAGAATAATCAAGAATCAAATTGGAATAATGTCCATCCACATTTGTCTTGCGCGCGTTGAATGCGCACGCACGTGCAAAAAAGCCTATAAAAACAAATAACATTGCAGCAACAAACCATAGTTTGTCGAAGAACCTTCCCATACCTTGGTATTTGAATCTTACATCATCATAGTATAAAGGCTTGAAATCCTTATCAATATGTACCAACACATCATTGACATCATCCACAAATGATCTCAATTCAATAAATTCCTGGGAATCCCGATCAGGCTCTTTCTCGCGCAATTTATCAAGGAATAGACTTATCTTGGCCAACAAATCCTTTTTGCTGATTTTTGGGACATTCATATTTGATTTTGATTTTTTGATTTTCCGCAAAGATAATGTATTTCCGATAATCCCGCAAAAATTATTTTGTAAGCATTTTCCTTGACTCCACCTCCTCGAGCACCTGCATCTGCTGAATCGCTATTTTGTTGAGCTTCTCAAGGCGGTCGTGCTGAGGAATGCCCTCGTTGATAAGAACTGCATTCAGGTTCTCCAAATTGGAGAGGCATATCAGCTGATTGATAGTGGCATAGTCGCGGATATTGCCTTTCAGGTCAGGGTTGGCATCGCGCCACTCCTTCGCCGTAACGCCGAAAAGGGCAACATTAAGAATATCAGCCTCGTTGGCGTAGATAATAGACTTCTGTTTTGCAGTAACCTGTGCCGGTATCAGGTTGTTCATAATGGCATCGGTATGGATATGGTAATTGATCTTGGAGAGTTCTCGCTTCACCGACCAGCCCAATTGCTTCTGCTCCTCAGATTTCAGGCGTTGGAATTCCTTGACAAGGTACAATTCGAATTCCACCGATACCCAGCTCGCAAACTTGAAAGCAATGTCATTTTGGGCATAAGTGCCGCCCGTAGAACCATTTCTTGTTATTATGCCAATAGCATTAGTGGTCTCAATCCATTTGGTAGGACTAAGCGTAAAAGAATTACTGCCCGCCTCCATTAAAAGGGGGTCGAATTCGACCCCTTTGAAATTGCCGTTGTTCAGTTTCTCCCAAAGGCCGAGATACTCAACTGTATTCTTGCTCCTCATCCAATTCTTCACCACGTCCTTGGGTTCGGATTGATTCTTGATTTTCGCAATATCAGTAATGCAAATATAATCAAGTCCATTGGATTTCAAGGTCCTGATAGCGGTATCTTTCACTATTATCTTGGCCATAACTACTTATTTTTTTATATTTTTCCAATACCGCAAAGATAATGTATTTCTGATAATCGGGCAAAAAATTATTTTGTAAGAAAAACAAAAAAAAAATAGCGATCGAACTGCCTGTAGCGATGGAAATACAAAAGTCTATAATGTCTTTACTCCCAATTCGAAACTCAGCATGTAATAATCATCATCGCTCATTTTCATTATCAACTCCTTCATACCGGAAAGATGGTCAATATAAGAGTCCTCGTACCTGATTTTTCCACTTTTGTTGATAATGAAGTGTTTGATTACAATAAACAATCCCAACACCAACAATACATACACAGAATAATCAAGAATCAAATTGGAATAATGTCCATCCACATTTGTCTTGCGCGCGTTGAATGCGCACGCACGTGCAAAAAAGCCTATAAAAACAAATAACATTGCAGCAACAAACCATAGTTTGTCGAAGAACCTTCCCATACCTTGGTATTTGAATCTTACATCATCATAGTATAAAGGCTTGAAATCCTTATCAATATGTACCAACACATCATTGACATCATCCACAAATGATCTCAATTCAATAAATTCCTGGGAATCCCGATCAGGCTCTTTCTCGCGCAATTTATCAAGGAAGAGACTTATCTTCGCCAACAAATCCTTTTTGCTGATTTTTGGGACATTCATATTTGATTTTGGATTTTTGATTTTCCGCAAAGATAATGTATTTCCTACAATCCTACAAAAAAAATTCCCCGCCAAACGTTATGTCTGACGGGGAATTTATCAGTTATATTTCCGGATGGCTATTTGCCTGCACCGGCCCGGTGCCTAGCCACCGAAGTTGTCGAAGCGGATGCTCTCATCCTCTACACCGAGAGAGTGGAGAAGGTCGAGAACTGTCTTGGCCATCATAGGAGGTCCGCAGAGGTAGTACTCGCAATCCTCAGGAGCCTCGTGAGCCTTGAGGTAGGTATCACCCATTACTGGAGCAACGAAGCCTGGAGTGTACTTCAAGCCGGCTGCATCAGCCTTTGGATCTGGACGGTCGAGAGCCAAGTGGAAGTGGAAGTTAGGGAAGTCCTTCTCGAGCTGGAGGAAGTCATCGAGGAATGGAATCTCCTCAAGCGCACGTGCACCATAGAAGTAGTGCATTGGACGCTGACGATCCTCTGGCTTGATGCCGTTGCCCTTGAGCATGTGCATGATCTGAGCACGGAGAGGAGCCATACCGGCACCACCACCTACCCAAATCATCTCCTTGCCTGAGCCGTATACTGGACGGAACTCGCCGTAAGGACCCGACATGATAACCTTGTCGCCTGGCTTCAGGGAGAAGATGTAAGTAGAGGCAATACCGCAAGGTACATCCATGAACTCAGGACCGTTAGGACACTGATCCTTTGGCTTGAAAGGAGGAGTAGCGATACGTACATTCAATGTGATGATATCGCCCTCGTCTGGGTAGTTGGCCATAGAGTAGGCACGGATAGTCTCAACATCGTTTTTCTGCTTGAGCTTGAAGAGACCGAATCTCTCCCAAGCTGGGATGTAAGTATCACCGATAAGACCCTTGTCGAAGTCCTTGTTGTAATCGATGTCGTATTTTGGAATACGGATCTGGGCGTAAGAGCCTGGCTCGAAGTTCATGTGCTCGCCGGCTGGGAGAGCCACCTTGTACTCCTTGATGAATGTAGCCACGTTCTTGTTGCCGATAACGGTGCATTCCCACTCCTTAACGCCGAGAACGCTCTCATCCATCTTCATCTCCATATCACCCTTTACCTTGGCCTGGCAGCCGAGTCTCCAGTGATCCTTGATCTGCTTTCTGGTGAAGTGAGGAACCTCTGAAGGGAGGATATCGCCACCACCATTGATAATCTGGCACTTGCACTGACCGCAAGAACCCTTACCACCACAAGCCGAAGGCAAGTGGATTTTCTCGTTGGCCAGGGTGCTGAGAACGCTGTTGCCCTGCTCAACCTCTACAACCTTGTCGCCGTTGATGGTGATTTTCACCTTGCCCGATGGCATCAGCTTAGCCTTTGCGAAAAGCAAGAGAGCTACAAGCACCAATACCACTACGAAGAAGATACCTACCGCAGGGCCCAAAGTTGCAACCATATCTGCTAATAAAATCATTTTGCTGATATTTTAATAAGTTTAACTTCTGTTATTAAAGCTTGATACCCATAAAGGACATGAAAGCGATAGCCATAAGACCGCAGACGATGAACGCGATACCTACGCCCTTCAAAGGAGCAGGTACATTAGAGTAAGAAATCTTCTCACGGATGGCGGCCATCAATACGATAGCGATAAACCAGCCAATACCGGCGCCCAAAGCGTAAACTGTAGCGTGTCCGATTGTTGGGAACTCCTTCTGCTGCATGAAGAGTGACGCACCCATGATAGCACAGTTAACGGCTATCAATGGAAGGAAGATACCCAGCTGACCATAAAGAGCGGGAGCGAATTTCTCAACTACCATCTCCACAAGCTGAACGATGGCCGCGATAACGGCGATGAACATGATGAAAGAGAGGAATGAGAGGTCAACACCCTCGATAAAAGCATTTGCCTTGAGAATGTAGTTCTCGAGCAAGTAGTTTACAGGTACTGTAACGAGCAATACGAAAATAACTGCCGCACCCAGTCCCACAGAAGTTTTTACAGTCTTAGAGACAGCAAGATAAGAACACATTCCGAGGAATGATGCAAAAATCATGTTGTCGATGAAAATAGACTTTATAAATATTGATAAAGCTTCCATTTTTTCTTAACGATTTACTAAGTTCAACAATTATTTTTCCTGCAACTCGGCAAACTTAGCTCTCTGAATCCAGATAACGACACCGATAAGGATCAATGCCATAGGAGGATTGAGCATGAAACCGCAGTTTGCGTAGCCGTGCTCGTAGCACCAGTCAGGAATTACCTGGCAGCCAAAGAGCTGGCCAGTACCGAAGAGCTCACGAACCAAAGCCACCAAAACGAGGATTACACCGTAACCGAGACCATTGCCGATACCGTCGAGGAGAGCAGGGAGAGGCTTGTTGCCGAGGGCGAAAGCCTCCAAGCGGCCCATTACGATACAGTTGGTGATGATAAGACCGATATATACCGACAATGCCTTGTCGAGCTCATACATAAAGGCCTTGAGCACCTGGTCAACCAGGATTACGAGCGAAGCAACCACCATCAGCTGCACGATGATACGGATACGTGATGGAATGGTGTTTCTGATAAGAGAGATAATAAGGTTAGCAAGAGCTGTAACCACGGTAACAGAGATAGCCATTACGATGGCAGGTTCCAATTTTACCGTTACAGCGAGGGCTGAACAGATACCGAGCACCTGAACGGTGATAGGGTTCTGGAGGTTCAGCGGATTTTTCAACAGTTCAGAATTATTTGTCTGTGCCATGATGATTATTCGTTAACGTTAGTAGAATCAGCAACTGGGCTCTCCTTGATAGGAGCCTCCTCGATAGCAGGAGTCTGGCCAAGAGTATTCTTGAAAGCCTCGTAGAACTTGATGCTGTTGTTTACCATAGCCTCCACACCGTTTGATGTCATGGTAGAACCAGTGATGGCATCAACACCGTGCTTAGGATCCAATGTAGCGGCATTGCTCTTGTAGATCTTAACGCCCTTGAACTCGCCGTTCTCCGACATTACCTTGCCTACAAACTGAGCCTGCCATGTAGGATTTGTCATTTCAGCACCCAGACCAGGAGTCTCGCCCTTGTGGTCGAAAACTACACCAGAGATAGTATTGAAATCGCTCTTGAGAGCAGCAAAACCCCAGATCTTGTCCCAGAGACCGTTACCAGACAATGGAACTACGAAGAGGTTGTCGCCATCCTTGTTGATCTTGAAGACAGCCTTGTCGGCCTTGAAGGCAACAGCCTTGTCCTCAGATGTCACCTTGCCCTCGGCGTCGAGAGCGTAGCCACCGATTACATACTTGTCGAAATCAGCAGCAACGTCTGTTGACTCGATACCGGCAGCCTTGAGGATATTACCGCGTTTCTCGTTTTCCTCGTTGGCTACCTGACGGTCCTTGAGACCAACAGAAACCAATGTGAGCGCAGCAGCCACTACTACTACCATTATAGCAGAATAGACTACTGTGTAAACATTACTTTGAGTATTCATCTTATTTCTTTTTTAATGGTATTAATAATTATTTGACTTTAGCGCGGTTGAGACGACGCTTAACATTAGCACGGATTACACAGTGGTCGATGAGAGGAGCGCAAACATTCATGAGAAGGATTGCGAGCATCACACCCTCTGGGAATGCTGGGTTTACCACACGGACGAGGATAGCAACCACGCCGATAAGGAAACCATATACCCACTTGCCACACTCTGTCTGGGCAGCTGTAACAGGGTCGGTAGCCATGAATACGATACCGAATGCGAAACCGCCGAGGATGAAGTGGTAGTAGAAAGGCAACTGAGTGTAAGCCTCAGAACCACAGGCATTGAGGAGGAGACCCATTACTGCGACACCAGCCACACCCGAAAGCATGATCTTCCAAGAAGCGATGCCTGTCCAGATAAGGATAACGGCACCGATGAGGATAGCCAATGTAGAAGTCTCACCTACCGAACCAGGGATGAAACCGAGGAACATATCCATTACAGAGTAAGAGGTAGTGCCATCGTGAGCGAGCTGACCAAGAGGTGTAGCGCCAGAGAAACCATCTACAATAGTATTAGCAGGAAGTTCGTTGTTCTTGATAAGATCCAAAGTCTTACCGTAATCAGCCACCCAAACCACGTCGCCAGACATCTTGCCAGGATAAGCGAAGAAGAGGAACGCACGGGCCAGGAGCGCTGGGTTTACGATATTCATACCTGTACCGCCGAATACCTCCTTGCCGATAAGCACTGCAAACATTGTTGCGATACCTACCATCCAGCATGGAGTATCAACAGGGCAGATCATAGGGATAAGGAGACCGGTGGCGAGGAAACCCTCGTTTACCTGCTCCTTGCGGATCTGGGCAAACATAAACTCGAGGAACAGACCGCAAACGTAGCTGGCAATGATGTTTGGCAGCATGGCTACAAGTCCGTAGAAGAAATTGCCGAAGAGGCCCGACTCCTCACCAGTCATCTGGTAGTGGAAATAGCCTACGTTCCACATACCGAAAAACAATGCAGGCATCAGAGCGATAAGCACTACGGTGATAGTACGCTTCAAATCAACGGCATCGCGGATGTGGGCACCCTTGGCAGGAGTCTGCTCGTTGGGAACGAACAGGAACGACTCGAACGCCTCGAAAGTGGATTTGAGTTTGGCGCACTTGCCGCCTTCCTCAAAATTAGGCTTTATTTTGTCTAAATACTTTCTTAAAGATTCCATTTTCTAAAATGAATTAATCAATTATAAATTACATTGTCTCCTGAACCATGAAGTCAAGACCCTTGCGGATGATGGCCTGGATGTCGGTCTTGGAGGTATCGGCGAACTCGCAGAGAGCGAAGTCCTCCTCGGCCACCTCGTAGATACCGAGTTCCTCCATGAGCTCCAAGTTCTGGGCCAAGGTAGCCTTGATGAGCTGGAGTGGGAGGATGTCCATTGGAACAAGATTCTCAAAAGTGCCTGTTACCACGTATGCGCGCTTCTCGCCGTGCATGTGGGTATCGAGGTCGTATTTCTTGCTTGGAGAAAGCCAAGAGAAGAATGTGCGGGTGAAAGAGTACTTCTTCAAACCTGGGAGAGCCCAGCCGAAGAAATCGTAGTAGTTGCCCTCTGGGATAATGGTGATGCCATTGTCGTAGAAACCGAGGTAGCCGTTCTCATCGAGCTTGGTGCCCGAGAGCACGTTGCCGCTGATGATGCGGGCATCGGCAGAATCGTACTTGCCAGCCACGAGGTCAGAAACCTTCACATTGGCGTAGGTAGATACGTAGGCAGGAGCCTTCACCTTGCTACCGGCTATTACGACGGTCTTCTTGGCGTCGTAGATGCCCTTTGTGGCAAGACGGCCAATCATTGCAACGTCCTGAGGATTTACCACGATCACCATCTCGCCCTTGTTTACTGGGCAAACGTGAGAGATCTGCACACCGGCGTTTCCAGCAGGGTGAGGACCCTCGAAACCGTTTACTGTGGCGTTCTTCACGTTCTGGAAGATGTTGCCGCTTACCTTGGCATCATAGCCCACAAATACTGGAGCCAACTTAGAGAGCAGGTCAACACCGGCCTGGAAGTCAGCCATCTGATCCTTCATTACAAACTGATAGTCAGCTGCAAGAGGAGCAGAATCGAATGTGGAGATGTACACGGCCTTGGCATCCTGGTTAGGATTGGCAATGATGTTGAAAGGACGCTGACGGAGGTAAGCCCACGCGCCGCTCTTCATAAGGAGGGCCTTAACGGCGTCCTTGCTGGAGGCGTTGGTGTCGAACTTCTCGTACTCGATGGTAGAATCAGCCTTCACGATAACGTCGGTGATTCTTCTGCGCTCGGCACGGCGAACCTCTGTAACCTCGCCGCTCACAGGAGAGCAGAAACAGATCTCAGGATTGTTCTTGTCGGTGAACAGCACTGAGCCGGCTTTTACCTTGTCGCCCACCTTTACCTCCAAGTGCGGCTTAAAGCACGCGAAGTCAGATGGCTTGAGCGAGATCTCTGTAGGCATAATGGTCTGAGCCACAGCCTTCTGAGCCTCACCTTCAAGGTTGATATCCAAGCCTTGTTTTAGTTTTATGACTTTTGACATAATCAATATATAAGTTTGTTGATTTTCTTGAACTGCAAAATTAGCAATTTTTTTTGATATTTGCTATCCGAAAAACGCATAATTCCGCTCTGCAAAATTAATTTTTTATTAAGAAATTTTAGCAAAAATCAGCAAAAAAAACGCGGCAGTCTCATTTTTTTCCTGAGACTGCCGCGCCTTTTATGATACTACTCCCAGCCGGTAAGCCTGTGGCCGCCGTAGTTTACTATCTCGCCGCCAAAATCCACCGTGAAAGCTATGCTGTCCACCGTTATGGGGCCTGCGTCAAGATTCTTTGGCCACACCTCAACGGCCTTTGGGAAAATCTGTCCGTCGCTTATAACGCCGCCCTCGAAAGTGCGGTTGCCGGGCTTGCCCTCGCACTTCACCAGGTTGCTGCCCAGAAGCTCCTCAAAATAGCCTTTCTCCATCAGCCAGATGTTGTTGTCGTTGGCCGCAGTGTTGTACGTATACACCGACACGTCCTCGGCCACCTGCTCGCCCTCCTGATACATGCCGCACACCCACTCGCCGCAGAGGCTGGCGGTATTTGGCTCCCAGATATCAGGCTTGTTGTCGCACGATGCCAGTACCGATGCCGCCGCCATCATCACGGCGCATGTATATGATGATAATCTTCTCATTTTCTTCTGATAATTAGATGATTGAACAATAATTACTTTACCCAGAAATCCATACCCAGATACTTGGTATGCCACTCATACTCGGCAGTATTCACGTTGAATTTGCCGGTGATGCTTTCCACGGGTCCGTCCTCGGCCCAGCTCTCTATGATGCCGGCCTCGAAATCCACAATCTCGGCCCATCCGTCGGCATCAGGCTCTGACAGTGTTATTGATCCATGCACGGCATACTCGTCGCCGTATCCGCGGCCATACTTGTAGTATCCGCCTATGAGGTCCTCCACGATAATCTTTTTGGAGTTGTCTGATGCTTTCTCCAATGTTATCACTATGCCCGGATATGTGTCCTTGCCATCGCGCTTAAGCACCACGGGAGTATACCATTTGGTCTTGTGAGAGAGGTCAGATACGTACACTGTTCTGGATGCTGATGCCGAGTAGCCGTCCACATTGCGGGTGGAATACGTTACGGAGTAAATACCCATCTCGGCGGTGTTTACGTCACTGACCACATCGGGATTGCTTACGGGCTCGCCGCCAATGGATACATCGGCGCCGGCATCAGTATACGAATCGCCCAAGTTCAGGAACACCTGAGACTCGCCCTTAAGCTCCACGCTCGGAAGCAGTGTTACGAAGGAGTTGTTCTCGCTGTCCTTGCTGCAGCCCGACAACGTTACGGCAGCAGCCACAGCTATTATCGATAATATCTTTTTCATATAATAATATGCTTATTGTTGGTTACTATTACTTCTGCCAGAAAATCTTCCTTGTGATATCCGACTGACGTGTTGGGGCGTTGCTGTTGAGGCCCTGAACGTATGCCGCAGGTATCAGCAACGACTGCGGACGGCGGTTGCCCACCACTGTGCCGCATATAGGCTGTGTAAGCATGCCCTTGGGGAAGTTGTCGTCGAGGGCTGATGCTTCTGTTATGCCTGATACCTGCGGATATCCGGTACGGTTGATCTCGAAGAAAGCCTCAGCATGCTGGGTAAACAGGAACGACGCCCATCTCTGGAGGCAGATGTTCTTGAAATCCTCCTCCTTGTTGTCCTGCCACTTGGCGTATCCGTCGGTTACTACGGTCTCCTGTCCCGAAAGGTTCCAGTATGCAAAGCTGGCAGCAACGGCCTTCTCGTAATATTCCTTAGCCTTGGCCATGTTGCCTGATATCAGGTATATCTCGGCTATGTCGAAATCCACCTCCCAAACCGAGATCAGCGGAATGTTCTTGACAATGCCGGCCAGATTTACCTGGCTGTACTTGCCCTCGGTATCGTAGCTGCCCTGAAGCCTTCCCAAAACAGCGCCGTCCACCTTTGTGAACACGGCCTCCAGACGTGGGTCGCCCTCCATGTAGGCCACGATAGAGCGGCTGGCGTTTATGTTCTTATTGAAGTAGCTGCCGTTCTCGTACTCATCGGCTGGATACATCTTGCCGGCCTTGGAGCTCCATGTCGACTGCTTTATCATAGCGTTGGTTTCCAGGAAGCTGGCGCTCTCCACAAACGAGAGCAGCCCGGCGTTGTTGTAGGCATCAGTATTGGAGAGACGGTGCGCAAGCTTCAGCTTCAGGGAATTGGCAAACCTGCTCCAGTTGTCCAGATTGCCCCCGAACACGAAATCGTATGTACCGTTGATGGCGCCCTCGTAGAATCCGGCCGATATGTTGCTGATAACGTCGTCCACTCTGTTTATGAGGTCGGCGTAGATGTCCTCGGGCTTGTCGAACGCGGGCTCGAAGATGGTGGGGTTAAGGGCCTCGGTGTATGGCACACCGCCCCAAGTGTCCACGATGTTTTGCCAGCAGAACACGGATATCAGCTCGGCTATCATGGCGTATGGCGAATTCTCCGATACGCCCGACTTCAGCCTCTGGGCCTCGCTGAGCACGCTGGTAAGGTAGTTGCGGTAGGTGTAGGCAAAATCCTCGTTCTCGAAACGCTCGGTGCTCTTAAACTGGCTGGCGCCCTGTGCCTGAGCGAAATACTGGTTGTATACACCGCAGTAGAAAAGGTTGTCCCAAGCCATGCCATAGTATCCGGCGCCCACCTCTATGCCCGGCAGCAGCTGCTCCATGGGCACCTCGGCAGGATAGTTTGGGTTCTGGTTTACATCAAGCCAGTTGCTGCATCCTGTTGTGGCAAGGGATGCCGCCACAATGGCAGACGCATATATTATTTTATTAAGTCTCATATTCCTGATCAATTAATTAAGCGTTAGAATTTAACAGAAACACCAAATGTGTATATCTGGTTGGTAGGATTGGTGTTTGTTTCTCCAAACTTGGCGCCAATGCCTGTGCCGTAGCTTGTAGACTCAGGATCCACATAGCCGTTGCTCTTTGGCAGCCAGAGCAGTATGTTGCCGGCGTTGAAACTGAATCTTACATCCTGAAGCTTCAGCTTTGCGGCAATGCTGCCCGGCAATGTGTAATAGAACGATGCGTTGCGGAGCTTCATGTATGAGCGCTCTATCACGTCGTCGGCGCCGCAGTTGAGACCTCCGTTGCTGTAGAAAGTATGCAGGGCACCGGTCTTGCCGTTGTTGGCAGCCAATGGGGCTGTTGTGTTCTCCACATAGTATTTCTTGCTGTGGTCGGGCATCTCCACCTCTATGGCGCCCTTTGTGCCGGCATTTACCTCAAGCACGGAGTTGGGGATTATGAACGGATTGCGGTCGTTGAGAGTGGTCTCGTATCCCGAGCCTGTCCATCCCATGTTGTGTTTGGTGTTGGAAAACATGTAGCCGCCCATGTGGAGGTCGAGAGTGGCCTCCAGGCCAAAGTTCTTGTACTGCCAGGCTGATGTAAGGCCCACGCGGATTTTCTCGTTGATGTCGCGGCCGATGTACTCGTTGTCGGTCTCCACGGGACAGCCCTTGGCATCCACCACCACATACGACTTGCCGCCGTTTTCCACTGTAAGGGCCTGAGTGGTCTTGAACTGACCTACCGACTGGCCTTCCACTGCGTATATCGCGCATGTGCTGAATCCCTCAAGCAGAATCTCGTCGAGCATCAGCTTCTCCACCTTGTTCTTGTTCTGAGCCACGTTGGCCGAGAGTTTCCAGCTGAAGTCTTTGGTCTTTACAGGATATCCGAACAGAGATATCTCGTAGCCCTTGTTGCGCACATCGCCGATGTTGGCAAATGTGGATGTGTATCCGGTGGATACATCAAGCGAGAGCCTGTTGATGAGGTCCTTGGTGTACTTGTTGTAATAAGAGGCGTCGATGCCGAAGCGTCCGTTGTAGAAAATAAGCTCGGTGCCCAGCTCAAACTCGTTGGTACGCTCAGGCTTAAGCTCGGGATTACCCATCTGATTGCTTACCGACCATGAGTTTACGCCGTTGGCAGGGAACTGGAAGTCGTTTACATCAGGATATCCGGGATTCACGATAGTGGTGGGCGCGTAGAAATCGTATATTGTGTATACTGATGCGTCCTTTCCTGTCCATCCGTATGCGGCGCGCAGCTTACCGAAAGTAAGCGGACCCAGCTTGCCCTCGTCGCCCAGCTCGGTGAAAATCCATGAGAGTGTTATGCCTGGGTAGGCGTATGAGTTGTTGTTGGTAGGCAGTGTAGACGACCAGTCGTTGCGCGCGGTAAGTGTAAGATATACCATGCGCTTGTAGTCGAAGTCAACATTTGCGAACAAACCTATGCGGCGGATCTTCTCCAGCTTGGTAGTGGTGGTAGGCTCGGCTGTGGAGTTGGTAAGGTTGTAGAAACCGGGCAACACCAGCGACTGTATCTCGCCGTTAAGATAGTTCCAAGAGGTCTCCATGGCGGAGAAACCGGCTATTGCGCTTACACCGAGATCCTCGGTGATGTTCTTTGTGTATGTGAGGAACGCATCGTTGTTGATCTCGTACTCGGTGGCCTTCTCAAGCTTGTAGTAGCCAGAATCGTCCACAACTGTATTATTGTTGTCCACATACTGTGGAGAGCCGGGAGTGAAAGTAAAGAGGTTTCTCATGCTCTCGGTCTTGGTGTTCTCCACATCGCCGCCAAAACGGTATGTGAACTTCAGGTCCTTGTAGATCTGATAATCGGCCTGGAACTTGCCATAGATCTTGTTTCTATGAAGCTCGGCGGCCATGTTGCGGATACACCAGTAAGGATTCTGACCGTATGGTGTAAAGAAGTAGTCGTTGCTGTTGAAAGGATTGTCCTCGTCCTTCAAATCCACGAGAGAAATGTGGAGGGCCGAGTTGAAGAGGTTCTGACCCAGCGACCTGCTCTGACCCGCAGGCACCTGATGCACTTTCTCGGTGGCCACATTGAAGGAAGAAGAGAATGTAAACTTGTTCCACTTGTGGCTTGCCCTTGTGGCAAAGGTGGTGCGGTTGTAGGTGTCGTAGTCGAGAGGCAGAACGCCGTTCTCATGATCGTTGCTAAGCGATACATAATAGTTGGTGCTTGCATTTCCGCCGCTGGCCGCAACAGTGTGGCTGTTTGCTATGCCAGTCTCGTAGAAATCGCGGAGTCTTGTAGGCAGAAACTCGTAGTTGGCCACCTGACGCTGATTTTCGTACACATAGCCCCAGGCCTGAGGAGTGCCGGTGTATGCAGGACCCCAGTTGCCATTCTCCACTGTGGAGAAAATGCCATACCATCCCTCGCCATACTTTTCCTGAACACGTGGCAGCATGCCCACGCGCTGGAGGGTGAGAGTACCATCGTAAGAGATGTTCATCTTGCCGTTGGTGTTCTTGCCGCTCTTTGTGGTAATCAGGATTACTCCGTTGGCCGCGCGCGAACCATACAAGGCAGTTGCGGCAGCGCCCTTAAGCACTGTCATGGCCTCTATGTCGTTGGGGTTTACGGCATTGAGGCCGGTACCCATATCGGTGGCATAGTTAAGGCCGTCGCCGGTATTGGTGATGCGGTTTATCAAAGGCACGCCGTCCACAATGTAGAGAGGCTGATTCTGCGACAATGACGAGGCTCCACGTATCATCACATTCTGCGACGAACCCGGGCCGGCATTGCCGATAATCTCCACACCGGCCACCTTGCCGGAGAGAGCCGCCATTGGGTTTGTGGTCTTGGAAGAGACAAGCTCCTCGCCCGAAACCTGGAGAGCGGAGTATCCGATGGCCTTGCGGTCCTTGCTGAGGCCGAGCGCGGTAACCACCACCTCGTCCATAGACACATCGTTGTCGTGCATCACCACGCTGATGCTGCTGCGTCCTGCAATGGGCTCTGCAATAGTCTCCATTCCTATGTAGGAGAACTGGATAGTATCATTCATATTGCCCTGAGGCACATGAAGCGTGAAAGAACCATCCACATCGGAGATAGTACCTATCGTGGTACCCTTAACGGCAACAGACGCTCCAATTACCGGCTGTCCGTCGTCTCCAGTCACCTTTCCTGTTATGGTGTTCTGCGCCATTGTGTTGCTGATGCAAAAGATCATAAACAGTAGAAAAATAATCAGTTTTCTTTTGTTCATAATATTTGATATTTGTAATAACTATTATTAATGAGAATTAATTACAGGCAAAAGTAATTAATAAATGTTAAATTACGATTAAGAAATGCAAAAAAATGTGATAAATACAGAAAACACTAATTATCAGCATAAAAAAAAGGGCTTCCACTTATCAACGGAAGCCCTTAGTATTGCATAGGCAGAATAAAATCGGGATTATTCAGCAGCCTGGAACAAGCCTGCAAAGCCCATGAAAGCCATTGCGAGGATGCCCGCTGTGATAAATGCGATAGGAACGCCCTTCATGCCCTTTGGGATATCAGAGAGCTCCATCTGCTCGCGGAGTCCGGCAAAGATTGTAAGGGCCAGACCGTAGCCGATGGCGTTGGCGAGAGCGTAAACCGCAGCGCCGAGAGCGCCATACTCGAAACCATCAGGAGCGTAGGAAGCCTCAGTAACCTTGATGGCAACGCCAAGCACTGTACAGTTGGTGGTGATGAGGGGCAGGAAGATACCGAGACTCTGATAGAGCGCGGGGCTCACCTTCTTGAGAACGATCTCCACAATCTGTACCAGCGACGCAATCACGAGGATAAAGGTGATGGTCTGCATGAACTCTATGCCGAAGCTTTCCAGAAGCTTCTGGAGGAAGTATGTCACCAATGTGGCTATCACCATTACGAAAGCCACTGCGCCCGACATACCTACGGCAGTGCTAACCTTGTTGCTGACGCCCACGAATGGACATATACCCAAAAACTGGCTGAGCACCACATTATTAACGAAGATGGCGGTGATGATAATAAGTACGTATTCCATAGCCTATTCCTCCTTTTTGTAGATTTTGTTGATGAGACGACGGCAGCCGGCCACCAGGTAGCCAAGTACGAGGAACGCGCCCGGAGCCAAAATAAAACCGATGATGCCATCGCCATCGTAGAACTTGAGATCGAAGATGGAGCCTGCTCCAAGAACCTCACGGATGGCGCCGAGGATGGTGAGCGCAATGGTGAAACCCAAGCCCATGCCCAGACCATCGAGGGCAGAATCGGCCACGTTGTTCTTGCTGGCAAAAGCCTCAGCACGGCCAAGAACTATACAGTTTACAACGATGAGCGGGATAAAGAGACCGAGGCTCTCGTTGAGCGATGGCAGATAGGCCGCCATGAGCTGCTGCAATATTGTAACGAGCGATGCTATCACCACGATGTAGGCAGGGATGTGCACATTATCGGGTATCAGTTTCTTGAGCATCGAAATTATCATGTTGGAGAGCACCACTACAAAAGTGGTGGCCAGTCCCACACCCAGACCGTTGATGGCCGATGTGGTGACGCCCAGAGTAGGACACATACCCAATATCAGCACCAACGCGGGATTCTCCTTCAGGAGACCTTTGGTAAATATTGATAATTTGTTCATAAGTTTTTAAAATTTTTGATTTTTGATTTTTGATTTTTGATTTTCGATTCATTAAAACTCAATCTTGGTAATTAATATTGTAAAAAATCACCAGATTAGCGAATCAAAAATCAAAAATTAAAAATCAAAAATGATTATTAGTCGTCATTTTCCAGACCACGCTCGTCGGCATTTGGATTGGCCGAGTTGGTGGCGCCGGAGTTGGCGTTAACTGACTTGTTGAGATACTGCATCAATGCCTGATGAGATGTGGCCACACAGAGAGCGTATGCCCTTGATGTGATGGTGGCGGCAGAGATGGCATCCACCTCGCCTCCGTCTTTCTTCACCTTAAGGTTGAAACGCTCTGGATTCTTGCCGTTGAACTGGTCGTGATACTTAGGCTCGGCAGCCTTCATGCCCAGACCCGGAGTCTCGGCAAGCACTGTGGCCTGAGTGTTGATGATGTCGCCGTTTGGCATGAAACCGGTGATAACCTCCACCTTGCCATTGTAGCCCTTCTTGTTGAACGACTTGATGGCGTAGGCCACTGGCTCGTTGCCCTTCTTGGCTATGTAGCAGATGCACACGGCCTTGTCGAGCTTGATGGTATCTATTGTCTTGGTGATGTCGTTGTCGTAGCCGAGGCTCTTGGGCAAAACGGTCTCAAGCGATTTCTGAAGCTTGAGGGCCTCCTGAGCGGCAATCTTATCCTTGGTGGCGTTGTAAACAGCGGCCACGCCAGCGGAGCAAACCATTGCTATCACCATCAGTACGATTATCATCTGCACGATGGTGGGGTTTTTCTTATCTATCATGATTATTCGCTATTTAGACTCGCCGAAACGGGTAGGTTTAAACTTCTTGTTGATTAATGGGGTAACGGCGTTCATCAACAGTATTGCGAACGACATTCCCTCTGGATAGCTGGCCCAGAATCTGATAAGCACTGTAAGCACGCCTATGCCCACGCCGTAGATTAACTTGCCCTTGCTGCTCATTGGAGAGGTAACGTAGTCGGTAGCCATGAAGATAGCACCAAGCATCAGACCACCACCAATAAGCTGATATACAGGATTGTGACCAGCATCGCCGGTAACGAGCCATACTATGAGCGAGAATATGGCCACTGTAGCGATAATGGAAACAGGGATGTGCCATGTGATGATGCGGCGCCAGAGCAGGTATACACCGCCAAGTATCAGGGCAATGGCAGCCACCTCGCCGAGCGAACCGCCGGTCATACCGAAGAGCATATCCATGATATCGGCCTTGCCGAGCATGTCATGGCTCATAGGTGTGGCACCTGTAACGGCGTCGAGATACTGGAGACGGCTCTCGATAGGCACTGGCCACGAGGTCATCTGGGTTGGGAAAGATATCAGCAGGAACACACGGCCCACAAGAGCGGGGTTGAAGAGGTTCATGCCCAGGCCTCCGAAACTCATCTTGGCAACGCCGATTGCAACTGCGGCGCCCACCATCACGATGAATGGAGAGATGTTGCTTGGAAGGTTGAATGCCAGGAGAATACCTGTAAGGATTGCGCTTCCATCACGGAGGTGGTGCTGCTCGTGGAGGAAGATCTTGGTGACAATCCACTCGAAGAGCATGCAGAATCCCACTGAAACAAGCGTTGTAACAAGCGCGCCTATTCCAAACATATACAGCGAGAAGAGGAACGCCGGAACGAGTGCCAGTATCACACTCCACATAAGGTTCTGGACGGTGTCCTTGCCTTTGGCGTGTGGCGATGGCGATATAGTTAATAAATTACTCATTTTATTCTAATATTAATAAGTGTTACTTTTTGGCACTGCGTGCACGGATGATTTTCATTACGTTCTGCTTGCCGAATCTCACGAAATCGAGGATTGGACGGTTGCTAGGGCAGCTGAACACGCAGCATCCGCACTCTATGCAGTCGGTTACGTGGTTGGCCTCGCTCTCCTCGAAATTCTTGTTTTTGCCGTAGATGGCCAGCAGGTATGGCTCCAGACCCATAGGGCAGGCGTCCACGCACTTGCCGCAACGGATGCAGTTGGCCAGCGGACCGCGGTGTGCCAGGCTTTCGGGCAGCATCAGGACTCCGGAAGTACCCTTGGCTACAGGGATGTCGGTGCGGGTGATGGCTTTTCCCATCATAGGGCCGCCCGAGATTATCTTGCCGGTATCCTCAGGCAGGCCGCCCACAGCCTCGATGAGTGCCTGGATGGGTGTGCCGATGCGTACCATGAAGTTGGATGGGTTCTTTACTGAATCGCCCGTAACGGTAACCACGCGCTCGATGAGAGGCTTCTTCTTCATTACGGCCTCGTAAACGGCCACTGCCGTGCCGGCGTTGTCTACCACGGCGCCCACGTCGATAGGCAGGCGTCCCGATGGAACCTCCTTGCCCATGATGGCCTTAATAAGGTGTTTCTCGGAGCCCTGAGGATACCTAAGCTTCAGGGGAACTATCGTGATATCAGGATACTTGCTGGCGCAGAGGGCTGTAAGCTTCTCTATGGCGTCCATCTTGTTTTGCTCTATGCCCACGTATGCGCGCTCCACCTTTACGGCCTTCATGAGCAGGCGTGTGCCTATGAGCATCTCGTCGGCCTTTTCCAGAAGCACGCGGTGGTCGGCGGTAAGGTATGGCTCGCACTCCACGGCGTTTATGAGCACAGCCTCAGCCTTCTTCTCCAATGGGATTGAGAGCTTTACCTTGGTAGGGAATGTGGCGCCGCCCATGCCCACCACGCCGGCCTCGTGCACGAGGTTGATGATCTCCTCGGGAGAATACGCATCCACGTTGGCGTTGATATCGGGAGTGCGGTCGATGGTTTCCTCCCACTCATCGCCCTCCACGTTTATCACCACGGCCATCTTGGTGTAGCCGCTGGCGTCGGCCACGGGCTCTATCTTGAAAACTGTACCACTCACCGACGAGTGGATATTGGCGGATACAAAGCCATTTGCCTTTGCTATCAGAGTGCCCACCTTCACCTTGTCGCCCTTGGCAACCACGATCTCGGCAGGAGCACCAATATGCATGGCACATGGAATTGTTACCTGGGCAGGAACAGGGAATGCCTGGATAGGGCTGCCTGCGGATAATTTCTTGTCGGCTGGGTGAACGCCACCCATGCTAAATGTCTTTAATTCCATGTCTTACTGTTCGTTGGATTGGTTATTCTTATTATCGGCCATAGGAGCCTGCTGGGCCTGTGGTGGATTTATGTTCACCTTGTCGGCGCCTGATGCTGCATTAAGCTGTGGAGCTGCCTCGTCCTTTGGCTTGCGCGGAGGAAAGTTCTCCTCCTTGAGCGCGCCCGTGGGGCACTGTTCCACGCACTTGCGGCACATCTTGCAAAGAGACGAATCGATATAGGCGAGGTTGTTCTCGAGCTTGATGGCCTCGAAGTTGCAGGCCTTCACGCACTTGCCGCAGCCGATGCAGGCATTGGAGCAGGCTTTCTTGGCGATTGGGCCCTTGTCTTTGTTTACGCAGGATACATACACCTTGCGGAACTTGAGGGCCTTCTTTCTGAGCTCGATCACCATCTTGGGACAGGCAGAGGCACATGCGCCGCAGGCGGTACATTTCTCCTCGTTTACCTTGGGAAGTCCTGTGGCCTCATCGATGCTCAAGGCGCCAAACTTGCAGACAGCCACGCAGTCGCCAAGACCGATGCAGCCAAACGCGCAGCCGGTTTCGCCGCCATAAGTGGAAGCCACGATGGCGCATGTAGCCGCACCCTCATACTTGTTGGTTTTGGGACGGCAAGCCGTGCTGCCTCCGCAGCGTACCACGGCAACCTTAGGATCTGGAGCTGATACCTCGCCGCCAAGCACTTCCGCAATCTTGGCCATGACATCGCTGCCGCCCGCTGTACAGAACTTGCCGTTGAGATCCTTTACGCAGCCTTCGGCGAAGTTTCTACAGCCGGCATAGCCGCAGCCTCCACAGTTGGCGCCCGGAAGGAGGTCTGCCACCTGATCTATCCTCGGGTCTTCCTCCACCTTGAATTTCTTGGAAATCACATACAATATCACGGCGGCCAGCGCTGCTATGCCGCCCAATACCAATAGTGACACCACAATTACATTGTCCATAAGAGTTTTAATTATTTGTTGATTTACTTATTTTGCTAATACATCTTGTGCGTGATCTCGAAGCTGAAGTTTCGCCTTAGCCTGTCGCGCAGCAGATACAGCACCGTATAATATACAGGCAGCGTGGCCAATCCTATCAGGCAGCTCATATCCTGATTGCCGGTTACGGCCATGAGGGCTATCATAACGGCAAACATCACCACCAGGGGCAGCACGTAGGCCAGCAAAACGCTGCTCATGGCCAGGCTGGATTTCATGCACACATCCACGCTGTCGCCCACGCTGAAATCGGTGCCTTGAGGGCGCGGAGCCTCTATGCTCACACGTTTTCCCTGCGTATGACACAATCCCTTGGCCTGGCAGCTGCCGCACGCCTCGCTTACCAATATCTCTGCAACCACTTTGGTATCAGATACTTCCGTAACCTTGCCATCGTGTTTTATTCTGTCTTTTACCATTTACAAATGCTATTGCTTACAAATTGCAAAAATAAAAATGTTCTTTAATTAATTGTTATCAAAAAGTGGAAATTTTAGCGGAAAACTTAAATTTTATACGTGAAACACGTATGACAGAAAGTGTATTTTTTTGTTTTTCAGCATATTAACAATCTTTTAACATAAATATCAGAAAACAAAAAAACTATGGGTTTTCAATTATATCTTTTACCTTTGCGGCGTGAGAAGATAAATAACGCAAGTTAATAATTGATATTCTCTAAGAGGGTAAGAGAGTTAAGAGTTTGCGTGTTAGTTTTTTAGAGGATAACTCTTAATTCTCTTAACCTCTTAGAGAACAAAAACTCAACACAATTCCCGGAATTTTTTCGGAGATTCTGGATTGATTTTTTATAAAAAAAAGAGTATGTAAAAAAAACTTTACTTTTTCTTTACCTTTTATTCTTTCCCATTGCCGTTGAATATTATAACTTTGCAGCGTGAAATATATCACAAATAACCCTAATTATTAATTACTAAAAATTCATCCAAAAAATGAAGAAAGCAAATGTATTGGGCTTGGTAAGCCTTATCATGGCTCTTATGATGAGCTTCACATTCACATCTTGCGGCGACGATGACGACGACGATGTTAATCCTTCAACAGGCATTGTAGGTACTTGGCAGATGACTGAGTACTACGACTCAGAGGCCGATGAAGAAGAGAAGGCAATTAACGATGCTTTAGCAGCTGCTAGCAAGGCAACCTTTAATGCTGATGGCACAGGCAACTACAACATGCTTGGCGAGACCACTAAATTCACTTACAAGTTGAACGGCGACAAGCTCACAACAACTGACGAGGATGGTGAGGCAGCAACTTGGACAGTAAAGGTTTCATCTTCTAAGCTGGTTATGGAGGCTAAGGAGGATGGCGAGACTGTTAGAATGTCTTTCAAGAAGTAATGTCTGACCTTTAGGCCAGTTAAATAATTTCAACCCAGAATTCCCGGAATTCTTTTTCGGAGATTCTGGGTTGATTGTTTATATAATTGTGTTTTGTCAAAAAAACAAAATATCCGACCTTTTTGTACTAAATCTCACTTTTTAAACCACATTTAGTACAAAAAGGTCGGATATTTCTAAGGATAGTTTACTTTTTTGGGGTGTGGTGGATTTGGGAAATTACGCCGTTGCCCAGCCGAATCTTGAGATTATCTCAGTTAATAATGGCTTGTCTGAGATTGGTACTTCCAATGTGATTTTCTCCAATTTATCGCCCTCGTGATAAAATCCAGGAGCAGGGAGTTTGGATTCGTCCAATTGTTTGCTTGGAAGGATGTCGCATTTCAACTTTTGGTTTTCCATACACATATCAAATAATGTGTTGTCCTCAGAATTGGTGAAGATTGAGCGCAAATCGATTTTTCCAGAAAGAAATTGTGACAATCTGGCGTCAGAAATTTTAACTCCAGTGTATTTGCAAGTAGGCTCGTCGTTGTATAATACGCACAAAAACCTTGTTCCGAAAATATCCTTTGCTGTGATTATTTGCGGAACGTCGTAAAACTCAATTATCTTGTCGATTGTTAAGTAATTTGTCATAGTTCAATAATTTTGGCTTGTTCTACATTAAAATCATTGCTTCTCCACCAGGAATAATGTGAGTTTTTGAAGGTCTTTTTAATTACGCCATCTTTAGGAAACAAAAAGACCAAAGCCAATGTGGCGTTCTTGAATTTGGGCAGTTTCATAATCCTTTCGGCATCAGACTTGTCGAGAAAAACTGAAATAGCCCTCGCAATACATTCGTCAACTCCCTTGAATTCCTTATTGGGATTCATCTTTCTTTGAGAGAAAAAATCCTCCGATTCAGCAGGATTGCCATTTGCTATTCTGTAAAAATTTCCATCACAGGCCACTGCGTCACTTGGCGGACATTGTAATGGTAGATTTTCAAACCATTCCATATCATTTTAATTTTAGCCAAAAATATATATTCTTTTTGTTATTTGCAAATTAATAAATATATCCATTCAAAAATAAACAAAAAATAATCCCCGAAGATTTCCTAAAAAAATCTCCGGGAATTAATTATTATCTATCTGCGGAAATCCGTCTAATCTGCGTTATCCGCGTTCTATTCTGTCGCAAAAATAACAGGCCTATTCATATTCCTGCCAGCTCTTGATCTGCAGATCCTCTTTGCCCATACGGCAGAAGGCCTCGATGAAGGCGGAGGCGAGACGGGCGTTGGTGATGAGAGGAATGTTGTGGTCGATGGCGCTGCGGCGGATCTTGTAGCCGTTGGTGAGCTCCTTCTTGCTGTGGTTCTTGGGAACGTTTACTATCAGGTCGAACTTGTGGTCGTGAATCATATCCATAACGTTCACCTTGCCGTTGCCAGCCTCGTCGGGAGCGGCCACTGCGATAGCCTTGGCACCATTGTCGTTCAGATACTTGGCTGTGCCCTCGGTGGCGTAGATTGTGTAGCCGTTCTTGGTGAGAGCCTGAGCGGCGTCCAGAAGCGAAGCCTTCTCCTTGGCGGCACCTGTTGAGAGCATAATAGCCTTGTTCTTATCAGGAATCTGATATCCTGTGGCAATCATAGAGTTCAGCAGAGCCTCCTCGTAACTGTCACCCATACAGCCCACCTCACCGGTAGAACTCATATCAACGCCCAATACAGGATCGGCATTCTGGAGACGTGCAAACGAGAACTGTGAGGCCTTAACGCCCATACGGTCGATATCGAAAGCGCTCTTATCAGCCTTCTGATATGGAGCGTCGAGCATAATCCTTGTGGCGGTCTCTATGAGGTTGCGCTTCAGCACCTTAGATACAAATGGGAACGAGCGTGAGGCACGCAGGTTGCACTCGATAACCTTTACGTCGCGACCCTTGGCGAGGAACTGGATGTTGAAAGGTCCGCTGATGTTGAGTTCCTTGGCAATGGCCTTGGCAATCTTCTTGATCTGACGGATTGTAGAGACCTTGATGTCCTGAGCAGGGAACACCATTGTAGCGTCGCCCGAGTGAACGCCGGCATACTCGATGTGCTCGCTGATGCCGTACTCCACAACGTCGCCGTTCTGAGCCACGCCGTCAAACTCTATCTCGTTGGTCTCAGTCATAAACTGAGAGATTACAACTGGGTACTCCTTGCTTACCTCGCTTGCCATTTCGAGGAAACGCTTGAGTTCCTCGTCGTTGTGGCAGACGTTCATAGCGGCGCCCGAGAGCACGTAAGAAGGACGCACGAGAACAGGATATCCCACCTCGTCGATAAACTTCTGTACGTCGTCCATAGAGGTCAATGCGCTCCACTTTGGCTGGTCGATGCCGAGTTGGTCGAGCATAGCGGAGAACTTGCCACGGTTTTCGGCGCGGTCGATAGATACAGGGCTTGTTCCGAGGATTGGAACGCTCTGACGGTGGAGTTTCATTGCCAGGTTGTTAGGAATCTGACCACCCACAGATACGATTACGCCACGTGGACTCTCAAGGTCGATAACGTCGAGCACGCGCTCAAACGAGAGTTCGTCGAAATAGAGACGGTCGCACATATCGTAGTCGGTAGATACAGTCTCGGGATTGTAGTTGATCATTATAGACTTGTAGCCGAGCTTGCGGGCAGTGTTGATAGCGTTTACCGAGCACCAGTCGAACTCTACCGATGAGCCGATTCTGTAAGCGCCTGATCCAAGCACGATTACAGATTTCTCGTTGTTGTAGTAGTTGATGTCGTGACCCTCTACGGCGTAAGTCATATAGAGATAGTTGGTGAGTTCGGGATGCTCGCTTGCCACGGTCTCGATGCGCTTAACGGCAGGGAGGATTCCGAGTTTCTTTCTGTAGGCGCGTACTGCGAGGTTCTCCTTCTCCATATTGCCGGTCTTGTTCTTGAGAACGAAGCGGGCGATCTGGAAATCAGAGAATCCCCAGATCTTGGCCTGACGCATTACGTCGGCAGGAATCTCCTCTATGGTGTTGTAGCCCTCAAGTTTGTGCTTGTAGTCCACGATATTCTTCATTCTCTCGATGAACCAAGGATCAATCTTGGTGAGCTCCTCGATGCGGGCCACTGTGTATCCGTCCTCAAGAGCCTGAGCGATAGCGAAAATGCGGAGGTCGGTTGGGTTGGCGAGCTCCTCGTCGAGGTTGTCGAACTTGGTGTGGTCGTTGCCCACGAAACCGTGCATTCCCTGACCAATCATACGGAGACCCTTCTGGAGCATTTCCTCAAACGAGCGTCCGATAGACATAATCTCGCCTACAGACTTCATTGAAGAGCCAATCTTACGGCTAACACCCACAAACTTTGTGAGGTCCCAGCGAGGAATCTTGCAGATCATATAGTCGAGCGAAGGAGCCACGTAAGCCGAGTTTGGAGTGCCCATTTCGCCAATCTGGTCGAGGGTGTATCCGAGGGCGATCTTGGCGGCCACAAAAGCCAAAGGATATCCAGTAGCCTTTGATGCCAAAGCGGAAGAACGCGACAAGCGCGCATTGATCTCGATGATACGGTAGTCGTTGGTCTCAGCATTGAAAGCGTACTGAATGTTGCACTCGCCAACGATATTCAAATGACGGACGCACTTAACAGCCAGTTCCTGAAGCATTTTCACCTGATCGTCGCGGAGCGAGCAGGTAGGAGCCACAACGATAGACTCGCCAGTATGGATTCCGAGAGGGTCGAAATTCTCCATTGACGCTACTGTGAAACAGTGGTCGTTAGCGTCGCGGATTACCTCAAACTCAATCTCCTTCCAGCCCTTAAGAGACTCCTCTACAAGTACCTGAGGCGCGAATGTGAAGGCCGACTCTGCAATCTCGATGAAAGTCTTCTCATCAGGACATACACCCGAACCAAGACCGCCGAGAGCGTATGCAGAGCGGATCATAATAGGATAACCGATCTTTCGGGCGGCGGCGATAGCCTCGTCCATAGTCTCACAGGCCTGAGAAACAGGAACCTTGAGGTCCACCTTGTTCAACTCCTTTACGAAGAGGTCGCGGTCCTCGGTATTCATAATGGCCTCCACGCTTGTGCCGAGCACCTCCACGCCGTATTCCTTCAGCACACCGCTCTGATAGAGGGCAGTACCCACATTCAAACCGGTCTGACCACCCCAGGCGAGCATAATTCCGTCGGGACGCTCTTTCTTGATGATCTCAGTAATGAAATAAGGAGTGATAGGCAGGAAATAGACCTTGTCGGCAATGCCTTCGCTGGTCTGGATAGTTGCCACGTTGGGGTTTACGAGAACAGACTTGATGCCTTCCTCGCGCAGAGCCTTAAGGGCCTGAGAGCCAGAGTAGTCGAACTCGCCAGCCTGGCCGATTTTCAAAGCGCCCGATCCAAGAACGAGCACTTTCTTCAGTTGTTTTTTCATATAGCTTTTATAAGAATAAGTGTTTTGCGTAAAAATCCGATTGCGATATTACAAAAAATACTTATATGATGCAATAAAAAGGAGAGAATTTTTTTTGGGGTTGAGTAGTAATTATCCTTGATAATAATCATTTCCGCCGTTGGCTTTCCAGACAAGATACATTTCTTCGTAATTCTTTTTGATAAAATCCTGGATTTTGGAAATTTCTTTCTCAGTTAGGTTTCCTTGCTTCTGTAGAATGGAATCTCCATTATTTTTCACGAAAAATTTGGCCGATCCAGGTTCTGTTAGTTTTGAGTCGCTTGCGTGAACGTGGAATGCCTCAATAATGCAATGCATTGTAAAATAGAGGTAATAACCGCAAATTTTGAAGTTGTAATACTTAGGCATAGGATTATGCGATTAAGAGTTGGTTTCTGCGGTAATATTTTTGTGCAATTGCGAGTTCAATGTCGTCCATTGTGGTTTCCTGCATTTCCCCGTCAATAGAAAGCAGCGCAGCCTTATCAAGGTCATTGAGATTCAATACCCTGATGAAATTGTTGTCTTTGGTAAATGCATATCCATTTACTATCATATCAGCCTTGTCGGCTATTTCCTCAATATTTATAGTCATATTCTTTAATCTTTACATTTTTGATATTGGGCAGAAAACTTTCCGCGGGAATATACAGATTCTCCAATATAGGAGAAAGGTCGATGTAATCTTCTGTAACCTCGTTTTGGTTTGAATATTTCACCATAACTTCCATATATCCATTGTCCCAAAGATTTACATTCACATATTTTTCCAATAGGGGCGAGGTTCTGAATTTTATAACTCTTTTCCCATATTCGAAAATGCTGTAATTGCCTTTGTTTCCTATGTATGCGGTTGTATTCATATAGTTTGTTTTTGCTAATAATAGGACAGAAGGCATACTATGATGTAACTTCCTCCTGCGCTTCAAAATTAGTTATTATTATTGAAGTTTCAAATAAAATGCATTTAATTTTTTGGAAATAACATAACGTTAACCCATATTTCGACGACGCCGTGGCGTCGGGAGTGCTTCACCCATAGTACCCACACCGCAAGCGGTGTGTGCACTATGGGTGATTCGGGAGGGTGATTAATGAGGGGCGATTGAGGCACAGCGCCCCCTCCTCTCCCCTACACACAAAAAAAATTCCCAGCGATATTTCTACCACTGGGAATCTGATGTTGGTCGGTCTCCAGAGGATCGAACTCTGGACCCACTGATTAAGAGTCAGTTGCTCTACCAACTGAGCTAGAGACCGAGATTAAAAAAACGGCGTCTTAAAGACGTACCGTTTCAAACATTTAACAATTTAACTAAAACCTAATAATTAAAACATCAATAGAAAATAAAAGAGCGGGAGACGAGACTCGGACTCGCGACCCCAACCTTGGCAAGGTTGTGCTCTACCAACTGAGCTACTCCCGCAAATGTTGATGTGGTTTTAATTAATTTGAGCGGGAGACGAGACTCGGACTCGCGACCCCAACCTTGGCAAGGTTGTGCTCTA
>JAKSLV010000025.1 GCA_024401025.1 Bacteroidales bacterium
TCAACTTGGCCTCTACAGCCTGCTTCAGCGAGTTGATCTTCTGACCATACTCCTTTTTCTGGGCTGGCTCCACCTTCTTGAACTCAGCGAAAATATCGTTGAGGATACCCTTCTTTGAGAGGAATTTAAGGCGGAGCTCCTCGGCCTTCTCCTTGGTGTCGGCCTGGAATTTCTCTACCTCCTCGATGAATTCTTTAATTTTCTCAATCATGTCAATAAAAGAATGAAAGAATAAATGAATAAAAGAATAAAAACGTGGATGCGCCCTTTATTCCTTTATTCGTTTATTCATTTATTGGAATTATTCTATTACAGTTGCCTTAATGATCTTGATGTCTTCCTTTGGACGGTCGGCGCCATCCTTCTGGGCTGAGGCTATCATATCTACTACTTCCATGCCGTCAACTACCTCGCCGAAAACAGTGTACTGAGCGTCGAGAGTAGGAGCGCCGCCAATCTCCTCGTAGGTCTTGAGCTGCTCGTCGCTGAACTCGAAACCGTATCTGGAGTAGGCCTTCAGCTGAGAAGCAGGGGTCTTCTGTCCGTGAACGATGTAGAACTGAGATCCTGAGCTGCGTCGCATTGGGTTGCCCTGGTCGCCGGTGCGGGCTGCGGCAATGGCGCCACGTTTGTGGAAGTGGTTGGGGATGATTTCAGCTGGCAATGTGTAGCCTGGGCCGCCAGAGCCGAGTCTTTCGCCTGGAGCAGCTGTCTTGCTGTCGGGGTCTCCGCCCTGAATCATGAATCCTTCTATTACGCGGTGAAAAAGCATTCCGTCGTAGTATCCTTCCTTTGTCAACTTCACGAAGTTGTTGCTGTGTACTGGGGTATCATTGTAGAGTTCGATCTTGATGTTACCCTTTGTGGTTTCTAATAATATCATAGTGTTTTTAGTATTTTGCTTAGTATCAGTGTTTGCTGATATTTCTGTCTTATCAGCATTCTTGTCCTTTTTCTTGCCCTTCTGAGCCATTGTAAGCTGGCATACGAGGAGCAGAAGTATCAGTGTGAGTATCTTTTTCATATCTGTGTACATTTTTCAACTTGCAAATATAAGAAAGATTTTGGGATTTATTTGCAAAAATATCGTTTTATTTTTAATGGTGTTGTCTGCTGAAAAAAAATATTGAAAATCTGTTATAAGTTTCCAAAAGAATGAATATCTTTGACGGCTATTTCGTCACAATAATTACTATGTAATTATAAGTGTGTTTGCAGCTGAAAATAAACAAATCAATCACCCAAATAAAAATGGAAAAAAGTAATTTAATGAAGTTGCTGATCTCCACTATTATCTTCCTCATTGTGTGGCTGTTGCCAACTACAGCTTTCGGTGTGGAGGGTCTTACAGTGATAGAGCAGCGCGTAATCGCCATCTTCGTGTTGGCGGCTGTGCTTTGGATCATGGAGCCTATTCCTATCTGGGGCACGTCGGTAGTTATCATGGTAATGATGCTGCTGACAACGTCTGACAGTATGTTGAGTTTCTTCAACGACAACCTTGGCATCGAGGAGCTTGCCAAGATGCTCGGAATCTCGGAGTCGAGCGAGGCCCTTACCAAAGAGGCCGTTACCAAGGCCATGAAGGGTTTCACCTATTATGACGGCGAGAAGATTCCTATTCTGAGTGCCAAGTCTATCATGGCTTCGTTTGCTGACCCAACCGTGATGCTGTTTATGGGCGGTTTTGTATTGGCCATTGCCGCTACCAAGTACAAGCTCGATGCTACTCTGGCTCGTACAATCCTGAAGCCTTTCGGCAAGAAACCTAAGTTTGTAATGCTCGGCTTCCTCGTGGTGACAGCCTTGCTCTCTATGTTTATGAGCAACACAGCTACCGCCGCCATGATGATTGCCATCCTTACCCCAGTACTCGCCTCAATGCCTGAGAGCGACAACGCAGGCCGTGTGGGTCTGGCACTCTCTATTCCTGTGGCCGCCAATATCGGTGGTATCGGTTCGCCTATCGGAACTCCTCCAAACGTTGTTGCTGTCGGCAACCTCGCCAAGGAGGGTATCGATATCAGCTTCGGAAACTGGATGATGATTATGGTTCCAGTGGCCATGCTTATCCTCTTCCTGGCTTGGCTTTTCCTCAACTGGAAGTTCCCTTGCAAGCAGGAGTCCATCGAGATCAAGATTGAGGGCGAGGTTGATAAGAGCCCCAAGGCAATGATCGTTTACATTACATTCGCTGTTACAATCCTCCTCTGGGTGTTCGGTAAGGAGCTTCTGGGAGTAAACGCCAACACAGTGGCCCTGGTACCTTTCGCAGTATTCTGTATTACAGGTGTTTTCGAGAAGAAGGACCTCGCAAAGATCGACTGGGATGTTCTCTGGCTTGTAGCCGGTGGTTTTGCTCTCGGTGTGGGTCTCGATGCCAAGATCGGTCCTGACGGCCTCACAATGAGCAAGCACATTGTAGGTGCTATTCCATTCGATTCATGGCCTACATTGGCTATCATCCTCGGCTCTGGCGTTCTCTGCCTCGTGATGTCAACATTCATGAGCAACTCGGCCACAGCAGCCCTCCTTATCCCGATCTTCGTGGCATTGGGCAAGGGTATGAGCGATCAGCTTGAGCCATACGGCGGTGTTACAACACTCATCGTTGGTCTCGCACTCTCGGCATCGTTTGCAATGTCGCTGCCTATCTCCACACCTCCAAACGCCATTGCCTACTCAAAGGGCTTCATCAAGCAGAAGGAGATGGTGCTCGTAGGTATCGTGGTAGGTATCATCAGCCTTGTAATCGGCTACACAGTGCTCTTCTCTATGGGCGGTCTGCTCAAGTAGTTTTTTAGTGTGCTGATACAGCCTTTAATATAATACCTCCCGCTCCGGAATTTTTTTTCCAGGGCGGGAGGTTTGTTTTTAGTATTCGGTGAGGAGAAAAGCCATGTATTTCTTCCATTCTGTTAATATATTGTCTATCTTACGTTTAAGCATAGTGTTGACTTTTTTTAAAGGGACTTTTGATGTTTGTTCGCCTTTTTTTCAAGGGACTTTTAGTAGTAGGTCGCCTTTTTTTCAAGGGACTTTTGTTTGCAAATATATCAAAATTCCTTGTATGGAAGTAGTTTTTTGATGTAAATATTTACTGTATAGAAGGGATGTTTGTCCCAAAAAATTCCTTTTGTTTCTTAGTTTGCAAATGTATTAATTATTAGCATTTTGGCAAAAAATATGACGAACTTTTTGAGATTCTGGCAAAAAATGTGACGAACTTTTCGGGATTTTGGCAAAAAATGTGACGAACTTTGGTTTTTTCACTCACATTAACCACGGGAAAACTACACAATATAACACCTCCTGCTCTTGGAATTTTTTTCCAGGGCGGGAGGTTTGTTTTTTATACAAATATATTTGCAATACCGAAATAAAAGTCATATTTTTGCGATGTGCCGGAAATGTGAAAAATTACACATTTTTGGCACTTGAAATGTGAGAAATTACACATTTTTGACACATTGTAAAAATAATGCAGTATGTTTAAGAGAGAAATCATATCGGAATTGGAGCAGTGGAAAAACTCTACCAATAGGAAGCCTTTGATTCTGTCGGGTGCACGTCAGGTTGGTAAAACATGGATCCTTAAGGAATTTGGTGCAAGTAGTTTTGATGATTGCGCTTATTTCAGTCTTGACAAGGATAATGCGGTTTGCCAGTTTTTCAGGACTACCAAAGATGTAAGGCGATTGGTGGAGCAATTGTCGTATCTGCATGGGAAGACTATCCAGAAAAAATCCACACTGATTATACTTGATGAGATACAGGAGTGTCCAGAGGCTTTGCAGTCGTTGAAGTATTTCTGTGAGGACGAACCCGAATATGCCGTGGTATGCGCTGGATCTCTGCTTGGTGTCTATCTGAATCATCCCAACCAGTCGTTTCCTGTGGGTAAGGTGGACCATATTGATATGTACCCGCTTACATTCAGGGAGTTTCTCCAGGCGAAGGATCCCGGCTTGTACAATTACTACAGCAGTATAAATGTGATAGAGCCTATTCTTGATATATTTTTCGACAAGCTTAGGGAGAATTTTACGGCTTTCTGTATCTCTGGCGGTATGCCCGAGGCCGCTATGGAGATTGTGGAGAATGGAATCGACAATGTTGACAAGATTATCAATAATATTCTCAAGGACTATTCAAGTGATTTTGTGAAACATACCAGTCCCATCATGGCCAACAAGATTGACCAGATATGGAAATCGCTTCCGAGTCAGCTGGCTAAGGAGAATAAGAAATTCATTTATCAGTTGGTGAAGACGGGAGCACGTGCCCGTGAGTATGAGGATGCGCTTTTCTGGCTGGAGCGTGCAGGCCTTGTGTATAAGGTGAATGCGGTGAACAAGATCGGATTGCCTATAAAGGCATACGATGATCTTTCCGCTTTTAAGCTCTACTGTATGGATTTGGGATTGTTGAGGGTATTGGCCGAGATGGATATGGATATTTACCTGACAGACACTTCTGGATTCTCTGAGTTCAAGGGGGCACTTGCCGAGAACTATGTTTTGCAAAGCCTTGTATGTCAGTATAATAAAAGTCTGAGGTATTGGACCAGTGGAAACCTTGCGGAAGTTGATTTTATCTTGGTAAACAAGACGGAGATTATTCCTATCGAGGTAAAGGCATACACCAATACTGTAGGCAAGAGTCTTATTCAGTATCAGAAACTTTTCGAACCACGGTTGAGGATTAGGTTTAGTATGAAGAATCTTAATATCAACGGCAATTTGATAAATATACCACTCTTTCTGGCCGACAAGGCAAAGGAGATTATATCGTTGGTTGGATAAGGTGTTTGCTTACTAAACAAAACAAACACCTCCCGCTCCGGAATTTTTTTCCAGGGCGGGAGGTGTGTTTCTGGGGCTCATTTACCTAATGTGAGTATATGCAGAATGTACATTCATTGTCATCCTCATATACTATGGCCATATTCTCTGTAAGTTTTATTATACTTCCCGTTTTTTGAAGAATATAAGGGGAATGTCCGGCAAGATGTCTTGAATCCTTGTTGAGATGTGATATGTCATAATAATTTTCTTCATCGGCAATCTTGTTGACGTCATCTACATTTCTGTATTTTGCCAGCATCCCCAAAACGTTCTTGAATCTTGCAATCAACAAGAAGTGAGCCGGAGTGATGCCCACGTATTTTTTGAATAGGCGTTGTAACTGCTTTTCGGAAACCCCTGTATTACAAGCAATGTCAGATATTTTATCTAGTGGTTTTGCCTGATTTATTATCTTATTGATCTTTTGGATGTTTTCATAGTCCTTGATTGATATCAACTCTTTTTGTGATAAGAATGTTGATATTTCTGTTAATATGCTTTCTTGTGTGTTGCCTTGTATCACAGAGTTTATTAGTTGAGTTATTCCAGGAACGTCGATATCTGAGATGTGGCTAAGTGTGTTTGTGTATAAGTATGCATTTCTATTTGTAAGATACCAGATACCAGTTGGTTGAAGTTCAACTCCTATTATATCGATACGGCCATCAAATCTTATTGCACAATAATCATAGTTGGGACCAAGCAATACGGCAGTATGCCTGTTTGTTATTATGTCAGTATTAGTTCTTATTACTCTGCCATTATACTGATTGTGTTTCTTGATGTTGTTGGATTTGCAGTGACCTACCAAACCATCCTTTATAAACAATAGTTTAGCGTTGAAGTCGGCAAAGTGAAACATATTGTATGTTTTTGTTTCTCCGTCCATTACGAAGTAGTTTTTTACCATGTTTTTTAGGTGGTTCGGAGGCTCTATTGTCTTGTATTTGATACTCATTTTTGATGTTTGTTTATTTTGCCACAAAAGTAATATTTTTTTTGCTTTCCCCATTGTAAAAAATGGACATAATTTTGTCGTTTTTTTACAATGAGATTATTTTTTTTACTTTACTTTTGTGGCGTGAATCACAAGAACAAATAAATTAATACTAACATGAAAAAGCTAACATTTATTATTGCGCTTATGCTGATGTCGATTGCCGGCATGGCCCAGGATGAGGCTAAGTCTTCGCCTAAGATTGGAATCCGTTTTGGATACAATCTGAGCAATATCGATGAATTTTGGGAGTTGAAGGATAATTACAAGGACTGGAAATCAGGAGTCAATTTTGGTGTTGTGTCAGATTTGCCACTTACCCAGAAGATGATTTTCCGTCCAGGCTTGTATTATTCTATGAAGGGAACCAAGTTTTTTGATGATACCAAGCATCGTTACAACTTTCTCGAAGCACCTTTGCTTATGGTGTTTCAGCAGCCTGTAGGCGAGAAGGTTAAACTCGAGCTTCAGGTTGGAATGTATTTTGGCGTTGGCATTTGTGGAAAAAGTGAATATCCTGCTTTCTACGATGGGTATGAACCTTATAAGGAAGATACATTCGGTGGTGACAATGGCGAAAAGCGTTTCGATTGCGGTCTCAACATTGGCTGCGGACTAAATATCGGCAAATACTACCTTGGTGCGTCGTTCGAAGATGGTTTCTGTTCGTATGGATCCAATAATTCTGATAAGACCCATTGTCTGATGATAAATGCAGGATATGCATTTTAGGTAGTCAGCTGACCAATAAATAATAACATATATAACACCTCCTGCTCCGGAATTTTTTTTCAGGGCGGGAGGTTTTGTATTGCATAGTAATTATAAATGTGTAAATTTGTGCTTGAAATGTATAACCGCAGATATTATGGGAAATTTTCTTACAAAACCTTACGAATGTCCTAATTGTGGCAGCAAGCTTGTGTTTGATGTTAATGAGCGTGTGTTTTTTTGCGAGGAGTGCAATCGTGTGCATGAGCCGGCATCAGTCCGTAAAAATCTGAAGGATAGTATGGATGAAGACGGATTGCGTGTAAGGAACAATATACGTACTCAGCTGGAATCGATGTCGATATACAGATGCCCAAACTGCCGCTGCATAAAGGCTGTGGACGGCCATATCCTGAGCGGCTGCGACAACTGCGGAAATCAGCTGGAGAAGATCGATTGCAAGGCTGATGATTTCCCTACATACGTAATTCCTTTCTCCATATCACGAACCGAGGCCGTGGATATTGCCAAGGCGTGGCTTCAGGGGCTGAAGCAGACTCAGAGGGTAAAGAATATTCAGGACAATGTATATCTGGAACTTCGCAAGAGCTATCTTCCATACAGGATGGTGTACGGCGATTTTGGCTGCCATTTCGATGAATACGATATGGCCGGCTGCGTTTATGGAATTTTCGTGAGCGAGTCCTCCAGGCTTAATAATAAGCTGCTGAATGCGGTGGAGCCGTTCGACAAGAGCGAGATTATGGATTTCGACCTCAGCTGTCTGCTGGATACTCAGGCTGTTATGCCTGATATCAGCGAGAATAATATGAAGCAACGGCGCAATCTGGAGATAGATCTTGCCTACCGGCCAGGCATCAGGAAGGCACTGGGAAAGGAATTCACTAATTTCTCTGTAAAGGACGATTCGGGTTTTGTGGACAGCCAAGTGTATCTGCCCGTGTATACATTGATGATAGACGGACAGCATGTGCTGGCTGTTAATGGTCAGACCGGGCGTGTGGCGTATCAGGAGGATTACATTACAGTGCACAGCAGCGATGAGGCTTTTGCCGGCAACTACAACCTCACCCTTATGAACAAGGATGTGCAGATAGAGGATTTTGGCAAGGTAGACCTTTCGTGGCGCGATATGATTTGGGACCGGCATATTGATGCCATAAACGTGATTTGGAAATATGGTAAGGTGTGGTTCGTTTTATCGGTATTGTTGTCGATTGTCTTTTTTGACATATTCAACTTGGACCGTCTTTACATTCTGCTGATAGTGTATCTGACTCCTTTGGTAGTGTATCTGCCCGTTTTCCTGAGTGTGAAGCCTACGGTATATTTCAAGTCTACTTATATTGATGATATTGAGTTGAGTATGATAAACCGGGCAAACAGGAAGAAGGCTGTTGCGGTGTTCTCTATATATGCCGCTGTAGGATTGGCTGTTGGTTGGTTTCTGTGGTATTGTCTTGCGCCCCACAAGCCCGCCGAAATGTCGCCTCAGGAGAAATACTGTCAGGAATTATATATAGGCTTCCGTTTCAATATGCTGGATTCTGATACTACACAATATTATTGGACCAATGTGTCGGGTATCAGGCATTATGCCAAATACAATTGGAAAAACGAGCATACCGACAGCCGTGGTTTCTATGTGGCAGGAGGCGGCTCTACGGCCGATAAAATATATTATGAATATGACTACAATTTTGGAAATGCCGGACACCCAAGGTTTGCCTTTGTGTGGATGAAGGAGTCGGATTATCTTTTTGTCTGGGAGACCGACAAGATGCTTTTCGATTCTACGGAGTACGTGTATGACAGTGACTATTTCTTTTGCCACAAGGACGGAAATACCTACAATCTCTTGCCGATAAACGATCCTGTGGCCAATGAGGTTTTCGATAATTATAAGAAATGGGTTGATAAATCCAGGTTCTGATGCTGCACAAAAAAAACTCCCGCTCTTGGAAAATTTTTCCAAAAGCGGGAGTTTATGTTATATGGTAGAGACGCACGACCGTGCGTCTCTACTGGCATTTCTGAAGAAATTATATCTTCTCGATACCTGTCTCGATTCTCTTGATTGATTCCTCCTTGCCGAGGTCCTCGAGGATGTCGAAGATGTGTGGACCCTTGCAGGCGCCGCAGAGAAGCAGACGCATTGGGTTGAGCACCTTGCCGAAGCTGAGCTGGTTCTCCTGGATCCATGCCGAGATGGTGTCCTCAAGATTCTTGGCTGAGAAGTCGGCGATGCCCTTCATGAACTCCACGCACTTCTTCATCAGCTCTGGAGTCTCTTCCTTCCAAAATTTCTTCTTGTTTACCTGGTCATACTCGGTAGGAGCGATGAAGAAATATGTGCTCTCCTTCCAGAGGTCGTGGGTGAAGTTGCAGCGGTCCTTTACGAGGCCGCAGATCTTGGTAGCCTTCTCCATAGAGACCTCGATGCCGTCGGCCTTGGCGCCCTCGATGAAGTACTTGGCGAGCTCCTCGTTTGGCAATACGAGCATGTACTGCTTGTTGAACCACTTGTTTTTCTCGGGGTCGAACTTCGATCCTGCCTTGTTTACGTGCTCCAGGGTGAAGAGGTTGCAGAGTTCCTCCTTTGTGAAGATTTCCTGTGTGGTGTTGCCCGGATTCCAGCCGAGGAGAGCCATCATATTGAGGAAAGCCTCAGGGAAGTAGCCGTATTCCTCGTAACCCTTGCTTACCTCGCCGCTCTTTGGATCCTCCCAGTGGAGTGGGAATACAGGGAAACCGAGACGGTCGCCGTCACGCTTAGAGAGCTTGCCCTTGCCGTCTGGCTTCAGGATAAGAGGCAAGTGGGCGAACTCAGGCATTGTGTCGGTCCAGCCGAAAGCCCTGTATAGCAGGTAGTGGAGTGGGAGAGAGGGCAACCACTCCTCGCCGCGGATTACGTGCGAGATTTTCATCAAGTGGTCGTCCACGATGTTGGCAAGGTGGTATGTAGGCATGCCGTCGCTCTTGTAGAGCACCTTGTCGTCGAGGATGGAAGTGTCAGCGTTTATCTCGCCACGGATGATGTCCTTCAGGACGAGTTTCTCGCTCTCAGGCATCTTGAAACGGATAACGTATGGAGCACCGCTCTGGAGCATCAGCTTTGTCTGCTCGTCTCCGAAAGTCAGCTGGTTCTTCATAGTCATACGTGTGGCTGGGCCGTAGCACTGGATAGAGGCTTTCTCGGCCTCCAGTTTCTTGCGCATCTGCTCCAGCTCGTCTGGGGTATCGAATGCGTAATATGCAAAGCCGTCCTTCACAAGCTGCTCGGCGTACTGAGTGTAGAGGTGCTTGCGGTTGCTCTGCTTGTATGGGCCGTATTCACCGCCCTTGATGTCGCTCTCGTCGATATCGAGACCAATCCACTCGAGTGAGCGAATGATATAATCCTCGGCACCTGGCACAAAGCGTGTCTGATCGGTGTCCTCGATTCTGAGGATGAATTTTCCGCCGTGCTTTCTGGCGAAAAGATAGTTGAAAAGCGCGGTCCTAACGCCGCCCAAGTGAAGCGCGCCTGTTGGACTTGGCGCAAATCTTACTCTTACTTCTTTGTTCATGGTTTTATAGTAGTTAGTAGATAGTAGTTAGTAGTTGGTAACTCATCTACTGATTGTTATATATTCTTTTTTTATAGTAGTTAGTAGATAGTATGTAGCAGTTAGTATGTAGCAGTTGTCATCAGTAGTGCACTAACTACTATCTACTAACTACTAACTACTCTTCTCCATCTACGAGCGGTATTTCTCCACCAGAAAGTCCTTCGCCATCAGCACCTTAACCTTCTCGAGGTCTTCGGGCTTGTTTACGGAGTATGTGGTCTGGTCGGTGAGGCTCATGTTTATCTTGATGCCGTTTTCGATGATTCTTATGAGGTCGATGTTTTCGGCGTTTTCCAGCGGAGTAGACAGCATTATGTTGAACTGCCTCAGGAAATCTCTTCTGAAAACGCTTACGCCCACCATCTTCATTCGTGGGAAAGTCATTCCGCGGGTGGCGGTGGGTATAGGCTCGCGCGACATGTACATGGCGTTGTTGTTTACATCAGCCACCACCTTTATCTCGTTTCTGTCGTTGAAAACCTCCTCGCTTATGATCTCGTCCATCAGGCAGGTGACATTCAGGTTGCTGTTTATCACCATTGGGCTAATGGCGCGGCCTATCATGTCGGGCGTCACCATTGGCTCGTCGGGCTGCACCAGCACCACGAAATCGTAGCTTTTGCCGTTTTGCTCCTCTATCTTCATAACAGCCTCGGCCACGCGGTCGGTTGCTGATATCATAGATTCAGCCATCTCCACGCATCCGCCGTTTATCGATTTCATGTAGTCCTTTATCTCCTTGTCGGCGGTGGCCACATATACGTCGGTGATGTCGTTGCAGAGTTTCACTCTGTTGTATGTATGGCCTATCATAGGAATGCCGTTGATGTCGGCCATTGGTTTGTTGGGGAAATTCTTCGACGCCATGCGCGCCGGAATCACCGCTATTATCTCAAGTTTCTGTTCTTTCATGATTTTCTCGTTTTTTTTTGCCGTTTGTCCTTATATTGGGATTGTAAATATAAATCAAAATCATAATATATTCCAAATTTTTTTTCTAATATTTATGTTAACCTGATGTTTGGTTAATTGTATCAAATTCCACCGGTTTCCGGGATGGTGAAGTTTTTTTTGTGTGTTTTCCCCTCCTGAAGTGTTAAAAACTGTTTCATGTGGCCATGTTGTTACATTTTCGAACTATTTTGTAACATTTATAACATATTATGTAATATATTGCTATGTATCTTGTAACGAAAAATCTTGCAAATCCAGATTTTTAGCCGTAACTTTGTATCAACAAAATCAGATAAATGGTTTTGGAATCAAATTTGAAGGTTATTTATTGTAACGGATATTTTAGATAAAATTATTCTCATATTTTTAGTAATTGGATATAAATCTATTTTTTTTCAAAAACAAGTATGGATGGTTGGGCGATGTGAATCGTACCAACCTTTTTTTTGCACATATATAAATATAGAGACGCACGGCCGTGCGTCTTTGTTGCATTAGCCGTGCGTCTCCATCATATATTACATACGCAGGTGCGTATTATTTCAGGTCTATCACCTGTCCCTTCTCTGTCATTACGTCATATTCGTAGTATTTAGGCAGCGATGGTGCTGATATTGTGGCCTTTTCTGATACTACGGGAGTGTTTACGAAAGCCGATTCCATCAGAGGATTGCCCATCATGCGGCTGTTGGCTGGCCTGATGCCTTCGCCTTGCAGTTCCTGAGCCGATCGTATCCTCAGCAGGCCTCCGCACTTGGATGTTATCTTGGCTGATGTTATCTTTCCATCCTTCCATTCCATATCAACCACAAAACCGCCGCGGGCCACAAGTCCGTTTACCTTACCGGCCTTCATGTTGTCTGGTATTGCAGGCAGCAGGTGTACGGCGCCATCGTGGCTCTGGATAAGCATCTCGGCTATGCCGGCGCAGAATCCGAAGTTTCCGTCGATCTGGAAAGGCGGATGCGCGTCGAAGAGGTTGGGATATGTGCGTCCCTCGCCAAATCCCCAGCCATTCTCGGCAGGCAGCAGGGTAATCATGTTCTGGATAATCTTGAAGGCGTGGTTGCCGTCCAACATTCTGGCCCAGAGGTTTATCTTCCAGCCTATCGACCATCCTGTGGCCATGTCGCCGCGCTGTATCAGGGAGTTCTTGGCAGCCTCAAAGAGCAGCGGATTCTTGCTTGGAGTAATCTGGTTGCTGGGGTAGAGGCCGTAGAGGTGCGATATGTGACGGTGCTCGTCCTTGGGATCGTCCACATCGTCGAGCCATTCCTGAAGCTGATTGTGCTGGCCTATCTTCATTGGAGGTATCTTGGCTATGTATTTCTGAAGCTTGGCCTGATACTCGGGACTCTCGCCCACAATGTGCGATGCCAGCAGTGTGCTGTTAAGTGCGTCGAAAACTATCTGATTATCCATTGTGCAGCCCATTGCGAGAGAGCTTGGCGAGTTGTTGGGGCCGTGCTCGGGCGATACCGATGGCATTGTTACATAGTAGTCGCCGTTCTCTACCACAAAGCTCATATAGAAATCGGCTGTACCTTTTATAATAGGATAGTATTTCTTCAGGAAATCTGTGTCGCCAGTAAATAGGTAGTGCTGCCAGAGGTGCTGGGCAAGCCATGCTCCTCCGTTTGGCCACATTCCCCAGTAGCTTCCGTCTATAGGGCCGGCCACTCTCCAGATGTCGGTGTTGTGGTGGGCCATCCAGCCGTCGGCGTGATAGAGTTTCTTGGCGGTCTCGGTTCCGGTCTTCGAGAGGTCCTCGATGAGGCTGAAGAGCGGCTCGTGGTTTTCAGAGAGGTTGGTTACCTCGGCCGGCCAGTAGTTCATCTCGGCGTTGATGTTGATGGTGTACTTGCTGTCCCAGGCTGGGTCGGTGCTGTTGTTCCAGATGCCCTGGAGGTTGGCAGGCTGACCGCCTTTCTGTGATGACGATATCAGCAGATACCTTCCGTAATTGAACATGAGGGCTATGAGGCTCTGGTCGCCGGTGTTCTTGAACTCCTTCACCCTCTGGTCGGTGTTGATGTAGGCCTTGTCGCCGGCGGGGAGATTAAGCACACAGCGCGAATACTGTGCGTAGTATTTGTTGTGGTGCATCATCAGCTCCTGCCAGAATGCCGATTTGTAGGCAGTTACCACGCGGTCGATGAGTTTCTTGTCGGCAATTCCGCCCTTGAATGCCTTCGACAGCGATTTCTGCATGTTTTCTGATGCCTTGGCCTTGGCGTTGCCGCTTACGTCGTTGTAGTTTACATAGTTGGTGGCTGATGTAAAGCGTATTGTGGCATACGATGCCTTGGCCACATGCAGGCGGTTGTTCACTACAGTGATTTTGCCGTTGGTCTCTATGTTGGCGATGCAGTATGCGTGTAGCTTGGCATCCACACCTTCCTGATTCTTGCCTTGGATTTCTATAGTCATCTGGTTGCCATCAGCCTTTATCTCGTTTGGGAGAGTGCAGCTGTAGTCGAGAGTAAAGTCAATGACCTTCTTTTTGCTCTCTATGTGGCTCATTACTATGTCGTTGTGGAACGATGCAAATGTGTAGTGCCAGATCTCAGCGCCTTTTTTCTTGTAGTTGGCTACGGTGTATGGCATCTCAAGGTCTAGCTCGCGGTGATATTCGGTGGCCTCGCTCTTGTCGTCGAAATCTATGAACATGCTTCCCAGAGTCAGGTAGCTCATGCCGTTCTGACCTGTGAAGAAATTCTCGTTCACCATTTTCTCGGCCTCCACGGTATTGCCGCTTGCTATCAGCTCGCGTATCTTGTTTAGGTTGGGATATGCGCGGTCGCTGTTGTTGGAGTGCGGACCTCCGGCCCAGAATGTCTCGTCGTTCAGCTGGATTTCCTCGCGGTCGGTTTTGCCGTATACCATTGCGCCCAGATGAGAGTTGCCCAAGGGCAGAGCCTCAGTCCACTTGCTGGCAGGCTTGTCGTATTGCAAAACCTGACATGGATAATCCTTTTGCGCTGTGGATACCAGCGGCATTGCTGCCATTGCTGCTATCAGCAGTTTCTTGATAAGTTTCATAATATTCCGTTTTTTTTGTTACTTGGTCTGATTAACAAACTGGATGGTGCCGTCCTCGTTGTAGTGCATCTCGTCCACGCAGATGCAGCGGCGTCCTATCCTTCCCTCGTGGCCATCCAGTGTAAGGGTGGCGTTGTGATAGAATAGATACCACTTGCCCTTGTACTCTATGATGCCGGGATGTATTGTGGAGCTGTTTTCGGCGCATCCGGTCACCTGGCCGTGATGTGTCCATGGGCCGTCCATCGATGGAGCTGTGCAGTAGTCGATGGCCTCGGTGGGGTCGCCGTGCGATGCGTATGTAAGGTAGTAGATGCCGTCTTTCTTGTGGAGCCATGGACCCTCTACGTACTTGGGAATGTCCACCATCTTTATCTCGCCGTCAAGCTCTGTCATGTTGTCCTTAAGCTTGGCCATGAAGCAAGCTCCCTGACCGCCCCAGCACAGCCATGCCTGCTCGCCGTCTATCAGCACTGTTGGGTCTATGTCGTTCCACCATCCGCGGAATGGGTTTGGTGTCATGGTGTCGCATACCAGGGGCTTGCCTATCGCATCCTTGAATCTGCCTGTGGGGGAGTCTGATACTGCCACACCTACAGCGTAGCCGTTGTATTCGCCCAGACCCTTTAGTGCGTTGTAGTAATAGAACTTGCCGTTTCTGGCCACCACCTGCGATGCCCAGGCCACGCCTACGCCATACTCGGTGGTATCAGCCCACTTGTAATCTGCCGGGCTTAGCACTGCGCCGTGTGCTGTCCATGTCTTCATGTCGGTGGTGGAATAGCAGAGCCATTCGGTGATGTTGAACTCCTTGCCGCAGCAGGCGGTGTCCTGACCCTCGTACCACTCGTCGTGACCCACGTAGCAGTATAGAGTGTCGTTCCATACCATTGGGGCCGGGTCGGCGGTCCATGCGTCTCTGAAAATGGGGTTGCCGTTGGCGGTGAAAGTCTTGGCGGCTTTTGGGGAATCTGTAGCGCTGCCGTTCTGCGATGGCTGGTTGTTGCAGGCTGATGCTGCCAGCAATGCCATCGAGGCTAATGCAAGTACTTGTTTTTTCATAAGTTAGTTTTGTTATTGTTGCTAAATAATTTATAATTGTTATTTTTACATTTGTAGCTACCAACAAAAAAATAAGCGAAAACACTCTCGTGCCCGCTTCAGATAAAAATGCTTATGGAAAATTTTTTGGAAATTCTAGAATAACGGATAAAAAAGGAAAAGATGAAAAAATAGAGGTCGGTAGCGGAGTCGAACCGCTCTAGACGGTTTTGCAGACCGGTACCTAACCGCTTGGCTAACCGACCATCTAGTGTTTTTCAACGGTGCAAAGGTATGCAGATAAATTTAAATCTCCAAATCTTTTTGCAACTTTTTTCAAAAAAAGATTTTGTGACCTCGGTGGGATTCAAACCCGCGACTTCAGGAACCGGAATCCTGCGTTCTATTCAGCTGAACTACGAGGCCTTTATTCTTGAATGCGGATGCAAAGATATATTATTTTTCCACAAGTTCAAAATCTATTTTAAGATTTGATTTGTATCCGTTGCCCTCGTCGATCATATCCTCGTCGAAACCCTCGTAATACCACTTGATGAGCATATCCTTGCCCAGATAGTGTATCTTCTCGAGCTTTACAAGCAGCTCGTACACCATCTTGTTGGATGCTGAACTCAGTATAGAGAAGTCGAGCTCTATCACCAGCTTGCCGGGGCTCTGTGGATCCATTGCCGTAAGGCATGCTACGATGGGGCTGTAGAAATCGGGGGCGTTCTCGGGGAACGATGGGCCCGACATCTTGAATGTATTATTAGCTAAATCGTACAATACCATTGGGGTATCGTCGGTTTCTGGAATTTCTATTTTACCTTCGCTTATCATTTTTCTGTATGTTGAATGATGTTAAAGTATAATTTGCCTCTTTATATCTTTGCAAATATCAAACCAAAGTTTGCTTTTGCGTCTGATTTTTTTAGAATAGCGACAGCTGTATCTCGTTTCCGGAATCGCCCATGTAGTTTCTGCCTAAGTGCTTGTAGGCAAAGTCGGTTACCACTCGTCCACGGGGAGTTCGCTTTATGAGACCCTCCATTATCAGGTATGGCTCGTACACTTCCTCTATGGTGCCGGCGTCCTCGCCCACGGCTGTGGCTATGGTGTTGAGGCCCACGGGTCCGCCCTGGAATTTGTCGATGATGGTGCACAGTATCTTGTGGTCCATCTCGTCAAGACCCAGCGAGTCGATGTTGAGGTTGTCGAGGGCGTATTTTGTTATCTCCAGGTCGATGGCTCCCGTTCCCTTCACTTGGGCGTAGTCTCTCACGCGCCTCAGCAGGCTGTTGGCTATACGTGGAGTGCCTCGGCTGCGCGATGCTATCTCGCCGGCTGCCGGAGCGTCTATGTCGATCTGCAGAATCTTGGCCGCACGCATTATTATCTTGCTCAGCACCTCTATGTCGTAGTATTCCAGCAGGAGGTTGATTCCGAATCTGGCCCTTAGCGGAGCCGTAAGCAATCCGGCTCTGGTGGTGGCGCCCACAAGTGTGAAAGGGTTCAGGCTCAGCTGCACGCTTCTTGCGGCGGGGCCCTTGTCTATCATTATGTCTATCTTGTAGTCCTCCATGGCCGAATAGAGGTATTCCTCCACAACGGGGCTCAGGCGGTGGATCTCGTCTATGAATAGCACATCCTTCTCGTCGAGGTTGGTGAGCAGGCCGGCCAGGTCGCCCGGCTTGTCGAGCACGGGGCCCGATGTGGTTTTCATGCCCACGCCCAGCTCGTTGGCTATGATGTTGGATAAAGTGGTTTTGCCCAGACCCGGAGGCCCGTGGAACAGGATATGGTCGAGAGCCTCGCCCCTCATCTTGGCGGCCTTCACGAACACCTCCAGGTTTTCCCTGAGCTTTTTCTGTCCGTTAAAGTCGTCGAAACTGAGCGGCCTCAGCTTTTTCTCGATTTCCTTTTCTTTCTCTGATATGTCGATTTTCCTTATATCCATATTAATAGGCTGCCGTTGCCATGCTGGCGGCTTGCAGCATGCAAAGATATAAAGAATTTTTCTGAAAATGCAATTTTATTTGGAAGAAGTTGCCATGAGCGCCAGGCTTTTTTCGCGCAGCGCGCACACCATGTTTATGGTATCCTCTATGGGCTCGTAGCTTATTATTATGCGGTTGATGCTCTTGGAATTGTCGTATGTGCGGAATTGTGTGAGGTCGTGGAAAAACTCGTCGTCCACTATCGGGCGTCGTTTCTCCATGAGCGATTGCATGGCGTACCTCATCTTCCAGAACATTATCCTTATCCGGCTGGCCTTTCTGGATGGAGGGTCGGCGTGCAGGCCCTTGGCGAACAGGTATATCAGGTCCTTGCAGCACAGGTTGTGGCCGCATGCCACGAAATTCTCGTTGCATATCCTCTGCTTTGCCATGGCCATTATGCACTTTACAAGGTCGTTTATGCTTACAAAACCGCTTACTCCGTCGGTATAGTAGTTGCGCATCAGGGCATTGGATACAAACTTAGACCTGTCGAATTTCCAGTCGCCGGGGCCTATCACGCTGGCGGCGTTTATTATTCCGGCCTTCAGGCCCTCCTGCATTGCGCGCCACACCTCCATCTCGCATTGGTAGTAGGCGTCCGACATCTTTGTGTATTTGCCCTTGGGGTTTCTCTGCGATTTCTCGCTTATGTCGTTCAGGTCGGGTTCCTCGCCCAGTGCGTACACGCTGCTCAGGTACATCATGTATTCGCACTCCGAATCGCGCACGGCCGCGGCTATGTTCCTTATCCTTTCCACGTTGTGGCTGATGCTTACCTTTCCTGTAAGGGTGGGCTGTATGCAGCAGAACGCCACGCACACGCCTTCCATCACTGATGCCATCGATTCGGGATCGTCGTAGTCGGCATCCACCCATTCTATCTCGTTGTATAGGTTTTCGTAGTCGTCGGAATATAGGCTGAGGATATTCTTAGTGTACTCGGTGTTGTCGCAAGGGCACTTCGTGGCCCTTACGTCAAAGCCTTGACGCAGCATGGTGCAGACCAAGTGTGCACCAACCATTTCTGTTGCACCTAATACGAGATACACTTTTATTCGATGTTTTAAATATTACAGGTTGTGTTTTATGTCAATACTTTACGCTGTTTTTCAACGTTACAAATTTATCACATATTGGTTAATACAACTTTTTTTTAAAATCAACTTTATATTAACATTTTGTGTATCTTAGATAAAATTTGGCCCACATAGTCAAAATATCGCAAAAAATGATTACTTTTGCTATCTCATAATTGTGCGGCATCCGTTGCCGCCAAGTTACGAAACCATTTAGATATGAACAGATTACACACGCTACTGGTTGCCGTTGCCCTGTTTGTGGTGGCTGATACGGCTGTAGCCCAGACCCGCAACGTGCTCATGCGCAGCCGCGAGGCCGATTCCATAGAGCAGGCCAACATGGGCAACCGCAAGTTTCACTCGGCATTCCGCAGCTATCAGGCTGGTGCTGATACCGCAGAATTAATGTATGGTTTACAAATGTCAAGTGGAACAAACAACCACTTCATGCTAGAGCCTCTCGTAAACCTGGCATACGGAGTCCAGGACTACGGCGAGGGCAAGCTGAGCGACGCCATGCTGGGCCTGCATGCCGAATACACCTGCGGCAGCAAGTTTACAGTGTCGGCATCCATGGCCGGCGGATACGAGCAGCCCCTGATGTCGACATCCATCCTGGCCGATTCCATGGGCAGGTATCCTCAGATGGACGGTTTCTCGCGCAAGGACAACAGCTATCTGGCAAGGTATTTCGAGATATACGCCAATTACAGACCCGCCAAGTTCATAGGCCTGTCGCTGGGCAAGGGCAAGAAACACATCGGCGATGGCTACAGGTCGATGCTGCTGTCGGCTTCCAATTCGGGAATGTACTATTTCGACATGGATGTTACACTTGGAAACTTCAAGTATGTGTTCTCGATGAACACTGCTCAGAACTGGGACAACGAGTGCGACTCGTACCGACAGATGTACATGATATACCACGCATTCTCCTACAATCCGGCCAAGTGGCTGAATATTGGAGGCTACGAGGCTGTGATGCAGATACGCCGCGATACGCTTGGCAACACCAAGATGATGGACCTCCACTATATAAACCCGATGCTGTTTTTCCGTCCGCTGGAGTTCTCGCTGGGATCGCCCGACGACGCCATCATGGGCCTCTTCGGAAAAATCACTTACCTGAAGCACCATCAGGCATACGCCCAGTTTATGCTCGACGACTTCAATTTTGTGGAGATAAAGGAGCATCAGGGCACTTGGAACAACAAGTACTCGTATCAGATGGGCTTGAAGGGATTTTTCGGCAACCTATCTTATATACTTGAGTTTGATTACATTAGACCATTCATATATTCTCATGACAAGTCGGTGAACACGTATTCGATGTATCATCAGCCTCTGGCCAATCCCTTTGGCGCCAACCTAAAGGAATTGCTTGCCGACATCAGGTACCGCTGCGGCAACTGGGATCTGGAGCTGCTGATAGACCACGTAAACCTGGGCCGCGACGAGGACGAGATGTCTATGGGCAACAACATCTTTAAGTCGTACGATTTGCACAAGTATCAGTTTGGCAACAAGGTAGGGCAGGGTATCAGCGAGAAAAACACCCACGTGGCCATCATGGCAGAATACCGCATGCCTATGCTCCGCAACCTGAGGCTGTACGCAAGGGCCGGACGTCAGCAGATGTTTGGAAACAACAACAAGTATTTCGTTCTGGGTATCAAGACTTCCCGTCTGTTTTTCGACAGGAGCTACTAGCTACGGAATGCACACATATACATAAAACAAAACTTAATAATATTGATATCATGCGTACGACAGATTTTCTTGTAGTAGGCAGTGGAGTAGCCGGCCTTACCTTTGCCCTAAAGGCGGCAGAGATAGGCAAAGTACTCATAGTGACAAAGGCATCGGTTACCGACGCCAACACCAATTTCGCCCAGGGCGGCATTGCGGCTGTTACTGATACAAAAGTAGATACTTTTGAGAAGCACATCCACGACACCATGGTGGCTGGTGATTATCTCTCCAAGGAGAATATAGTAAAGATAGTGGTGGAGGAGGCTCCCGACCGCATCAAGGATTTGGTGGAGTACGGAATCGACTTCGACAAGCGACCCGACGGATCTTTCGACCTCCACAAGGAGGGCGGACACAGTGATTTCCGTATCCTGCATCACAAGGACAACACCGGTTTCGAGGTGGAGAGGGCTCTCGTGGAGAAGGCCAGCCAGAATCCCAACATCACTATTGTAGACCATCTGTTTGCGATGGAGCTTATCACTCAGCACTATCTGGGACAAACCTGCACCCGCTACGACGACAACATCGAGTGCTATGGTATCTACGCCCTTAATGTTAACACCCAGAAGGTGGAGAAGATACTCGCCAAGGTTACCTACCTGGCCACCGGCGGCATCGGCAACATCTATCAGGTTACCACCAATCCTACCATAGCCACCGGCGACGGCATTGCCATGGTATACCGCGCCAAGGGCGTGATAGACAACATGGAGTTTGTGCAATTCCACCCGACATCGCTCTACAATCCCGGCGAGAGGCCTTCGTACCTAATCACCGAGGCAATGCGCGGTTTTGGCGCCATCCTGAAGACTCAGGACGGAAAAACATTCATGGAGAAGTACGACGAGCGCGGATGCCTGGCCCCACGCGACATTGTGGCCCGCAGCATCGACAACGAGATGAAACTCCGCGGCGAGGACTATGTTTATCTGGATGCCACAGGTACTGATACTGAGGCTCTTAAGCAGCACTTCCCGAACATCTACGCCAAGTGCCTCTCTATAGGTATCGATATTACAAAGAAACCTATTCCCGTAGTGCCAGCAGCCCACTATCTATGCGGCGGCATCAGGGTAGACGAATACGGACGCACCACCATAAAGCACCTCTACGCCGGCGGCGAGACATCGTGCACAGGACTCCACGGCGCCAACCGTCTGGCCAGCAACTCGCTGCTGGAGGCTCTGGTGTTTGCTCACAGATCGGTGGAGCACAGCAAGGAGCTTATAAAGACTCTCGATTTCTGCTACGACATTCCCGAGTGGAACGACGAGGGCACCGTAACCAACGAGGAGAACATCCTCATCACCCAGACTTTCAAGGAGCTTCAGCAGATAATGACCTACTACGTGGGCATCGTGCGCAGCAACCTTAGGATGAACCGCGCCCTCGACCGCCTCTACATCCTCTACAACGAGACCGAGGAGCTCTACAAGCGCAGCAAGGTTACAGTGCCTCTCTGCGAGCTTAGGAACGCCATCAACACCGCATTCCTCGTTATCAAGAGCGCGCGCCGCCGCCGCGAGAGCATCGGCCTCCACTACAACATTGATACTCCACGCCGCGAGGCCAGAAAGAAATAGCCCGCCACGCAGCTGTACAGTAAGTTCAACGAATTGTTATTATAGCATCGATGACACTGATTTTTCACAGATTATTATTTCTTTTACGTGCTATTATCTAATAGAAATCTGTGATATCTGTGCGAAACTTTAAATTCGTTGAAATCACAATAATCATTATAAGCCAAGGCCGAAATCGATATTCGTTGATTGCGGCTTTGGCTTGTTTTGTTATTGTAGCTTATTTTTATTATTAGAGAAAATAATTAACGATATTAGAATATTGTAATAATTTTTTTATTATCTTAGCACCCAATAATACTGATGCTATGATTACAAAGATTCTAACATTATTGAAATCCAACTGTTATCAGGAGGACTCCGGAAACAGAAACAGGATTGCGCAGATGCTCAACAGCCTGCTGAACATGTTTGTAGCGATTATTCTGTTCCTTGTAGCCCTGATAGCGCTGGCTTTTGCGATGACACCCCTGCAGTATCTTGTGCCGCTGGGATGCAGCATTGTTTTTCTTGTGCTATATCTTTTGGGCAAGAAACTTCCGCTAAAGACTCTGTCGGTGATGGGCCTTATTGCCGCCATATCCGCGTCGTTGGGCTTGCAGTTCGTGTTCCCAACTCTGGCTGTTTTCAGCGTGTTGGCGCTGGTGGTGCCCATGTATGCCGTGTGCGCTGTGGAGCGCAATATGGCGCTCATAATCACCATAGTGTTCCTGGCGTTGCATGGCGTGGTGCTTGCATTGCTGGGTCCCACAGATCCCATCTCGATGATAGTGTTTGCGGGAGCATCAGTGTTCGCCTGTTTCATGGTGGCCATCTGCATAGAATTCTGCAATATGATCCTGCATCAGAACGACGAGTCTATAGCCGCTCTCGACAACAATGTTAAGAAGAAACAGGAGTTTATATCCAAGCTTTCCCACAGAATCCGTACCCCTCTCAGCAATATCCTCGGTATTGCCAACATCATATCGGAAAACAACGAGCCTGCCAAGAAGCAGCAGCTTATAGATTCTCTGATAGCATCAGTGAAAACCATCACCGACATTGTGGAGATAATAGACGAGGAGAGCGATGGCGCAAGCAGCGGATCGCACGAGTCTGACAACGAGATAGAGGAGATCTCAACATTTGATCTTCAGCAGCTTATCACTCAAACCGGAGAGTTCACCCAGAATCTGGAGGTGAAACTGGAGGTGCACGGTCAGCTGCCAAAGCTCAAGGGCAATGCCGTAAAGATAAGGCGCATATTCCTGAACGTGTTCGACTTTTTCCTTCAGCATACTCCCAAGGACAAGCTTCCTGCCAATGTTACGATAGCCGTAAACAGGGTAAGGATTCCGATAAACCCAGTGAAATACCGTTTCGACATCAAGTCGGATATCGTGATGGACGATTTTTCTGAGGCTGATGTTCCAGAGCTAGTGATAGCCAAGAGGCTTATCGAGAATCTGCACGGAAGCATCAAGCGCCGCATCGACGACGACATGACCTGCATATATTTCAATATCTGTTTCGATGGCGAGGAGGAGCTGCCGGCTGCCAATGCGGCGGTATCAGGCCAGGTGGTTACCAACGAGACCACAGGCTACACCAGCACCGTAAAACAGAAAGACCTCTCTGAGGTAAATGTTATGGTATGCGATGATAATCCTATCAATCAGAAGGTTATGAGCCTCAGCCTGGAGAAACACGTCAAGTCGATATCACTGGCTGCCAATGGACAGGAATGTGTCGACATGCTGGCCCGAAACAATTACGACGTTGTGCTTATGGATATCCAGATGCCTGTTTTGGACGGATACGCGGCCACACAGAAGATACGCAACGGCGAGATTTCGTCGGGCAAGCACGTCCCCATCATAGCCGTTACCGCCAACACCCTGGCCGGCGACAAGCAGCACTGCCTCTCAGTTGGCATGGACGATTACGTAAGCAAGCCTTTCCAGCTGGAGGATGTCCTCAACAAGATGCGCGAGCTTATCGCAAAATATCCACAAGGTTAATGTAGAGACGCACGGCCGTGCGTCTCTAGCGGCCGTGCGTCTCTAACGGCGATGCGTCTTCATGACAGATTATAAAATTGTAATATCAGATTGCAGATATGATTCACCTGCTCCGTTTCCAGCTCGTAATAGAGTGGGAGACGGAGCAGTGTTTTTTCGTAGCGGTCGCTGTTGGGCAGTTCGGGGATTGATGGCCCGGAATTAAGTTTTTGCCGGTAATATGGGCTTCGGTGCAGCGATAGATAGTGCGATACCGCTAGAATGCCGTTTCCCCCGAGATGTTCCATGAGGCGTTTTCTCTCGTCGTAACTCCTACATAATAAATAAAATAGGTGTCCGTTGCAGGTGGCGTATGGGGCGATATTGCTTGTTGAGATTCCGATATCCGACAATCTATCGTGCAACAGCCCGTAATATTGCAGCCAAATCGCGATACGGCGGCGCTGGATGTTGTCGCAGTTTTCCAGCTGACCCCATAGAAAAGCGGTCGTTATCTCCGATGGCAGGAAAGAGCTTCCGGTATCCATCCACTCGTATTTGCTCACGATTCCGCGCGAGAAGTCGGCGCGGTTGGTTCCCTTTTCCCAGATTACCTCGGCGCGGTGGAATAGGGCAGGGGAGTTGATGGCCAGCATGCCGCCCTCGCCGCAAATCACATTCTTGGTTTCGTGAAACGAGAAAGTAGACATCTGCCCGAAACTGCCAAGCGGCCTGCCCTTGTATTGCGAGCAGATGGCCTGGGCGCAGTCTTCTATCAATATAAGGTGGTGGCGGGCTGAAGCTTCCACTATTCTGTCCATATCGCACGCCATGCCGCCGTAGTGCACTATCACCAGGGCTTTTGTTTTCTCGGAGATGAGGCCCTCTATGCTGTCGGGATCGATGTTGGGGTTTTCGGCCGACGAATCAGCAAACACCAACTTTGCGCCCTGCCTAGCAAAAGCCAGCGCTGTGCTCACGAATGTGTATGACGGCACTATCACCTCGTCGCCGGGATTCAGGTTGCAGAGTATGGCGGCCATCTCCAGGGCGTCGGTGCAGCTGGTGGTTATCAGGCACTTGCCGAAGCCGTATCTCTGCTCGAAATACTGCTGACACTTCTGAGTGAAGATTCCGTTGCCGGAAATCTTTCCCGATTTTACGGCCTGCTCAATGTATCTGGTCTCGTTTCCCGATAGAAAAGGCTTGTTGAATGGTATGGTTATCATTTGGGCAAATCCATTTATTTTCGTAATTTTGCATTGTTGTAATGGAACACAGATTGCACAGATTGTGCGGATTTTCACAGATTTTTTATTGATCTGCACGGCCGTCTGCGTTCCAAACGCTATTTCAAATTAAGCAAATTTTTTGTTTATGGAAAACAAATTTTCAGTTTTTTTTCGCAAAAACACCGTTCTCGTTCTCTCGGGGATGATTTTGCTGGTGGGAATGATGTCGATGTGGCAGTTTTTCTCGCTCGACAGGCTGTTTGTATTCACCGACTTTGCCGACGACTCCTACACATCGTATCTTCCACAATGGTTTGTGGATGAGTCGCTTAGCCACGAAGGGCTGCTTAGTACATATTCCTTCTATCATGCGGCTGGCAATTCCTACGTTCAGAATATTCCGCTGGATCCCATCGGCTTCGTGATGTTTTGGATAGGCAGGCTGATGCTTAGCCTTTTCGGTGTCAAGGGCCTGGCAATCACATATTTCTATGGCAAGTTTCTGATATCCTTTCTTGGAACGGGCATATTCACATACCTTTGGATCAGGGAGCTTAATGTGGGCAGGTTTGCTTCTATGTTGGCCGGAATCTTTGCCGCCTTCTCGGGCGGAATAGTGGTGCTCTCTATATGGAATATCGAGATGTACGGATTCTATCTGGCGTTCTATCTTTTCTCTATTGAGCAGATTCTCCATGGCAGGCGCAGGTACTTTATGGCCATTGCAGCGGCTATGCTGGCAAGTCAGCCGTATCAGCTTTACCTATGCTCACTGTTTATAGCCATATATCTGATATTCAGAATGATACTTTTAAAGTATTCCTTCAAGAAAGCCGGTGTAACTGTTTTGTGGGTTGTAGGCATGGGATTGCTTGGCTTGCTGGTGAATCTGCCATCGCTGCTCAATAGCCTTACCATTCAGCTAAACACTCCGCGAATGACCGGCGCCAACGACATCAACGATTTCTCCACAAGTTTCCTGGTCGATGGCGAGATGATGAGTTCGCTGATACTCAGGCTTTTCGGTCACAACATAATCAACAACGAGTTTTTCATCAGCCAGTGGAACAACTTTCTTGAGGCTCCCGCCATCTATTGCGGAATAATCACCCTGCTGGTATTCCCGCAGATATTTCTCTATATCAGCAACAGAAAACGCATTCTCTATGCCTCGTTTCTCGGTTTCTGGCTTATGGTGCTGCTCATCAATCCATTGCGACAGCTGATACTTCTGCATGCCGGAGATTACTTCCGCTACGGCATCAATTTCTTCTTTATTTTCATGATGCTGATGCTTATGGCCCAGAGCCTTAATGTGCTTGCCACAAGGCGCCGATTGAATCTTCCGCTTCTGCTTGTTACCGGCGTGCTGTGTTTCATGCTTCTGTGGATACATTCCGGAAACATAGCCGCGCTGGATTTCATCGAGGGTTTGCAGAATATCTGGATAATGTATTTCGGCATTGCCCTGATGCTGCTTAATGTGGTTTTGCTGGTGTTGCTGAATAATTCTTCCAATAGACAATTGGCTAAGGTTCTGATATGTTCTCTATCGTTATTTGAAGTTTTTGTTCTAACGGATTCTGTTTTTGACGGGCGCAGTTGTGTAAGCACTATCGATCTCGACCTCAGCAAGGCCAACTACGACAACGGCATCTCGTCTACTCTCGATGATATCAGGAGCAAGGATTCGTCGCAGTTTTACCGCGTAATCACCGATCATCATCTTGGCAAATCGCGTCACACATCTTCCAATTATAATCAGGTGTTGGGATTCTTTTCCACTATGGGCTACAATTCGTTCAATCAGCCCGAGTACGTAAGGTTTTTGCAGTCTATCGGCATGGCCTGTCCTGATGTGGAGGGCGATTCACGATGGATTCAGGGCGTAAACTACGACCTTTTCTCTATGAATTTTATGGGCGTTAAATATTTGATTTCCAATAAACTGGATACGATAAACGTTCCAAAGCCGCTGCTCGCCAATTCCAGCCACTGGCAGTGTGGAAACAATATGGTTTTCCGTTTCAACAATCCGTTCCCGTTGGGTTTCACGGTTGATAAATATATGACCGACGACGAGTTTAGGCAGCTCCTTACATTTACGGTGCGTCAGCCGCATTTCGATCATGTAATCAAGCGTCTCAACGATGCCGGACTTCAGCCCCGAGAGGACGTGGAGGCTGTTTTCGGCAAGCTTCTGGATATGAAGTTCAGCAGTTATGACGATATCAAGGAGTTCCTTTATCCTCAAATGCCTGCCGAGTATGCCCATTGGGTGGCCGCAGGACTCTATTACGCATCGCATGAGAGTTACCGTCAGAGCCTTGCCCTTTTGTTTTTGGCATCAGTTTCGCCGGATTCCGATTTGGACCTCTCGGGATTCCAGCATATAGATGTGGCCGACATCATGCGTCCCGACTATCTGTCGTCTATCAGCAACGATAAATACGATTCCATTGCTAAATCCGCTATTAGCGAATCTCTTGAGGTTTCGTCATTTGCGCATAATCATATAAAGGGAAGCATCAGCGTTTCCAAAGATAAATTGATGGTTCTCACCATCCCATACGACAAGGCCTGGCATTGCAAGGTGGATGGCCATGATTGCAGCCTTTCTAAGTTTGATGTTGGCTTCTCGGGATTGAGGTTGCCTGCCGGCAAGCATGAGATAGAGCTCTCGTACGAGCCATTATACAGGAACGCCGCAATCTGGATTTCCATAATTGCGGCGCTGCTGATGTATGTGTTCGTGATTTATAATATTATTTCTTCTTGGCAGGCTTTAC